>NZ_JAMYMA010000007.1:0-321517 GCF_040318275.1 Mesorhizobium sp. M1217 | reverse complement strand
TACGAGATCGTCAGAGAAAGAACGGCGTAGGGCCATGCCTGCCTTAGAATGGGCCAGAGGAACGACTCGCGTATCCACGGAAATTGCGGAAACAGCGAACCCAGTCCGTAGTAGAGCAGCCAGAGCTGGAGCAGCAGCGGCGTGCCGCGAACAATCGTGCAGAACACCTTGGCCGGCACGCTCAAGATCGGCGGGCCGATCACCTGCGCCAGGCCGAGGGGGATGGCGAGCGCGATGCCCAGAGCCGACGTTACCACAAGCAGCCAGATGGTCCGCCATATGCCTTGCAAAGCCAGCGGCAGATAGGTGGGAAGCCAATCCCAGCGCATGAGGAAAATCGATGCCAGTACGACAACCAGCGCGATCAGGATCAGAGCTATGCGGTGTGGCTGCATCCAGAGCGAGGCCCGTGCGACGGCGTCAATGACCGGGGTTTCGGTCGCCATCAGTGCGATCCCGCGATCGACGGCATGCCGCGTCGCGCCCAGCGCTCAACCCGCCCGATGACGACGTTGGAGACGAGGGTCAGAACGAGATAAAGCGCGCCCGCCGCCATGAAGAAGGTGAAATAAGCCTTCGTCGCGCCGGCTGCCGTCCGTGTGGTTTGGGTCAGTTCATTGACGCCGACGATCGCGAGAAGCGCGGTGTCCTTGGTGGCGATCAGCCACAAATTTGCCAGCCCCGGAATGGCGAAGGGCAGCATCGCCGGCAGCGTTATACGCCTGAGAAGCAGGCCGGGAGGCATTCCATAGGCCCGCGCGGCTTCGATCTGGCCTTGCGGAACGGCGCGGATTGCGCCGCGCAAGACTTCGGTGGAGTAGGCGCCCTGCACGACCCCGAGCACGCCTATGCCGGCGACAACCCCGTTGATGTCGATCGCGGCATAGCCGAGCGCGGTAAGCAACTGGTTGATGAGGTCGGTACCAGCGAAATAAAGCAGCAGGATCAGCACCAACTCGGGCACGGCGCGGACCACTGTGGTGTAAACTTCCAGCAGGTCACGGACCACCGGCCCGCCATAGAGCTTGCCATAGGCGCCGCCGACGCCGATCAAAAGACCAACCCCAAAGGAACCGAAAGCAATTCCGACGGAGTTTGCCAGCCCATGCAGAAGGCTGAGACCCCTGCCGTTCGGCGGTTCGAAGGACAGCAATTCCAGCGAACTGGCTCCGAACATGGTGGCGAGAACGTCGCTCAGCTTATGTCCCCTGGACTTGCGGGTTGAGGCGCCAATGATGCGTCAAGCCGGACATGCCCACCGCGACGACGGCGGCTAGGCATGCCCGGCTTGACGCCGTTGCCGTCAGTTGGACTGCGACGCTTCGCCGTAGATGTCGAAATCGAAGTACTTCTTGGTGATTTCGGCATATTTGCCATTGGCCCGAATGGCCTTGATGGCGGCATTGATCTTGTCCTTGAGCTCGGTGTCGCCTTGGCGCATGCCGGCGCCGACGCCCGGCCCGAGCACTTCAAGGTCCGGCGCGACATAACCCTTGAGGTCGCAGCACGCCTTGCCTTGGTCCGACTTCAAAAACGCGTCGAGCGCGATCGAATCGGCCTGAGTGGCATCGATCCGGCCGGCGGCGAGATCCTGATTTGCCTCGTCCTGCGTCTGGTATTCCTTGATTTCCGCAGCGTCGGTGAAGTGCTTCTTGGCGTAGGCGGCGTGCACCGTAGACGCCTGAACGCCGACTATCTTGGCTTTCAACCCCTCTGGCGTCGCATCGAATTTCTGATCCTTGGCGCCGATCACCGCAGTCGGCGTGTTATAGTATTTGTCGGAGAAGTCGATTTCCTTCTTGCGCTCGTCGGTAATGGACATCGAATTCATGATCGCATCGATCTTCTTGGTTTTAAGCGCCGGGATGAGGCCGTCCCACGGGACTGGCGTCAATGCGCAATCCAGCTTGGCTTCGCCGCAAATGGCGTTGACGATGTCGACTTCCCAGCCACCCCACTTGCCGGAAGCATCCTGCGAGTAAAACGGCGGATAGGCTTCCGGCGAAAAACCCACCTTGATCTGTTCGGCGCTTGCCGAAAATGCGCCCGACAATGCGATCAGCGTGGCCGCGAGCGCCGTTTTGAGAAAAGGTTTCATTTTTCAGTTCTCCCGTTTTTTGGTTTTGACGTTCCCGTCTGCTTTTCTCGCAAGTCATCCAACATTGCGCAGAAACTGCTTCAGCCTTTCGGATTTTGGTGCGCCGAAGATCTGTTCCGGCGGCCCTTCTTCCTCGACCAGCCCGTTATGGAGATAGACGACATGCGTCGCCACCTCGCGGGCAAACTTCATCTCATGCGTGACCAGCACCATGGTGCGGCCTTCGCGCGCCAGGTCGCCGATCACCTTCAGCACTTCGCCGACCAACTCCGGGTCGAGCGCCGAGGTCGGCTCATCGAACAGCATGACGCGCGGATTGATGGCCAGCGCCCTGGCTATCGCTGCGCGCTGCTGTTGGCCGCCCGACAGATAGGCGGGGTAGACGTCGCGTTTTTCGGCCAGGCCGACGCGGGCGAGCAGCTTTTCCGCCTCGCCGATCGCTACATCGCGCTTGACGCCGAGCACATGCACGGGAACCTCGATGACGTTCTCGATCAACGTCATGTGGCTCCAAAGATTGAAGTTCTGGAAGACCATGCCGAGCTTGGAGCGGATGCGTTCGATCTGCTTGCGGTCGGCGGGCACGGTGTGGCCGTGGCTGTCGGCCTTCAGCTTTATCTCTTCGCCATTGACGCGGATGATGCCGCTGGTCGGGTTCTCCAGGCAATTGATGCAGCGCAGCAGCGTCGACTTGCCCGAGCCGCTGCCGCCGATGATGGCGATCACCTCGCCATCGCGCGCCGACAGCGAAACGCCCTTCAATACGTGCAGCTTGCCGAAATTCTTGTGCAGGTTCTCGACGTGGATGGCTTCGGCGGCGCCGTTCTGCACCGTATGCTTCAGGGCGGTGGCCGGCGCTGTCATCGTCGCGGTGCCCCGCGGAGCAGCCGAGGCAGTCCTTGCTGGAATTTATTACCCATTACCCGTCACTGGACAGCGTTCCGATTCTCAAGATGGACCGTTCCGCTTGCCTCCGTCAACCGCAGTTTTTGGACCATTGATCACGGCCTGCCGAGTGGCTATTGGCAGGAGGGAGCGCGTTTCAGGAGAATTTAGTGGGCAAAGCATACGGGTCGCAGTCGATGGCCGGGCCGCTGCAGCGCGTGCTGATGCGCTCCGCCGCCAGCGCCATGCATCGGGCCGAAGCACTGGAATGGCACTACGGTCCCGGCTTCGATCCGCAAAAAGCGGCGGCCCAGCATGAAGCGCTGGCCGGGCTGATTTCCGGCTCAGGCGCCGAGATCGAATGGCTGAGCGACGCCGATGACGGGCTTGCCGATTCTGTCTTTACCCACGATCCCTCGCTGATGACCGACCATGGCGCGGTCATCCTTGCCATGGGCAAGGCGCTGCGCCGGCCCGAGCCCGGCCTGCACGAGGCAGCTTATGGGCGCATGGGCATACCTGTCCTCGGCCGTATCGAGACTCCCGGCCAGGTCGAGGGCGGCGACTGCGTGTGGATGGATGCAAACACACTGGCGGTCGGCCGCGGCGTACGCACCAATCAGCACGGCATCCAGCAGCTCTCCAACCTGCTTTCACCCAAAGGCATCCAGGTCTATGGCTTCGACCTGCCGCTCTGGCAAGGCGAGGACGCCTGCCTGCATCTGATGTCGGTGATCAGCCCGCTCGCCGACGATCTGGCGCTGGTCTATGGGCCGCTCCTGCCGGTCGCCTTCCACCAGATGCTGCGTGCGCATGGCATTCGCCTGGTCGAGGGCGACGCCGACGAATTCTTCGCCTCGAGCGGGCTCAGCCTGAACGTCCTGCCGACCGCGCCGCGCCAGGTTATCGCCGTTGCCGGTTTTCCGAAGACGGCGGCTGCCATGCAGGCCGCCGGCTGTACGGTCTCGACATTCGAGGCCGATGCGCTGTGCATTGCCTGCGAGGGCGGCCCAACCTGCCTCACGCGCCCGGTGCTAAGACAATGACGACGATCGGCGAAGCGCTCATCACCTTGCTGGAAGCGCACGGCGTCGACACCGTCTTCGGCATTCCCGGCGTGCACACGGTCGAGCTCTACCGCGGGCTTGCGCGGTCGAAGATCCGTCACGTCACGCCGCGCCACGAGCAGGGCGCCGGCTTCATGGCTGACGGCTATGCGCGCGCCAGCGGCAAGCCGGGTGTCGCCTTCGTCATCACCGGGCCGGGGCTGACCAACACCATCACCGCCATGGGCCAGGCGCGCGCCGATTCGGTGCCGATGCTGGTAATCTCGGGCGTCAACGCCACGCCGACGCTGGGCAAGGGCCTTGGCCATCTGCATGAACTGCCGGACCAGCGCGGCATGATGGAGAAGGTGGCGCTGTTTTCGCACCGTGTCACCGAGGCCGGCGAATTGCCCGGCGTGCTCGCCCGCGCTTTTGCACTTTTTTCATCCTCGCGTCCGGGGCCAGTGCATATCGAGATCCCGACCGATGTCATGACCATGCCCGCCACCGGCATCGTGGCGCTGCTGCGGAATTCGGCCCCGCCCGAGCCGGGCGCCGCGGTGATCGCTGAGGCAGCCAGGCTTTGCGCTGCCGCCCGCCGGCCGCTTATCCTGGCCGGCGGCGGCGCCAAAGCTGCCGAAGCGCCGTTGCAGCGCCTGGCCGAGAGGTTGGGAGCGCCGGTCGTCCAGACCGCCAATGCGCGCGGCCTGCTCTATCGCCATCCGCTTGGCGTGCCGGCCAGCCCCAGCCTGAAGGCGGTGCGTGCGCTGATGGCCGATGCCGACCTGGTCATCGCCGCCGGTACCGAATTCGGTCCGACCGATTATGACGGCTATGGCGACGGCGGTTTTGTCCTGCCCGCCAATCTGATCCGCATCGACATCGGCGCCGACCAACTTACCAGGCGGCCGGCCCGGATTTCGATCCAGGCCGATTGTGGCGCAGCGCTCGAGGCGCTGCATGCCGAACTCGGCATGGGCCAGGCGCAATCAGGCGACGGCGCCGCTCTCGCGGCCGCGACGCGGCAAGCGGCCTTTGCCGAGATTGGCCCAGCTATGCAGGCGCAATTGCGCGCCGTCGAGACGATCCGTGATGCGCTGCCTGGCTCGATCATCGTCGGCGATTCGACCCAGCCGGTCTACGCCGCCAACCTCTATTACGATCACGACCGGCCGGGCGGCTGGTTCAACGCCGCTACCGGCTTCGGCGCGCTCGGCTATGGCCCGCCGGCGGCGATCGGTGCTGCCCTTGCCAGGCCTGAGGCGCCGGTCGTTTGTCTCACCGGCGACGGCGGCTTCCAGTTCACCCTGCCGGAACTGGGCGCCGCGCTCGACGCGGCGGCGCCGGTGATCTTCGCCGTCTGGAACAATCGCGGCTACCGCGAGATCGAAACCTCGATGCTCGATGTCGGCGTCGAGCCGGTCGGCGTCTCCCCGGCACCGCCGGATTTCTGCAAATTGGCCGAAGCCTATGGCATTGCCGCCGAGCGGATTTCCGGCGCCGGCGGCTTGGCGGACGCGCTACGGCGCGCGCGGGCGGCTGGACGACCCTACGTCATCGAGATTTCGGTTGAGTGATTGCGCGAAAGGCGCGACCTTCCGCATCGGCGGCGCGCAACGACGGAGCGGTCGAATATGACGGAAACACTGGACGGCAGACATATCGTGGTGACCGGCGGCACCGGGGCGCTTGGCGGCGCGGTCGTAGGGAAACTGCTGGAGCAGGGCGCGATTTGCCATGTGCCCAATGCCCACGCTGCCGCGCCTGCCCATTTTCCCTTCCCGGCACATGACCGCGTCAGGCTGGCGCACAATGTCGACCTCGCCGACGCTGCCAAGGTCGATGCCTTCTATGCTAGCGTTCCGGATTTGTGGGCATCGGTGCATCTGGCCGGCGGCTTCACCGCCGCACCGGTCGAGAAGATCGAGCCCGCCTCCTTTGCCGAGATGATGGACACCAACGCCCGCACCACCTTCCTGTGCTGCCGCGCGGCGATACGCTCGATGCTGGAATCTTCCGTATCGGGCCGCATCGTCAATGTCACCGCGCGAGCCGGGCTCGATCCGCGGCGCGGCTCCGGCAAGGTGGCTTACGCTGCCGCCAAGGCGGCGGTCGCCGCGATGACCGTGGCGATGGCCGAAGAGCTGAAGGGCAAGGGCATACTGGTCAACGCCGTGGCGCCCTCGACCCTAGACACGCCGGCCACCCGGGCTGACATGCCGGGCGCCGATTTCAGCAAATGGGTCAGCTTGGAAGCAGCCGCGGAGGCCATTGCCTACCTCGCTTCGCCGGCCAATCTGGCGATGAGCGGCACGCTGGTGCCGCTTTACGGCAGGGCCTGAAATTCAGGTCGGGTGCAAAAAAGGCCCCGCCGGATCGCTCCGGCGGGGCTTTTTGTTTCGTTTACAACCTGCGCGAGGCGCAGTGTTGGCTTAGCTGCCCTGCTTCTTCAGCGCGGCACCCAGGATGTCGCCCAGCGAAGCGCCGGAGTCAGTCGAACCGTACTGGGCGACCGCTTCCTTCTCTTCGGCGATTTCCAGCGCCTTGATCGAGACCTGCAGCTTGCGGGTCTTCTTGTCGAAGGCGATGACGCGGGCGTCGACCTTCTGGCCGACAGTGAAGCGCTCGGGGCGCTGCTCGTCGCGGTCACGGCTGAGGTCGGAGCGCTTGATGAAGGTCTCGATGCCGCTGTCGACCAGCCGCACTTCCAGACCGCCATCCTTCACGCCGATAACCTCGCAGGTGACGACTGCGTTCTTGCGCAGTTCGCCTGACGTCGCCGCTTCGCCGACCGTGTCCTTGGCCAGCTGCTTGATGCCGAGCGAGATGCGCTCCTTGTCGATGTCGACGTCGAGCACCTGCGCCTTGACCATGTCGCCGCGATTGTACTCCTCGATCACCTGCTCGCCCGGACGGGTCCAGTCGAGGTCGGAAAGGTGGACCATGCCGTCGACATCGCCTTCGAGGCCGATGAACAGGCCGAACTCGGTCTTGTTCTTGACCTCGCCCTCAACCTGGCTGCCGACCGGATGGCTGCGCGCGAAGGCCTCCCACGGGTTCTCCAGCGTTTGCTTGAGGCCGAGCGAGATGCGGCGCTTGGCCGGATCGACTTCGAGCACCACCACGTCGACTTCCTGCGTCGTCGACAGGATCTTGCCGGGATGCACGTTCTTCTTGGTCCACGACATTTCCGAAACGTGGATGAGGCCTTCGATGCCCGGCTCCAGCTCGACGAATGCGCCGTAGTCGGTGATGTTGGTAACGGTACCCTTGATCTTCTTGCCGATCGGGAACTTGGTGCCGATCTCGGACCACGGATCGCTCTCGAGCTGCTTCATGCCGAGCGAGATGCGGTGGGTTTCCTGGTTGATGCGGATGATCTGCACCTTGACCGTCTGGCCGATATTGAGGATTTCGGTCGGATGGTTGACGCGGCGCCATGCCATGTCGGTGACGTGCAGCAGGCCGTCGATGCCGCCGAGGTCGACGAACGCACCATAGTCGGTGATGTTCTTGACGACGCCTTCGACCACCTGGCCTTCTTCGAGGTTCTGCACGATTTCCGAACGCTGTTCGGCGCGGCTTTCCTCGAGTACGGTGCGGCGCGACACCACGATGTTGCCGCGGCGGCGATCCATCTTGAGGATCTCGAAGGGCTGCGGGTTGTGCATCAGCGGCGAGACGTCGCGGATCGGGCGGATATCGACCTGGCTGCGCGGCAGGAAAGCCACGGCACCGTCGAGGTCGACGGTGAACCCGCCCTTGACCTGGTTGAAGATGACGCCTTCGACGCGTTCGCCCTTGGTGAACTTCTCTTCGAGACGGACCCAGCTCTCTTCGCGGCGGGCCTTTTCACGCGACAGCATGGCTTCGCCAAGCGCGTTCTCGATACGCTCGACATAGACCTCGACCGTGTCGCCGACCTTGAGCGTCGTGTCCTTACCCTTGACGCCGAATTCCTTCAGCGGCACGCGGCCTTCGACCTTGAGGCCGACGTCGATGATGGCCATGTCCTTCTCAATGGCGGTGATGATGCCCTTGACGACCTGGCCTTCGCCGGAATGGCCGGCGGAAAATGATTCTTCGAGCAGGCTCGCGAAATCATCGCGAGTGGGATTTGCAACTGACATAGTTTCTCCTGGAATGCCCCGCAATCTGTCGCGGGGCGGGCGCCGTGGGTTAGCGTTGCGTTGGCCTGCCGGCGTTCCGGGCAAAAAGCCCTGGCCGCCTTTGGGCGGCAATTCCGGCGCATGAAGAATGCTGGCAGGCTGGTCCATGCCCGATATGGGAATTCTTTTTGTCGCCGGCAATCGGCGGCGGCAGGAAAACCCGGCTCAGGCTTCGTTTCTCTTGGCCAGGACGTCATCGATGATCGCCCGAGCTGCCAGAAACGCGGCTTCTATAGCCATTTCCGACGTGTCGAGCAAGTGCGCATCGGCTGCCGGTTTCAAGGGCGAGTCCATGCGGCCCATGTCGCGCTCGTCGCGACGCACGATATCGGCAAGGATTTCATCGAAATTGGCAGTGCCGCCGATGCTCTCGATTTCGTCCAGCCGCCGCTTTGCCCGCACCTCGGCACTGGCCGTGACATAGAGTTTTACGTCGGCATCGGGACAGACGACAGTGCCGATGTCGCGGCCGTCGAGCACCGCGCCCGGCGGGGTTTTTGCAAAGTCGCGCTGCTTGTCGACCAGGATGCGCCGCACCGACGGGATGACAGCCACTTTCGAGGCAGCCTCTCCGACGGCGTGTGCCGAAAGCACGGCGCGGTCGAGCTTTGCCAGATCGACCTGACGAGCCGCGGTTTCAGCGGCCGAGACATTGTCGAGCGGCAGGCCGAGCCGGAGCAGCGAGTGCGCCACCGCGCGATAGGTGAGGCCGGTGTCGAGCAGGTTTAGCCGGTAGTGATCGGCGAGCCGTCGGGCAAGGGTGCCCTTTCCAGCGCCTGCAGGGCCGTCGATGGCGATGGTGAAGCCTGTCGTCATTCGAAACCTCGATGCAAGTGCCTCACTCCATCGGCGCTCGAAGTCAACCGCGTTGACCTCCGAGGCCTCGAACTGATTGTCGGAATTGATCTCTGTGAGATCGGGAAAGCCTTCTACGGAATTTCTGGTGCCCCCGATCTCGATATCCTCCGACCCGTCGAGGGCAGCGCCGCGAATGGCAAAACCCACGGAGCCATCGGTATAGAACTCGATAGTCCGGTTCTGGAAATTGTCGTCGGCAACTTCATACCAGAGATGGGACGGCTCCCCCGGTATGCGATGTTTCCAATGAACGTAAAAGTATCTCACTCGATCTCCGCACCCAGCCCCTTCATCAGCCCCATGAATTCCGGAAAGCTCGTTGCGATCATCGCCTGGTCGTCGATGGTTACCGGTTTTTCCGTCGCCAGCCCCATCACCAGGAAGCTCATGGCGATGCGGTGGTCGAGATGGGTCTGGACGATGGTGCCCTGTCCGTTGGGATGCTGGCCGAGGCCCTTGCCGCCCGGTTTTCCGCGCACGACAAGCGCGGCCTCGCCTTCGCTGCAGTCCACACCGTTGAGCTTCAGCCCTTCGGCCACCGCCGACAGCCGGTCGGATTCCTTCACGCGCAGCTCTTCCAGGCCAAGCATCAGCGTTTCGCCCTCGGCGAAGCTGGCCGCCACGGCAAGCACCGGATATTCGTCGATCATGGTCGGCGCCCGTTCGGGCGGTACGGTGACGCCTTTCAGCTCGGAGTAACGCACGCGCAGGTCGGCAACATCCTCGCCGCCTTCATTGCGGCGGTCGAGAATGTCGATCCGGGCGCCCATTTCTTGCAGCGTCAAAAGAAGCCCCGTGCGCGTCGGGTTCATCAGCACGTTTTCGATGGTGATGTCCGAGCCCGGCACGATCAGCGCCGCCACCAGCGGAAAGCCGGCCGAGGAGGGGTCGCCAGGCACCGCGATGGTCTGGCCGGTGAGCTTGCCCTGGCCTTCGATGAAAATGTGGCGCACGCCGCGCTCGTCGGTCTCGACCGACAGATTGGCGCCGAATCCCTTGAGCATCTTTTCGGTGTGGTCGCGCGTCATCACCGGCTCGATGACGGTGGTGATGCCCGGCGTGTTCAGCCCCGCCAGCAGCACCGCCGACTTGACCTGCGCCGATGCCATCGGCACGCGGTAGGTGATCGGCGCGGCGTGCTTGGGCCCGCGCAGCGTGATCGGCATGCGGTCGCCGGGTGTCGCCTTCAGCACCTGCACGCCCATCTGGCGAAGCGGTTCGAGCACGCGGCCCATCGGCCGGCCGGACAGCGAGGCGTCGCCGATGAAGGTGGTTTCCATGTCATAGGTGCCGACCAGGCCCATGGTGAGGCGGGAGCCCGTGCCGGCATTGCCGAAATCGAGCGGGCCCTCCGGTTGCAGCAGCGCGCCATTGCCGGTTCCGCGGATCACCCACTCAGTGCCATGCTTCTCGATATGAGCGCCCATCGCCTTCATGGCAGCGCCCGTACGCATCACGTCCTCGCCTTCCAGTAGTCCGGTGATGCGGGTTTCGCCGGAGGCCAGCCCGCCAAACATGAAGGAACGGTGCGAGATCGACTTGTCGCCCGGCACCCGTGCCGCGCCGGAAAGACCAGATGATTTTCGGGCGGTGGCCTGCTTCGGGGCGGCAGTGTGCGACATGGTTCTTTCCTGGAAACGCCGGCGGCCGGCCATTTTCTTGTGGTTTGCGCGGTCTCCTATCATGGCGGATCGAGATGGTCATCCCCTTGGTACGAAGGCCTTCGAATTCAAGCTTTTTGGGACGCCGGCTTTTCGCTTTGACAGCGCCGTAAACTCTGGTTAAGGGGACCAAACTTTCATCGACGAGGCTTGCTGTGGCAAAACCCGAACTTGGCACCAAACGCATCGACCCGGAGACGGGTCGAAAATTCTATGACTTGAACAAGGACCCGATCGTCTCGCCTTACACGGGCAAGAGCTATCCGCGCTCCTATTTCGAGGAAGGCAAGATAGCCGCCCTCGAGGAGGAAGAGGAAGTTGCCGAGAAGGAAGTGGACGCCGAAGAGGAAGAGGGCGTCGAGGTCGTCTCTCTCGAAGAGGCGGACGAGGACGCGAAGGCCGACGAGCTTCCCGATCTCGGCGATGACGAGGACGACGTTGACCTTGGCGATGACGAGGATGACACGTTCCTTGCCGACGAGGAGGAAGAAGACGACGACGTTGCCGACATGATCGGCGTCGGCGAAGACGACGACGAAGTCTGAGCGAACCGCATTCGCCGGCTTTCGCGGCGCTGCCTAGAAAAAGCGGTTCTTGAAGGCTTGATATTGACTGAAGGCGGGGTTAGAAGCCGCCTGCACTAACGACGCGGTCTCAACCCGCGCCGGATCTCTTCGCCGGAAACGGCGCCGGCGAACTGCCGGAGTGGGGCCATAGCTCAGTTGGGAGAGCGCTTGAATGGCATTCAAGAGGTCGTCGGTTCGATTCCGATTGGCTCCACCAAAAGTTCTTTCACGTTTTCAGAAAATTAGTTTCCACCCCCTCAGGGGCCTTGCCTTGGAAAGGTCCGGGGCACCGCCAGCGCACCGCACAAAACATTTTTCAGGTCCGAAGCAGCAATGCCTGACAGCGGTGGACGAGATATCGATCTTGGCGCCAGTAGCTTGCGTTCATGCACGCCCGGCGGCAAGGATATCGCGGCAACATCGTATGTGGGGGCAATATGGAATCGGAAAACTCGCTGCTCGGGATCTTCATCTCCTGGATGCCGATGCTGATTTATCTCGCAGCAAGCCTTTGGGTTTCTATCTGGCTCACGTTCAAACTCATCCACGTTCAGCAAGCGATGGTGCAGGCGCAAGAAGGCATCTTGACCAAGTTGACTGATATCGACAACCGCATGTCTGGTAAGCCGAGCCAAGACTGAGGTCCGAAGCTACTGTTCCCCAACTGTTTTCAGCTGCAGCGGTCGACCGGGATACCGCTAATTATACCGGCCAATTGGATGCGGTGGCTCGACGGCGCCCGGTATCGCCACATGAAAATCGGTCTTTTGGACTAACGCTTCATTTTGTCGATACGCTCGCTAAGAGCCTTCACCGCTGCCGTATTTTCCCGAATTTCTTTGGCGATCTCTTTCGCGGCGTTTGCCATGACGATCCTTGAGCGGTTTGCCATCCAAAGCAGAAACGCCATAAGAATCAGGAAAGGGATGCCAACGAGAAGTGCTCGCATTATTGCAGCTTGGTGGCTCATTTCGCTTTCTCCGAGCCGTAGGCTGCCACGCCGTCGACGATCTTCGTGATGTGCTGAGCTTCTGCCATCGGTTCCCTCTTCAGCTGTGACGGACGCCAGCGATAATCGCGTTTATCGGTAGTCACCCCCAAGCCGGAATCGATTCCCTTTTGGGCCGAGGCCGAGCGGCTTCAATTCGTCCAGATCGAACACTGAACCACTTGACCCGTTGCCTGATCACGAACCCTTTTCGAAAACACGCGATGGAGGCCCATTGCGCGTGATCTAGCTTCCTTCGTCGCAACGTAATCGGGATAGCCGACATGCCACTGCCAGAGGAAGTTTGGTGGGGCAGGTTTCCACGTAACCTTGGATCCAAAGGCCGCATTGTCCGGATCTGTTCTATCGAACCGGCAGTCGACGGCTACGGGCATCATGCCCTTCTTAGCCATTGCGTCGGAAACCCCGTAAGCAGTTCGCTTCGTAAGCCATCCATCCGCGCCGCTAGTCGAAACTGTAGTGCACCCTGCCAGAGATATGCTCGACATCAAAAGCCCGATGGCCAATGCGTTGCCTGCGAATGATCGCCGAGTGCCAACCTGATTCTGTTTCATACCCGATCCCCACAACTGAAAGTAGTGCAGGCTAGATGGGGATACGGCGCGAAACAAGGGAGCGCGCCTCTTCTTTGGTTCGGCCGGTCGTGCGCCGTGCGCGGTGCGACAGGCGAGCGGCGAGCGGCAAAATTTCAAACTGAGACACTATCTAACTGCCACCTAATACAGGTTCTTTGAGCTAACTCCCCCTGGCGCGCGTACTGGTCGCGAATCCCATTCGTCGCGCGCTATTGGAGTCTGGATATAGTGCGCCAGAATCCAGGGTCGCGTCCCGTCTGTTTCCGGTCTGTTTTCAGGCATGAAATTCCCTTGCCCGGGTCGCTGTTCCTTCACTGTTTTCAGTGCGCATCGGACACTGTTCCGCCGCTGTTTTCAGCGAGAGTGCCAACTGTTTCCTAACTGTTTTATCAGTTGCAGCGCTTAACCGAAATCGTCCATTAAATTGGACTAAGCCATCGTCGCATATAACTGGCTTGGAAATGACTCCCCCACTCTTTGCGCTCCCGGGCTGCCCGCCGCCTATCGCGGAACCTAGCTGAGACTAGTGTAGTCGGCCGCCCGGCTTGGGCTCGCCGGTCCAAAAGTAGTGAGCCCGTGCCCGGTCAGTGCATTTTTCTGGCTGTGGTTTGAACCGCGAGCGCCGGGTCTGAACCAGGCAGCGGGCTGAAATGACCGCTGAGCAAAACTCCGTTACTTGTTGCAGTTCTGCATATCCGACGTCATGGCGCCGCTGGGGGTATTGTTGTCGGTATCGCTGCCCGCCGTATCCTTGCAGCGGTCCTCCATACCGTTTGTCTGCGGCGTGGTGGCGTTCGTTGCGTTCGGATCGATCGTGTTCGGGGTAGTTGCGCTGCCGGTCCCGATGTTGCCGCCGGAAGTGCCTGTGTTGACGCCGGTATTGCCATCGGCGCTACCGGTCCCGGAGCCCATCGATTGTGCCATGGCAGATGTGGCCAGGCCGATAGCAAGTAGGAATGCAGAGAGAATTTTCATCATCTTAGTGTCTCCATCGAGTTGCATCGCTCTATCGCGATCTATACCCAACGAGAGTTTTTTCGAGATGTTCCGTTTGGCATAAATAGTGATCGATACAACCATTATGGATCTTTGTTGCTCGTCGTTTCGTGAATGCGGCTGCGAAATTCCTGCCGCATAGCGGCAATTTCGTCTGGAACCAAATCGAGCATGCCGCGTTATGGCGCTTGCGGGGAGTTGTGTCGGCCGCAGGGGACAGTTTCACCAGGACATTCAAGAAATCCGTGAGCTGGGAGGGGCGCTGTGAGCGTGCTTGCATCCACAAGGCAATTGGACCACCGTCAAATACTGAACGCGCTGAAGGCTTTTCGGAGCGGTGATTTCTCCGTTCGCATCGATAATGTCTACACCGGCCTCGATTCCGAGATCGCCGACACCTTCAACGAAATCGTAGAACTCAACGATCAGGTCACGCGCGAGTTCGAACGCCTCAGCAAGGTCGTCGGCAAGGATGGCCGGATCGGCGAACGCGGCCGTGTCCGCAACGCTACCGGCAGTTGGGAATCGAGCGTCCGTTCCGTCAACGATCTGATCGAGGACATGGTTCAGCCGACGGCCGAAGTGGCGCGCGTCATCGGCGCGGTCGCCAAAGGCGACCTGTCGCAGACGATGATGGTCGAAATCGACGGCCGGCAGTTGCGCGGCGAATTCCTGCGCATCGGCAAGATCGTCAACACCATGGTCGGGCAACTGGCCTCCTTCGCCTCGGAGGTGACGCGCGTGGCGCGCGAGGTCGGCACCGAAGGCAAGCTCGGCGGCCAGGCCCGCGTGAAAGGTGTGGCCGGGACCTGGAAGGACCTGACCGACAACGTCAACGCCATGGCGACGAACCTGACCGGGCAGGTGCGCAACATCGCCGAGGTGACGACCGCCGTCGCTTCCGGCGACCTGTCGAAGAAGATCACCGTCGATGTGAAGGGCGAAATCCTCGCGCTCAAGAACACCATCAACACGATGGTCGACCAGCTCAATTCCTTCGCCTCGGAAGTGACGCGCGTTGCGCGCGAGGTCGGTACAGAAGGCAAGCTCGGCGGCCAGGCGCGCGTCGAAGGTGTCGGCGGCACCTGGAAGGACCTGACCGACAACGTCAACCTGATGGCAGAGAACCTGACCGGCCAGGTGCGCAATATCGCCGAGGTGACCACTGCTGTGGCGCTTGGCGACCTGTCGAAGAAGATCACGGTCGACGTCAAGGGCGAGATCCTCGAGCTGAAATCAACCATCAACACCATGGTCGACCAGCTGAACTCATTTGCCGGCGAAGTGACGCGCGTCGCCCGCGAAGTCGGCACCGAGGGCAAGCTCGGCGGCCAGGCGCAGGTGCGCGGCGTTGCCGGCACCTGGAAGGACTTGACCGACAACGTCAATTCGATGGCCGAGAACCTGACCGGCCAGGTCCGCAACATCGCCGAGGTGACGACCGCGGTTGCTTCGGGCGACTTGTCGAAGAAGATCACCGTCGCCGTGCAAGGCGAAATCCTCGAGCTCAAGGACACCATCAACACGATGGTCGACCAATTGAACTCCTTCGCCTCGGAAGTGACGCGTGTGGCGCGCGAGGTCGGCACCGAAGGCAAGCTCGGCGGCCAGGCCGAGGTGAAGGGCGTCGGCGGCACCTGGAAGGATCTGACCGACAACGTCAACCTGATGGCCGCCAACCTGACCGGCCAGGTGCGCAACATTGCCGAGGTGACGACCGCCGTGGCCCGCGGCGACCTGTCGAAGAAGATCACCGTCGACGTCAAGGGCGAAATCCTGGAGCTCAAGGACACCGTCAACACGATGGTCGACCAGCTGAACTCCTTCGCCTCCGAAGTGACGCGTGTGGCGCGCGAAGTGGGATCGGAAGGCAAGCTCGGCGGCCAGGCGCATGTCGAGGGTGTCGGCGGCACCTGGAAAGATTTGACCGACAACGTCAATGCCATGGCCGGCAATCTGACCGTGCAGTTGCGCGACGTGTCCAAGGTGGCGACGGCAATTGCGACCGGCGACCTCACCCAGAAGATCACGGTCGATGCATTGGGCGAGATCCTGCAGATCAAGGACGTCATCAACACGATGGTCGACCAGCTGAATTCCTTCGCCTCCGAGGTGACGCGCGTGGCGCGCGAAGTCGGTTCCGACGGCAAGCTCGGCGGCCAGGCGCAGGTGCGCGGCGTTGCCGGCACCTGGAAGGACCTGACCGACAACGTCAATGCGATGGCCGCCAACCTGACCGGGCAGGTGCGCAACATCGCCGAGGTGACGACTGCGGTGGCGCTTGGCGATCTGTCGAAGAAGATCACGGTCGACGTGCGCGGCGAGATCCTCGAGCTGAAGGACACCATCAATACGATGGTCGACCAGCTGAATTCCTTTGCCTCGGAAGTGACGCGCGTGGCGCGCGAGGTCGGCACCGAGGGCAAGCTCGGGGGCCAGGCGCAGGTGCGCGGCGTTGCCGGCACCTGGAAAGATCTGACCGACAATGTGAATTCAATGGCCGAGAACCTGACCGGCCAGGTCCGCAACATCGCCGAGGTGACGACGGCTGTGGCGCGCGGCGACCTGTCGAAGAAGATCACGGTCGACGTCAAGGGCGAGATCCTGGAGCTGAAATCGACCATCAACACCATGGTCGACCAGCTGAACTCCTTTGCCGGCGAAGTGACGCGTGTCGCCCGCGAGGTCGGCACCGAGGGCAAGCTCGGCGGCCAGGCACGGGTCGAGGGCGTCGCCGGCACCTGGAAGGACCTGACCGACAACGTCAACCTGATGGCGACGAACCTGACCAACCAGGTGCGCGGCATCGCCGATGTCGTGACCGCGGTCGCGCAAGGCAATCTCAAGCGCAAGCTGACGGTCGATGCCAAGGGCGAGATCGCCTCGCTCGCCGACACCATCAACGGCATGATCGAGACGTTGGCGACCTTCGCCGATCAGGTGACCAACGTCGCCCGCGAGGTGGGCATCGAAGGCAAGCTCGGCGGCCAGGCCCGCGTGCCCGGCGCCGCCGGCCTTTGGCGCGACCTGACCGACAACGTCAATCAGCTTGCGGCCAACCTGACCACCCAGGTGCGCGCCATCGCCGAAGTGTCGACTGCGGTGACCAAGGGCGATTTGACCCGCTCGATCAGCGTCCAGGCCTCCGGCGAGGTCGCGGCGCTGAAGGACAACATCAACGAGATGATCCGCAATCTGAAGGACCAGACGCTGAAGAATGCCGAGCAGGACTGGCTGAAGACCAATCTCGCCCGGTTCTCGCGCATGCTGCAGGGCGAGCGCGACCTGGCAACGGTCTCGCGTCTCATCATGTCCGAACTCGCGCCGCTGGTCAATGCGCAATATGGCGTGTTCTACGTGACCAACCGCGACGAGGATGAATTCTATCTGGAACTCGCCGCCTCCTATGGCGCCGAAAGCAAGGCGGAGATCAAGCAACGCCTCGATCTGCGCGAAGGCCTTGTCGGGCAAAGTGCCGCCGACAAGCGCGCCATCATGCTGGACAATGTGCCGCCGAATTTCCTGCGCGTCACGTCGGGCCTTGGCAATGCCGCGCCGGCCAACGTGATCATTCTTCCGGCTCTGTTCGAGGACGAGGTGAAGGCCGTCATCGAACTCGCCTCGTTCAGCGAATTCCGCGACACGCACCAGTCATTCCTCAACCAGCTGATGGAATCCGTCGGCATCGTTCTCAACACCATCGCCGCCACCATGCGCACCGAAGGCCTGCTCAAGCAGTCGCAGCTGCTGACCTCGGAGCTGCAGGCGCGTCAGACCGAGCTGACCAAAAAGCAGGAAGAGCTGCACGCCACCAACGAGGAGCTGCAGGAAAAGGCGCAGCTGCTCGAGAACGAAAAGAAGCAGGTGGAGAACAAGAACCTCGAAATCGAGATGGCGCGCCGTGCGCTGGAGGAGAAGGCCGAGCAGCTGGCGCTTACCTCGAAATACAAGTCGGAATTCCTCGCCAATATGAGCCACGAACTGCGTACGCCGCTGAACTCGCTGCTCATCCTTTCAAACCTGCTCGCAACCAACCAGCAAGGCAATCTCAACGACAAGCAGGTCGAGTTCGCGCGCACCATCAACTCGGCCGGCACCGACCTTTTGAGCCTCATCAACGATATCCTCGATCTGTCGAAGATCGAATCGGGTACCGTCTCGATCGATATCAACGACATGCCGGTGGTGCATCTTCGCCAGCATATGGAGCGAACCTTCCGGCAGCTGGCGACCGACAAGGGGCTTGGCTTCGCCATCAACGTCGATCCCGAGCTTCCGGAGACCGTCCGCACCGACGAGAAGCGCTTGCAGCAGATTGTGCTCAACCTCTTGTCGAACGCGTTCAAGTTCACCTCCGAGGGCGAAGTCAGCTTGAATTTCCGGGCCGAAAAGACTGGCCGTCACAACGGCTCGGTGCAACCGATGGAAGCGCTCGCTATCGAGGTCACCGATACGGGCATCGGTATTCCGCAGGACAAGCAGAAGCTGATTTTCGAGGCCTTCCAGCAGGCCGACGGCACCACCAGTCGCAAATATGGCGGCACCGGGCTTGGGCTCTCGATCAGCCGGGAGATCGCCCGGCTGATCGGCGGCGAATTGCGGGTCGAGAGCACGCCGGGCAAGGGTTCGACGTTCACGCTGGTCATCCCGTTCGACGGACCTCGGATGGCCTTGGCCCCGCAAGCGGCCTTGCTGCCGGCGATGGAGGTGGTCGCGACGACGGCGCAGCCGAGCCCGCCATCCTCCGAATTGCTTGATGACCGCGATACGATCTCACCGGAAGATAGGGTCGTGCTGATCGTCGAGGACGACCCGACCTTTGGCGGTTTGCTGCTCGGCCTGGCGCGTTCGGCCGGGCTGAAGGGCGTCCTGTCGACCGCGGGCTCTGGCACGCTGGCTTTGGCCCGCAAGCTGGTTCCCGATGCGATCACGCTGGATCTCGGACTATCGGATATCGACGGCTGGGTGTTGTTCGATCTGCTTCGCCATGACCCGAAAACCAAGGACATTCCCGTCCATGTCATCTCGGGTGCCGAAGATATCGAGGTGCTTGCCCGCAAGGGCGCATCCACCATTTCAACCAAGCCCGTGTCGTCGGACGAACTGATGAAGGTCTTCCAGGACATTCACTCCAGAAAGCTCCGCGTCCAGCGCCGCGTTCTGATTGCCGATACCGATCCCGAGCGCCGTCTCTCGTTGATCGAGGCGATCCGCGACGGCGTCACCTCGGTCACCGCGATCGGCCGCGTCGCGGCGAATGCCGACGACATCGGCATCGCCGGCTATGATGCCGTTGTGCTCGGCCTTGGCCGCTCGGCCAAGGACAACGCCCAGATGCTGGATGAGATTGCCGTCCTGTTCGGGCAGTCCGTGTCGCGACTGTTGTTCTTCGCGCCGCATCCGGAAGCGCTGCAACAGTCGCTCGCCTTGCATCCGGCATTGGCGGATGTTCCGCGGGCGGAGAATTTCGCGCAGCTGGCTCTCCTGATATCCGCAACGCTCCCGGGGCGAGGCCACGAAAGTTCGGCAGCCGAACAGCCGGACAAATTCGACCTCGCCGGCGCAAAGGTCCTCATCGTCGACGACGACATCCGCAACATCTATTCGCTCACCAGCGTTCTCGAGACCTATGACATCCAGGTGCTGCACGCGGAGCGCGGTAGGGAAGGTATTGCGCTTCTGGAGCAGAGCCCGGATATCGACGCCGCATTGATCGACATCATGATGCCGGAGATGGATGGCTACGAGACGATGCGGCAGATCCGCGGCATGTCGGCGATCGCCCATATCCCGCTGATCTCGGTTACCGCCAAGGCAATGAAGGGCGACCGGCAGAAGTGCCTCGACGCCGGCGCCTCCGACTATATCGCCAAGCCTGTCGACCTCGATCTGCTGCTGGCGTTGCTGCGTGTCTGGATCGGCCGCTCGCGATCCCGTGTCCATGGTCCGGAAAAGACGCTCATGGCAGTGAACTGACGGCCGCTCGATGCAGAAACTATCGAGGCACGGAGCAAGGAAGCCGGAGGTTGTGGCCCCGGCCGTAGGGCCGGCAAAGGCGCGCATCCTGGCCGTGGATGACGACGAGCGCAATCTGCTGGCGATCGGCGAGGTTCTGGCCCCTATCGGCGATGTCGTCTGCGTGCAGTCGGGCGAAGAGGCGCTGCGCGCTCTGCTGAAGGAGGATTTCGCCGTCATCCTGCTGGATGTGCTGATGCCCCGGCTGGATGGCTACGAGACGGCGGGATTGATCCGCCAGCGCGAGCAATCCAGGCGAACGCCGATAATCTTTCTCACCGCTATCAACAAGGAAGACGCCCACATGCTGCGTGGCTATGACGCAGGCGCGGTGGATTACGTGTTCAAGCCCTTCGACCCTGCCATGCTGCGTTCCAAGGTCGCCGTGTTCGTCGAACTTCATGAGAAGACGCTCGAAATCCAGCAAAAGGCGGCTGCCGAGCAAGGGCTGCTGGCCCAGGCACTGCAGGCGCAGAAGGAGAAGCTCGAGGCCGAGCGGGCGCTGCGCAGCGCCCAAGAGCGGCAGCATGCAATTTTGAGCTCTCTTCCGGTCTGCTTTCATGCGCGGGCGGCGGAGCCGCCGTTCGGCGCCAGCTTTGTCACCGAAGGGGTCGAACGCCTGACCGGCTTTCCTGCCGAACGGCTGACCTCCGATCCGGGCTTCGGCCTGAGCCGCGTTCATCCCGACGATCTGCCGAGAGTGAGGCAAGCCCTGCTCGCGGCCAAGGCCACCGGCTCCTACACCTGCGAATTCCGCTGGCAATGCGCCGACGGCAATTACCGGATTTTTCTCGACCAGGGCGTCCTGTCGAACGGCTCCGACGGCCCAAAGCCCGAGATCCTCGGCACATTGCTGGACATTACCGAGCGGCGCGAGCTTGAGAACCAGCTGCTGCAATCGCAGCGCCTCGACGCGATCGGCAAGCTTACCGGCGGCCTGGCGCATGATTTCAACAATCTGCTTGCCGCCATTCTCAGCGGATTGGGATTGCTCGAGCGCCACGCCGAGTTCGACGGACAGGCCAGGCAGGTTCTGGAACTGACACGCCGGTCGGCAAAACAAGGCGCCGAGCTCGTCAACCGCATGCTTGCCTTCTCGCGCCGCCAGACACTAAGGCCGCAAGCCGTGCGCCTCGCCGCGCTCGGCGACACCATGAACGGGTTGGTGGCCCCGGTCCTGGGAGGCCTGATCCGTTTCGATTGGCTTGTCGACGACACTGTGTGGCTGGCGCATGTCGACGCCAGCCAGCTGGAGCTCGCGCTGATGAACCTGGTCTTCAACGCGCGCGATGCCATGCCGTCCGGCGGCACGATAATCGTGGAGGCGCAAAATCGAACGCTAGGCAGTGCAGCCGAGGATATTTCGGCGGGCGACTATGTCGTGGTCACCGTCAAGGATACGGGGTCGGGCATACCGGCCGACATTCTCGCCAAGGTCGTCGAACCGTTCTTCACCACAAAACCGGTCGGCAAGGGCACTGGCCTCGGTCTGAGCACGGTGCATGGCTTCGTCAAGCAATCGGGCGGCACGCTCCGCATTGAGAGCACCGTCGGCAGTGGAACATCCGTCCAGCTCTGGCTGCCGCGTTCAATCGAGCGCCCGGTGGAAATCGCCGACAAGTCCGATGCCGACAACACCGTCGTGAATGCCGGCGAGGACTATCCGTCGGTCCTGCTGATTGACGACAGCAATGTACTGCGGGAACTGACGGCGCAATCGCTTCGCCAACATGGCTTTGCGGTTACCTGCGCCGGGGGCGGTGCGGAAGCGCTGGCGATGATCGAGCGGGCGCCGTACGATTTCGATGTCATCGTCACCGATTTTGCCATGCCGCTCGTCTCGGGGCTCGAGGTCATCCGGTTCGCCCGCAATCTGCGGTCCGATTGGCCGGCGGTGATGATAACCGGATATGCCGACGCCGACGCGATCGCCGACCGGCCCCCCGACGTGCCGCTGCTCGGCACGAAAAGGACCTGATGGAGAGCATTCTTGCAGCGGCTGCGCGCGCCGGATCGCCGAGGGCCAAGCAGGCCAGCCGGTGAAAGGCGGACCATTGGAACCTGATCCATGGGTTGCCGTTGGGTAGGTCTCTGGCTGCGCTAGGATCGGAGGAGAGACTGATGGCGACAGCGGACTGGCCTCTTCCTGAACGCTTCACCTTTCAAGGGAACTCGATCGCCTGGGGCGCGATGGGTGAGGGCTCACCCGCGGTATTGCTGCATGGCACGCCTTTCTCATCGTCGGCATGGCGTAGAATTGCGCCTTTGCTCGGCCAACAGAGGCGAATCTATTGCTTTGACATGCTCGGCTATGGTCGATCTGATAAACCCGATAGCGACGTGTCTCGTGGCATTCAGAACGAGCTTTTCGCGATCATTGGGGCCTGCGTGCCCCCGATGTCGTCGCGCATGATTTCGGCGGCTCAACAGCGTTACGCGGTCATTTGCTCAATGGGCTCGACTATCGGTCGCTGGTGCTGATCGATCCGGTCGCAATCAGCCCGCAAGGCTCACCACTTGTTCAGGCCGCCAAGAAACACGAGGCGGTCTTTTCCGGCCTTCCGCACTACATTCATGAAGCAATCCTGCGCCTACATCGGCGCCGCCGTAGCGAATGCGCTGCGCGAGGAAGAGATGGCGCTCTACCTCGCGCCGTGGCTGGGAGCCGAAGGTCAAAAAGCTTTCTGGCGCCAGATCGCTCAGATGGATGACAAATACTCGCAAGAGGTCGAGTGGCGCTACGGCGAGATTCGTTGCCCCGTTGCCATCCTGTGGGCCGAGGACGACCAGTGGATTCCCATCGATGACGGTCGCGAGCTCGCGCGCCGCATTTCGAGTGCTTCCTTCCATGTCGTGCCGAACGCGAAGCATCTTATGCAGGAGGACGCGCCGGAAGCGATCGTGGCGACAGTGCTTGGCTTCTGGCGAGACCTGGAGGAGCGGGCAAATGTCCGCAAAAAACCGGCTTCGGCCGCTCGATCTCCATCGCGTCAATGAAGGCTTTGGGCGATCGGTTTGATCCGGGTTGCCGATGCCAAGGACAGGAATCCACCCCTTAGCGGCAGTCTCGAATCGAAACGGTACGTTTCGTATCTTTGACCCTAGCAGCATCCAGCCTGTGCGCAACACGGAGCGCCGGCCATGGCGCGCTCGACGGGCTGTGATGCGGTTGATAAGCCCTCTCCCCAAGGAGAGTCGGACATGACCGTTGCGATCGAGATGGGCCAGACGAGCGCGGGCGCCCCGGCGGCGCTGGATCTTGAGGAACTGCTGGCGACGCGGCTTCTGGTGCAGGGCAATTCGGGTTCCGGCAAATCCCATCTGCTGCGCCGGCTCTTGGAGCAGAGTGCGCCCTGGGTACAGCAGACCATCATCGATCCCGAAGGCGACTTCGTCACGCTTGGCGACCGTTTCGGCCATCTGGTGATCGATGCCGAGGAGCATACCGAGCGCGGCCTGCAGAGCGCCGGCGAGCGGGCGCGCATCCACCGCGTCTCCACGGTGCTCAATCTCGAAGGGCTCGACGCCGAGAACCAGATGCGGCGCGCCGCCGCCTTTCTCGGCGGGCTGTTCGAGGTCGCCCGCGACCACTGGTATCCGATGCTGGTGGTGGTAGACGAGGCGCAGCTGTTCGCGCCGGCGGTTGCCGGCGAGGTTTCCGACGAGGCGCGCAAACTCTCGCTCGGCGCCATGACCAATTTGATGTGCCGTGGCCGCAAGCGCGGGCTGGCCGGCATCATCGCCACCCAGCGGCTGGCCAAGCTCGCCAAGAACGTCGCCGCCGAGGCTTCCAATTTCCTCATGGGCCGGACTTTTCTGGACATCGACATGGCGCGCGCCGCCGATCTTCTCGGCATGGAGCGGCGCCAGGCGGAGGCTTTTCGCGACCTCGAGCGCGGGCAGTTCATGGCGCTCGGCCCGGCGCTGTCGCGCCGTCCGCTCGGTCTGCGCATCGGCCCGACCGATACGAGTCCGCGCAACGCGACCCCGCGCCTGATGCCGCTGCCGGAATCGGCGCTGGAGGATGCCCGCGCGATCATCCTGGCGGCCCCGCCGCCGGAAACCGTCCGGCCGCAGCGCCGCTCCTCGCCGGACCTGCTCGATCAGCTGATGGCGGCGAAATCGGCGGCGCTGGAAATCCGCCCCGAACCGGTGGAGCCGCCGATCAGCGCCGAGGATCTGGCGGAGCGGCGCGAGCGCGTCGACCGGGTGCTGCGCGCCGTGCTGGCGCAACCCGATGCCGGCTTCCGCGTCATCGGCGTGCTCTATCAGGAGTTCGTGGTCCGCTGCCGCATCGAGGGCCTCGCCGCGGTCGTGCCGGACCTGCCGGAGTTTCGCCGCATGCTGACCCGCGCCCGCGCCGGGCTCGGCTCCGACATGGCAGGCAACGACGCCTGGCAGGACGTCTCGGCGCGCGCCTCGCTGCTGCCCGAGGACATGCAAGGCGTGTTCATGATGATCGCCCGCGCCGCGAAGGAGGGCTGGCCCTGCCCAAGCGACGCCGCGATCGCCCGCGCCTACGGCTCGCACTCGCTACGCCGCGCACGGCGCCTGCTGACCTATATCGAGGAGCAGAGGCTGATCGTGTGTCAGCTTGACGGGGGCGGACGGCGGACGGTGACGCTCGTGGAACTGGCCTGGGCGACGGCGCCGGGCGATCCGAATGCCGAGGAGGCGGAGCAGGGGAGCTTGGCGGGGTGAAGCGGCGGGGCAGGCGCACTGAGAAAGCGCCGCTGGATCAGGCCGGGGTGAAGTCTGCTTTGCGCCGCATTAACGTCATTCTCCATTCGAAGCGCTCAGGCCGGAAGCTGCCGTGCGTAAGGACGCCCAGTCATTGCCCGCCGCGGATAAGTTTGCAGCTGGACAATAATGGCCAGCCGGGCGATCCCGGTATTTAGCGTTGCTTCGGCGGGTCAATACTGAGCCTGCGCTTGCGCGCCATCCCTCTCGACAAGACCAACGGCTGGACGGGATCGAGCGCAGGCGGGTTCAGTTGGTGCTGGTTGTGGGGGGTGAACCCGCACTGCTTCTGTTCCATATCGATCTGCTTCGTGATGCGGACGGCGTTCTGTGCGTAGGCCTCCGTCACGGAACCACTATTCACGGTCTTGTCCTTCAGCGGACTCACGCCTGCGCACAGGTGGAAAACATGCGGCTCGGTGGACTTCGCGGCTCCGTTTTCGGGCGCGATCCAGTAGACGACATCCTGACCGGCGGGGTGGCTCGCGTCCCGCGTCGCCGCCGCCACCGCGGCGGTGTCCGTCGCGATCGCCTGCGCCTGAGCGGCGACATCGGGCGAACAGGCGGTGGTGGGCTGCCCCGACTTGATCTGGGCTGCGCATGCGTTCATATCCTGGGTGTACTGTTCGACCGACGGGGGTTTGAAACTGATCCCCATGACCGTCGCGAGCACGGCCAGCGCAGCGCCGAGGCCGCCGGCAACCTTCTTGGTTTGCGGATCCATGTTTTTGTCGGTGAGGATCAGGAAAACCAGCGGAAGGAAGGCAATCAGCGTGATGATTGCGCCGAGCTGGTTTTGGAAGAAGAACCTGGCCGCGTCGGATGCACGGGCCGGATCGTGCCTGTTGGCCGCCTTCCACAGCAAGTTGCCGGCGATTGCAAAAATCGCGATGCCGACCAGAAGGCCGATGATCAGCGGCAGGTGTCCCTGGTCGAACTTGTTCTGGCGAAGCAGAATAACCCCGTAGATCTCGCCGCCAATGGCGACGATCCACGAGAGTGCGGCGAAAAGGCGAAGACGCGTGGCGGAGGATTTCTGGCCCTGCGTCGCTTGCCAATCCTTGGTAACGTCTGGCTTGTTGTCGGTCATCGACCAGATCCCCTGATATCGACACTTCTGCGGGCGGCAACCCGCCCTGCGTAGCGTCATTGAACGATCGTCACCTGCCTTAGCGACGCGGCGAAAATGTGAACGCCACGGCAGGCCTCCCCATCCATATTGCGCATGAGTGAATCCGTCCATACCCACGGAGGCAGACGCCTATGCGGCGATGGCTCCGTTCTTCTTAATCTCTGGCTCGAACTTGACGCTGCCTTCCCTCGCTTGCCTCGCTTGCCTCGCTTCCCTGGCGATCCGCCTCGTTGTCGCCGACGGCATAGAGAAGGCGGTCAAAGCCGGTGCGGCTCAAGGTGAAGGCTGGTGCCGGCGCCCGCGGCATCAAGTTGGTCGCTGCGGCCGTTGCATCTAATGCCTCAGGCGGCGCCTGGACGCCGGCTTTGTTTCCGTGAATCTCGCCATACCGCATTGCACAATCGCCTCGCCTGCGCAAAATGCGGCATGATCCGCAAATCCCTCACTGTCCTGGTGATCGATGAAAACCACATCCGCGCTTCGATAATCGAAGCAGGACTGCGGGAGGCCGGGCATCAGCAGGTCACGGTCATCCATGACGTCACCGGCATAGCGCGGCGGATCGCCGAGATCGAACCCGACGTGATCGTCATCGATCTCGAAAATCCAAACCGCGACATGCTCGAAAACATGTTCCAGCTTTCGCGCGTGGTGAAGCGGCCGATCGCCATGTTCGTCGACCGCTCGGACCAGGCTTCGATCGAAGCCGCGGTGGAAGCCGGGGTGTCGGCCTATGTCGTCGACGGCCTGCGCCAGGAGCGGGTCAAGCCGATCCTCGACATGGCGATCAGCCGCTTTAACGCGTTTTCGCGCATGGCGCGCGAACTGGAGGAGGCCCGCAGCGAATTGGAAAGCCGCAAGGTGATCGATCGCGCCAAGGGCATATTGATGAAGTCGCGCGGCTTGTCGGAGGACGCGGCCTATACGCTGCTGCGCAAGACCGCCATGAACCAGAACCGCAAGATCGGCGAAATCGCCCAGAGCCTGGTGACGGCGGCAGGCCTTCTGGATCCCGAGGAGAGTTGACGATGGCGGCCGAGCACCGGATCAATGCTGGCTTCATGCCGCTCTTCGACAGCGCTGTCCTCGTTGCGGCAAAGGAAATCGGCTTCGCGCTGCGCGAAGGCATCGATCTGACGCTCAACCGGGAAACATCCTGGGCCAACATCCGTGACCGCATCGCCATCGGCCATTTCGATCTCGCGCATATGCTGGGGCCGATGCCGATCGCCTGCAATCTGGGGCTGACGCCGCTCGCCTCCGACACGGTCGTGCCGTTCTCGCTCGGCCTTGGCGGGAATTGCGTCACGGTTTCGAACGCGGTCTGGGCGGGCATGGCCGCGCACGGCGCCCGACCCGACCTCGATCCGGCGCGGGCCGGCAGGGCGTTGGGGGCGCTGATCCGCAAACGGGCGAATGCCGGCGGCGATCCGCTTCGCTTCGCCGTCGTCCATCCGCACTCCGGGCACAATTACGAACTGCGCTACTGGCTCGCCGCCTGCGGCATCGACCCGTCGCATGAGATCGAAATCGTCATCGTGCCGCCCCCCTTCATGGCGGACGCGCTCGCCGCCGGCAGGATCGACGGCTACTGCGTCGGCGAACCCTGGAACAGCGCCTCTGTCGTCGCCGGCACCGGCCATATCGCCACGGTCAAGGCGGCCATCTGGAAGACCAGCCCGGAGAAAGTCATCGGCGTGCGCAAGGCATGGGCGGAAAAACAGCCGGACGCGCTTTCGGCCCTGCTGCGCGCGCTGCATCATGCGGCGCGCTGGTGCCAGGATCCGGCAAACCGCGGCGAACTCACGGCCCTGATGGCGCAGCCGGCCCTCCTCGGCCTGGCGCCAGCGCTGCAGATGCCAATCCTCAGCGGTCATCTTGCGCTCGGCGGCGGCGCCGAACTGAGCGTCGGCGACTTCTTTCTGCCCTTCGACAAGGCGGCAAACTTCCCGTGGAAGAGCCATGCGCTGTGGTTCTACACGCAGATGGTGCGCTGGGGGCATGTCGCGCACACGCCGGAAAACCTCGCTGTTGCCCGCGACTGCTACCGCCCCGATCTCTACCGCTCGGCGTTGAAGCCGCTTGGCGTGGCGCTTCCCGGTGCTAATGCCAAGGTCGAGGGCGCGCTGAAGGCCGCGACTCCAGTTGGTTCGGCGGGGGCAAGCCTGGTGCTCGGTCCCGACGGGTTCTTCGATGGCCAGATCTTCGATCCCGACGAGATCGACGCCTACATTGCCGGCCAGAAATTGGCGCGCGCCGAAGCCTGATCATTTCCGCGCCATTCTTGTGCACTGCACAAAAAATGTGCGTGCAACTGCGCTAATGAACAATCCTTAGCTTGCGCGCCCAGCGGGCCGGCGCGCCGACGATTGTGGTATGTCATTGATCTCATTGATGTTTGCCATCCATTCCGAAAACTGGCACGGTTCCTGCATCGCAATAGGCAGACTCTTCTCGGGGTCACGGAATACGCGTCCAATGGCGGGCGCTACAGGCAAAGCTGCCGCTCAGGTCAACACGCGATCCCGGATGACGGACGCGCGCGGCCTGGCTGGCGGCTTTTTGTTTTGGTCGAACACGCAATCGACGGCGCCGATCCCAAGCCGCGCCCAACCGGAGATGACGATGACGAAACGCACCAATAGCCATTCCGCCCAACCGGCGATCAGCCGCCGCGATTTCCTGAGGATCAGCGCGGCCACCGCGGCAACGCTGGCGGCGGCGCGTGCGCTGCTGCCCTCCGGGGCCTATGCGGCACCCGCCGCGCCGGAAGTCACCGGCGCCAAGCTCGGCTTCATTGCGCTGACCGATGCGGCACCGCTGATGATTGCCAAGGAAAAAGGCCTGTTCGAGAAATTCGGCATGCCCGATGTCGAGGTGCTCAAGCAGGCCTCGTGGGGCGCAACGCGCGACAATCTGGTGCTCGGCGGCGAAGCCAACGGCATTGACGGT
Source organism: Mesorhizobium sp. M1217 (assembly GCF_040318275.1). Taxonomy (NCBI): domain Bacteria; kingdom Pseudomonadati; phylum Pseudomonadota; class Alphaproteobacteria; order Hyphomicrobiales; family Phyllobacteriaceae; genus Mesorhizobium; species Mesorhizobium sp. M1217. The sequence goes on along the minus strand of NZ_JAMYMA010000007.1, from coordinate 292,815 downwards.
GCCCATATCCTGACGCCGATGCCCTATTTGATGCACACCGGCAAGGTGACGCAGAACAAACAGCCGCTGCCGATGGCGATCGTGGCCCGGCTCAACTACGACTGCCAGGGCATTTCCGTCGCCCAGGAATATGCCGCCACCGGCGTCGGCCTCGATGCCTCAAAGCTGAAGGAAGCCTTCGCCGCCAAGAAGGCCGCGGGCAAGGAGGTCAAGGCCGCCATGACCTTCCCGGGCGGAACGCACGACCTCTGGCTGCGCTACTGGCTGGCTGCCGGCGGCATCGATCCCGACAAGGATGTCTCGACCATCGTCGTGCCGCCGCCGCAGATGGTCGCCAACATGAAGGTCGGCAACATGGACGTGTTCTGCGTCGGCGAGCCATGGAACGAGCAGCTCGTCCATCAGGGCGTCGGCTTCACCGCCGCCACCACCGGCGAACTGTGGAAGGGCCATCCGGAAAAGGCGCTCGGCCTGCGCGCCGCCTTCATCGACAAATATCCGAACGCCACCAAGGCGATCCTGATGGCCGTCATGGAGGCCCAGCAATGGTGCGAGGCAAAAGAAAACAAGGACGAGATGGCCGCCATCATCGGCAAGCGGCAGTGGATGAACGTGCCGACCGCCGACATCATCGGCCGCCTCAAGGGCGACATCAACTACGGCAATGGCCGCGTCGCCAACGGCACCGATCTCTACATGAAGTTCTGGCAGGGCGGCGTGTCCTATCCCTTCAAGAGCCACGACAGCTGGTTCCTCGCCGAGAACATCCGCTGGGGCAAGTTCGCGCCGACCACCGACATCAAAGCACTGGTCGGCCAGGTCAACCGTGAGGATCTGTGGCGCGAGGCGGCCAAGGATCTTGGTGTCGCCGCGGCCGATATTCCGGCGTCTTCGTCGCGCGGCACCGAAACCTTCTTCGACGGCAAGATCTTCGATCCGGAGAATCCGTCGGCCTATCTCGACAGCCTGAAGATCAAGGCGTCGGCCTGAGCCCGACATAGATGCGCGACAGTGCGTTGGCAACGCCGCCCGTTGTGCATGTGCTGCCAAGGAGTTTTCGAGAAATGTCTATCCAAGCCATCGAGGACAGCAAGGTGAAGCCGTTCCCCGCGCCGGCCAAGCCCGCCGAGGTCATCGCTTTCACCGCCAGGGCGCGGCGCCGCTTCGACCCGGCCGCGATCGCCGGCAAGCTGGCCAGCACGCTGGTGCCGCCGGTCATTGTCATCACCATCATGCTCGTCGTCTGGCAGGTCGCCTGTTCGTCGCCCACAGCCAGCCTGCCACCGCCAAGCCAGGTGTGGAACGAGGCCTATGACCTGATCGCCCATCCGTTCTTCGACAACGGCCCGCAGGATATCGGGCTCGCCTGGCGGGTGCTGATCTCGCTGCAGCGCGTCGCCGTCGGCTTCGGCCTTGCGGCGATCGTCGGCGTTGCGCTCGGCGCGCTTGTCGGTCAGTCGATCTGGGCGATGCGCGGCCTCGATCCGGTGTTCCAGATCCTGCGCACGGTGCCGCCGCTCGCCTGGCTGCCGCTGTCGCTGGCGGCGTTCCGCGATTCCAGCCCGTCGGCGATCTTCGTCATCTTCATCACCTCGATCTGGCCCATCATCATCAACACCGCGGTCGGCGTCCGCAACATCCCTGAGGACTACCGCAACGTCTCCCGCATCCTCAGGCTCAACCAGTTCGAATTCTTCGTGAAGATCATGGTGCCGGCAGCTGCACCTTACATTTTCACCGGCCTGCGCATCGGCATCGGTCTGTCCTGGCTCGCCATCGTCGCCGCCGAAATGCTGACCGGCGGCGTCGGCATCGGCTTCTTCATCTGGGACGCGTGGAACTCATCGCGGCTGCCCGACATCATCGTCGCGCTCGCCTATATCGGCGTCACCGGCTTCTGCCTCGACCGCCTGGTCGCGGCGGTCGGCGTCTTCGTCACCCGCGGCACAACGGCAAAGTGAGGAGAGGGACGATGACGGCCTATCTGAAACTCGACCACATCGACAAATCCTTCGCCCGCGGCAGCCAGGTCAGCGACGTGCTGAAGGACATCCGGCTGACCATCGACAAAGGTGAATTCGTCTCGATCATCGGCCATTCAGGCTGCGGCAAGTCGACCTTGCTCAACCTGATCGCCGGCCTGACCAAGGTCTCGGCCGGCGCCGTTCTGCTCGAGGACAAGGAGGTCGATAGTCCCGGCCCGGAACGCGCCGTGGTGTTCCAGAACCACAGCCTGCTGCCATGGCTGACCGTCTACGAAAACATCAATTTGGCAGTATCAAAGGTCTTTGGCCGGAGCAGGAGCCGGGCCGAACGGCATGACTGGATCATGCGCAATCTCGATCTCGTGCAGATGGCGCATGCCAAGGATAAACGTCCGGCCGAGATATCGGGCGGCATGAAGCAGCGCGTCGGCATCGCCCGGGCGCTGGCCATGGAGCCGAAGATCCTGCTGCTCGACGAGCCCTTCGGCGCGCTCGACGCGCTGACGCGCGCCCATCTTCAGGACGCGGTGATGGATATCCATTCGAGGCTCGGCTCGACGACGATCATGATCACCCACGATGTCGACGAGGCGGTGCTGTTGTCCGACCGCATCGTCATGATGACCAACGGCCCGGCGGCCACCATCGGCGAGGTGCTTCCCGTGCCGCTGGCCCGGCCGCGTCGGCGGATCGAGCTTTCCTCTGACCGCACCTTCCTGCGCTGCCGCGAGGCGGTGCTGAAATTCCTCTACGAACGCCACCGCTTCGTCGAAGCCGCGGAGTAAGGCAATAACCGGAAAACTCGTCATCATCATTGGCAATCTGCATCGGCAATGGGCAATCTACCGCATTGCACAAATATTATGCTGCTGTGCAAGGCATTCTGACTAATCTTTGATCCGCTGCCGAGCTTGGTCAAAAGTCGCGCGGCTGCGGTTCACATTGGTTTCATTCGATAATTCAGAGCGCTGTCGAATTGGCACGCTTCCTGCTTTTCAACATGTAGGTCCGCAAGGGCCAAGTGACACGGCGTCCAATGGCGGGCGCCACAGGCAAAGCTGCCGCTCAGGTCCACACGCGCTCCCGGAACTCCGGACGCGAAGACCTGGCCGGCGGCTTTTTTGTTTTGACGCAATCGACGGCGCTGGTCCCAAGCGGCGCCCAACCGGAGACGACGATGACGAAACGGATCGGAACTGGCGCGTCCCTCGCGGACTTCACGCGCCGCGATTTTCTCGCCGTCAGCGCGCTGCGGGCGATGCCGCGCCGCTGACAGTCGCGAACGAACAGCACAAGGGCGGTGCTTCCCACGCCGCTAACCGGAGCCAGAAAATGACCGCAAATCTCCCAGCCGCGCCCAGCCAGGACAGTGCTCCCCGGCAGGCGCTTGTCATGTCCACCATCGCCTTCACCGTCTGCTTCGCGGTGTGGACGATCTTTTCAATCATCGGCGTGCGCATAAAGCAGGAGCTGGGGCTGAACGAGACGGAGTTCGGCCTGCTCGTCGGCACGCCGATCCTCACCGGCTCGCTCGTGCGTATGGTGCTCGGTGTCTGGACCGACCGTTTTGGCGGACGGCTGGTATACACCGCGACCATGCTTGCGGCGGCGGTCGCGACCTTTCTGCTCGCTTTTGCGCACACCTACGGGCAGATGCTGGTCGCTGCGCTGGGCGTCGGGCTCGCTGGCGGTTCCTTCGCCGTTGGTGTCGCCTATGTCTCGCGCTTCTTCCCGGCCGGCAAGCAGGGCACGGCGCTTGGCATTTTCGGTGTCGGCAATGTCGGCGCCGCGGTCACCAAGTTCCTGGCACCGTTCGTGCTTCTCTCCTGGGGCTGGCAGTCGGTCGCGCTGATCTGGGCGGCAGCACTCGTCGTCATGGCCGCCGTCTTCTGGTTCACGACCGGCGACGATCCGGTCATCCGCGAGCGCCGCGCCGGCAAGGCCGCGCCCTCGAGAAGCTTCTGGCAGGAATTCGCGCCGCTCAAGAACCTGCAGGTCTGGCGCTTCGCCTTCTATTATTTCTTCGCCTTCGGTGCATTCGTGGCGCTCTCGCTATGGCTGCCCCGCTACCTGATCGGCGTCTACGGCTTCGGGCTTGCGACCGCCGGTATGATCGGCGCGGCCTATTCAATTCCGGCAAGTATTTTCCGCGCCTATGGCGGCGTGCTTTCCGACCGGATCGGCGCCCGCACCGTGCTCTACTGGACCTTCGCTGTCAGTGCCGCCGCGACTCTCGTTCTGTCTCTCCCCTCGGCAGACTACGTCGTGCGCGGTGTCAGCGGGCCGATCGCCTTCCATTTCGAGGTCGGCCCGCTCGCCTTCATAGCCGTTGCCTGTGTGCTCGGCTTCTTCATGAGCCTTGGCAAGGCTGCCGTCTACAAGCACATCCCGGCTTACTATCCGCAGAGTGTCGGCGCGGTCGGCGGCGTTGTCGGCATGATTGGCGGGCTCGGCGGCTTTATCCTGCCAATCGTCTTCGGCGCGCTCAACGACCTCACCGGCGTCTGGTCGAGCTGCTTCATGCTGCTCTTCGTCATCGTCGCCACCTGCTTTGCCTGGATGCATTTTTCCATCCGGCGGATGGAGCGCACGGCGTCTGACGAAGCTTCAGGCCTTTCCTACGCGGCTGAGTGAGACCGGAGTGGATCAGGACATGACCGAGAAACTCGTTATCATTGGCAACGGCATGGCCCCCGGGCGCATGCTGGAGCACCTCCTGGAAAAGGCGCCTGGGCGCTACCAGGTCACCATCTTCAACGCCGAGCCGCGCGTGAACTACGACCGCATCATGCTGTCGCCGGTTCTGTCGGGCGAAAAGGCCTATGAAGAGATCATCATCCATGGCGACGGCTGGTACATCAAGCACGGCATCACCCTCTACAAGGGCCACAAGATCGTCGCCATCGACCGGCAGGCAAAGACCGTCACCTCCGATCATGGCGTGACCGAGCCCTATGACAAACTCGTCATCGCCACCGGCTCGGTGCCGTTTATCATTCCGGTGCCGGGCCATGACCTGCCGGGCGTGCTCACGTATCGCGATCTGGACGACGTCCGGGCCATGATGCTTGCCGCCCAGTCGCGGGCCAAGGCTGTGGTCATTGGCGGCGGCCTGCTCGGGCTCGAGGCAGCAGCGGGCTTGAATGCGCAAGGCATGGACGTCACCGTGCTGCATGTCATGCCGACGCTGATGGAGCGTCAGCTCGATCCGGCCGCCGGATATCTCCTGCAGCGCGCCGTCGAGCAGCGCGGCATCAAGGTCATCACCAAGGCCAACACCCAGGCGATCACCGGCAACGGCAAGGTCGAGCGGGTGGAACTTGCCGACGGCACTGTCATTCCCGCAACGCTCGTCGTCATGGCGGTGGGCATCAGGCCGAACGCGGTCCTGGCAAAAGAAGCCGGCATTGCGGTCAATCGCGGCATCGTCGTCGACGCCGGCATGCGCAGCAACGATCCCGATATCTACGCAATCGGCGAATGCGCCGAGGTCAACGGCCAGGTCTACGGACTGGTCGCGCCGCTCTACGAGATGGCGCGCGTCGCCGCCAGCCATCTGGCCGGCAACGAGGCGGCGGCTTTCGTCCATATGGACACGCCGACCAAGCTCAAGGTCACCGGCATCGAGCTGTTCTCGCTCGGCGACTTCGCCGAGGGCGATGACCGCCAGGAGATCGTGCTGCGCGATGCGGCGGCCGGCGTCTACAAGCGCCTGGTGCTCAAGGACGACCGCATCATCGGCACAGTGCTCTACGGCGAGACGGCCGACGGCGCCTGGTTCAACGACCTCAAGAAGAAGCAGACCGATATATCCGAGATGCGCGATACGCTCATCTTCGGCCAGTCCTACCAGGGAGGCGCCCCCCTGGACCCTATGGCGGCCGTTGCAGCCTTGCCGGATGATGCGGAAATCTGCGGTTGCAACGGCGTATGCAAGGGAAAGATCACCGGCGCGATCACGGCCAAGGGCCTGACCTCGCTCGACGACGTGCGCGCGCACACCAAGGCGTCTGCCTCCTGCGGCTCGTGCACCGGACTGGTCGAGAAGTTGATGGTGCTGACCATCGGCGACAAATACAACCCCGCGGCGGTCCAGCCGATGTGCAGTTGCACCGCGCTTGGCCATGACGAGGTCCGCCGGCTGATCAAGGCCAAGGGCCTGAAGACCATTCCCGCCGTCATGCAGGAGTTGGAATGGAAGACCTCCTGCGGCTGCGCCAAATGCCGGCCGGCGCTAAACTATTATCTCGTCTGCGACTGGCCCGACGAATACGCCGACGACTACCAGTCGCGCTTCATCAACGAGCGCGTCCACGCCAACATCCAGAAGGACGGCACCTATTCGGTGGTGCCACGCATGTGGGGCGGCGTCACCAATGCCGCCGAATTGCGCGCCATCGCCGACGTCGTCGACAAGTTCGAAATCCCGATGGTCAAGGTCACCGGCGGCCAGCGCATCGACATGCTCGGCATCCGCAAGGAAGACCTGCCGGCGGTGTGGGCCGATCTCGGCCAGGCTGGCTTCGTCTCCGGCCACGCCTATGCCAAGGGGCTGCGCACCGTAAAGACCTGCGTCGGTTCCGACTGGTGCCGCTTCGGCACGCAGGATTCGACCGGTTTGGGCATCCGTATCGAAAAATTCATGTGGGGCTCGTGGACCCCTGCCAAGGTCAAGATGGCGGTATCGGGCTGTCCGCGAAACTGTGCCGAGGCGACCTGCAAGGATGTCGGCGTGATCTGCGTCGATAGCGGCTACGAGATCCATTTCGCCGGCGCCGCCGGGCTCGACATCAAGGGCACCGAAGTGCTCGGCCTGGTCAAGACCGAGGACGAGGCGCTGGAGCATATCGTGGCGTTGACGCAGATGTATCGCGAGCAGGGCCGCTATCTCGAGCGTATCTACAAATGGGCCAAGCGCGTCGGCATCGCCGAGATCAAGCGCCAGATCATGGACGATGGCGAGAAGCGCAAGGCCTATTTCGCGCGCTTCGTCTTCTCGCAGAAATTCGCCCAGGTCGACCCGTGGTCGGAACGTGCTTCCGGCAAGGACAAGCATGAATTCCGGCCGATGGCTTCGGTCGGCTTTGCGCAGGCGGCGGAGTAGGCGCGTGTTCCCGAAAAGTGGAATGCGGTTTCCGGACAAGAACACGCGCAAAAGAGGAATAGCCACATGAATTGGGTATCCATCGGTACGCTCTCGGACATTCCGCGTCGCGGTGCGCGCTGCGTCGCCACACCCGAAGGAAAGATCGCCGTCTTTCGCACGGCCGACGATCAAGTCTTCGCCATCGACGACCATTGCCCGCACAAGGGTGGGCCACTCAGCCAGGGCATCGTCCATGGCACGGCGGTGACCTGTCCTTTGCACAATTGGGTGATCTCGCTCGAGACAGGCAAGGCGCTCGGCGCCGACGAGGGCGTGGTGCGCACCATTCCGGTGCGGATCGACGGCGAGCGGCTGTTCATTGCGCTGGAAGCGCTGGCCAGCCGCGCGGCGTGAACCATGCAGATTGATAAAGCGCGCGAGGTGAGGACCACCTGCCCCTACTGCGGGGTGGGTTGCGGCGTGCTGGCGAAGGTCGCCGCGGACGGTGAAATAACCGTTCGTGGCGACCCGGACCACCCGGCGAATTTCGGCCGCCTCTGCTCCAAAGGCTCCGCACTGGCCGAGACCATCGATCTCGACGGCAGGCTGCTTCATCCGGAAATCCACGGTCGCCGTACCGACTGGGACCAAGCGCTCAATCTAGTCGCTTCGACCTTCTCGCAAACCATTGCCGAACACGGCCCCGATTCGGTCGCCTTTTATGTTTCCGGCCAGTTGCTGACCGAGGACTACTACGTCGCCAACAAGCTGATGAAGGGGTTTGTCGGCTCGGCCAATATCGACACCAATTCGCGCCTGTGCATGGCCTCGTCGGTCGCCGGCCACCGCCGCGCCTTTGGCTCGGACACGGTTCCGGGAAATTACGAGGATCTGGAACTTGCCGACCTGATCGTGCTGGTCGGCTCCAATCTCGCCTGGTGTCATCCGGTGCTCTACCAGCGCATTGCCGCTGCCCGGGAAAAGCGGCCCGAGATGAAGGTGGTGCTGATCGACCCACGCCGCACCATGACATCGGATATCGCTGACATGCATCTGGCGATCGCCCCCGATGGCGACGTCGCTTTGTTCACAGGGCTGCTTGCCTATCTCGGCCAGCACAACGCGCTGGACCGTACCTACATCACGGCGCACACGACCGGATTCGGGCAAGCCCTTTTCGCTGCCTCGGCGCTCGACCTTGCCGGCATCGCGGCTGCCACGGGTCTCAGTGAGGACGAACTGTCCCGCTTCTACAGCCTGTTTGCCGCGACGGCGAAGACGGTGACCGTCTACAGCCAGGGCGTAAACCAGTCGTCTTCGGGCACCGACAAGGTCAACGCCATCATCAACTGCCATCTCGCCACCGGCCGCATCGGCAAGCCCGGCGCCGGGCCGTTTTCGGTGACCGGCCAGCCCAATGCTATGGGCGGCCGCGAGGTCGGCGGCATGGCCAACATGCTGGCCGCCCACATGGAGATCGAAAACCCCGAGCACCGCAACCGCGTGCAGCGCTTCTGGAACGCGCCGACCGTCGTCGAAAAGCCCGGCCTGAAAGCGGTCGAGATGTTCCAAGCGGTGGCCGACGGACGCATCAAGGCGCTGTGGATCATGGCGACCAATCCGGTCGATTCGATGCCGGACGCCGATACCATCGAGGCGGCGATCAAGGCGTGCCCGTTTGTCGTTGTCTCGGACGTGCTGGGCGAGACCGACACGGTCCGCCATGCTCAGGTCCGGCTGCCGGCGGCGGCATGGGGCGAGAAGGACGGCACCGTCACCAATTCGGAGCGCCGCATCTCGCGCCAGCGGGCTTTTTTGGCCACGCCCGGCGAGGCAAGGCCAGATTGGTGGATCATCGCTGAAGTTGCCAGGCGGATGGGGTTTGCCGAAGCTTTTTCGCATGTGTCGGCGGCCGACATCTTCGCCGAGCACGCGGCGTTGTCGGGTTTCGAGAATGACGGCGCGCGCGATTTTGATATAGGCGCGTATGGCGCGATTGATTCAGGGACCTTTGAGAAATTGGCGCCATTCCAATGGCCAGCGCCGAGCCAAGGCACCCCCCTCTGGCCTGCCGGCCATCTCCCCCTCAAGGGGGGAGATTGGATGTCGCCACCGGTTTCGCCAATCGTTACCATTGCTGAAAAGGCGGTGCCGGCAAAACTGCCAATCTCCCCCCCAGGGGGGGAGATGGCCGGCAGGCCAGAGGGGGGTGCGTGGCGCCAGCCGGAGGACAAAAGCACCCGCTTCTTTGCCAACGGCAATTTCTACACACCCGACGGCAAGGCACGCTTTATTGCCATCCGCCCAACCGCCCAAACCCGCACCAGCCTGGACTACCCGTTGGTGCTCAACACCGGGCGCGTGCGCGACCACTGGCACACCATGACGCGAACCGGCAAGAGCCCGCGCCTGTCGCAGCACATGGCCGAGCCTTTCGTCGAAATTCACCCGGCTGATGCGCAGCACTACGGCATCGGCGATGCCGATATTGTGCGCGTCTCGACAGCTTATGGCGAGGTCGTGGTCCGCGCGCTGGTGACAGGGCGCCAACGCCAAGGCTCTGTGTTCGTGCCGATGCACTGGACCGATCAGTTTTCCGCGCGCGCGCGCGTCGATGCCCTGGTCGCGCCGACGACTGATGCGATTTCAGGCCAGCCGGCTTCAAAGAACGTTGCCGCCCGAATCGAGCGGTTCGCCGCCACGGCCTTCGGCTTCGCGGTGCTTGCGGAACGGCCCGCATCCATCGACGCCGATTATTGGAGCCTCGCCCGCTGCCCCGCCGGCTGGCGCCTTGAAATTGCGCTGCAGGACAGCCGCGACTGGACCGGGTTTGCCGCCGCGCTGTTCGGCCCGGAAGGCGAGGCGCTCGCCTATCACGACATCGCCGGCGGGCACCATCGCTTCGCCCGTTTCGCGGGCGGTCGGCTGGTCGGCGCGCTCTATCTTGCGCCTACCCCGGTAGCGGTGTCGCGCGGCTGGGCGGCCGAACAACTGGGTGCCGACCATGCCGATCGGCAGGCGCGGCTGGCGATCGTCGCCGGCAGGCCTGGCGGCAAGAGCGTCGACCGCGGCGCCATCGTCTGCGCCTGTTTCGGGGTCGGTGCCAACCAGATCGCGGAAGCGGTGCGCGGCGGCTGCACCAGCGTCGCGGCAATCGGCGCCGCCCTTCACGCCGGCACCAATTGCGGCTCCTGCCGCGCCGAGATCAAGACCATTATCGACGGGCGGCGTCTGCAAGCTGCAGAGTGAATGCGCCGAGGAACTCTGCCGCGCCGCTGCATGATGCTTACTAGCAATTTACAAACCATAGGCTACCACCGTTCTGACTTCGATTCGTTCGGAACGGGAGCCCCATGAGCAAAGCCCTGACCTCATTCGCGCTTGCGGCCGTGCTGACGGCTTTGCTGATGGCGCTCAGCCTGGCGGTGGCCAGGCATGGCTATCCCTATGGCGCGATCGGCGCCAAGCGCTTGAGTGACGTCGCCGATGCAGGGGCATTCATTCCGCTCGCGGCGGTCTACTTCCTCAGCGCACTGCTGATGATGGTTCTGCCGATCAGGCTCGCCGGCATCGTCCTGACGCATGCCGCCGATGCAATCTTCTGGACGGTCATCGTGTTGTTCGCGGTCATCGTTGGATGTCTCGCCGCCAGATTTGCTTTCGGTCAGCACGATGTGCTCTCGGCACTGCTGAACTGGCGGTTCCTGTTTGTCGCAGCCATCGTCGGATGCCATCTCTTCATCAACGAACTGCGGCGCAACATCCTGTTGAGAAGCCTGTTCTTCGTCGTCTTCGCCGCTGCGACACTGGCCTGCCTGTTTTGGTCCTTCACGATCTGAGCATGTGCGACCGTCGGGACAGACGGCTTAATTCTTGTCGACCGGCTTTGAGCGCATTCGCGAAACGGTCTCACGCTCGGCCCGCTTCGAACGCATCGGCGGCAGGCCGCGGTCGACCAGGTCCATGTCTTCCAGCACCATGTCGCCCATCCGCTTGAAAGCGATGTCGAGTGCGCCGGCCCGGTGGGCGGAGCGCAGGAACCCCGGCAATGTGCGGACCGGGTGATCTTGGGCCAGCGGCTCCTCAGGAAAAACATCACTGGCGGCGACGATGTGGCCGCTGCGGACAGCATCCATCAGTGCCGGAAAATCGACCACGCCAGCCCGGCTGAGTAGGATGAAAGCGGATCCCTCGCGCATCCTGGCAAAGGCTTCGGCGCCGAGGAAACCCTGGTTTTCGCTGGTCACCGAAGTGACGACGAAGACGAAATCGCTGCTCGACAGGACTTCATCGAGCGAGGCCGGCTCAACGCCGTTCTCGATCAGGATCGACGGCGGCAGCCACGGGTCGAAGACTTTTGTCCGCGTGCGAAAACCCGTCAAAAGCCGGTTGAGCGCGCGGCCGAGATCGCCGAAGCCGATGATGCCGACATCCGCGCCGGAAAGAAGCCGCGCCGTCCGGTTGCCGTCGCCGCCCCACAATTCCTTGCCTTGACGAAAAGCGAGGTCGGCATCGACGATGTCGCGGGCAAGGTTGAGCGCCATGGCAAGGCCGAGCTCGGCCACCGGTTCGGCAAAGACCAGCCCAGTGGTGACGACATGGATGCCGCGCGAAAACAGCGTCTCATATGGCATGTTGTTGATGAGGTTGCTCTCGACATTGAAGATGCAGCGCAGCGCCTTCATTTTTTCCAGTGTCTCTGGCGCGATCGGCGGCTGGCCGACAATGTAGCGCGCCTCGCCAAGGATATCGGCCGGCAGCGCCGCGACACCTTCGGGCGATGTTTCGACGATGCGGTATTTCGACCGAAATTTCGTCAGCGCAGCCGGCGTGAAGATCAGGTCGAGCGTGCGTGGATGGGGTGCGCTGATCACCAGCGGCAACGCGTTGTCGGACATGATACTTTTCCTCCCGTGCGATCCACGACGCACCATACTGGAATCATCTTTTCCAGCCCGACCCCTATCACATGCCTGTCGAGGAGGAGAAGTTTGCCCGCCTTTCGGCCTTGCGGTGTGGCGGTCGGTGGTCCAGATAGACGGCGATCGAAGGACGACAAGGAAGACAGCGACATGATCCCGTTTCGAAAGAACCTCATCGACGGCGAGTGGGTGGGCGATGCCGGCTCCCGCAATATCAACCCGTCCAATCTCGACGACGTGGTCGGCGAATATGCATCGGGAGGCGCCGAGCACGCCCGGCAGGCCATCGCGGCGGCGAAGGCGGCATTTCCGGCATGGTCCCGATCGGGCCTGCTGGCACGCCACGCGGTGCTGAGGAAGGCGTCGGACGAGATCACCGCGCGGAAAGATGAAATCGGCCGGGCCTTGGCGCGCGAGGAAGGCAAGACGCTGGTCGAGGGCATTGGCGAGACTGTGCGGGCTGCCCAGATATTCGACTTCTTCGCCGGCGAGACGCTACGCCTGTCGGCCGAGCTGGTGCCAAGCGTGCGGCCCGGCGTCGGCGTCGAGATCACCCGCGAAGCGGTCGGCGTCGTCGGCATCATCACGCCGTGGAATTTCCCGATCGCCATTCCGGCCTGGAAAATCGCTCCGGCGCTGGCCTACGGCAACACTATCGTCTTCAAGCCGGCGGAACTCGTTCCGGAGAGCGCCTGGACAATTGTCGACATCCTGCACCGCGCCGGACTGCCCAACGGCGTGCTCAACCTGGTGATGGGCAAAGGTTCGGTGGTCGGCCAGGCCATGCTCGACAGCCCTGATCTCAACGCCATCACCTTCACCGGCTCGGTCGGCACCGGCAAGCGCGTGGCCGCCGCCAGCGTCGAGCACATGCGCAAGTTCCAGCTCGAAATGGGCGGCAAGAACCCGCTTGTCGTGCTCGATGATGCCGACCTTGCCGTCGCCGTCGACTGCGCGGTCAACGGCGCCTACTTCTCGACCGGCCAGCGCTGCACGGCGTCGTCCCGCCTGGTGGTGACGGACGGCATCCATGACCGCTTCGTCGAGGCGATGAAAGATCGCCTGGGCAAGCTGGTCATCGGCGACGCTCTCGATGCCAAGACCCAGATCGGGCCGGTGGTCGACCAGAGCCAGCTCAAACAGGACGAGGACTATATCGCCATCGGACGTCGGGAAGGTGCCGATCTCGCTTTCGGCGGTGAGCGGCTCGATCGCGAAACCCGCGGCTTCTATTTGCAACCGGCGCTGTTCACCGAAACCACCAACGCCATGCGCATTTCCCGTGAGGAGATTTTCGGACCGGTCGCCAACGTCATCCGCGTCAAGAATTATGATGAGGCGCTGGCGGTGGCCAACGACACACCGTTCGGGCTGACGTCCGGCATCTGCACCTCGAGCCTCAAGCATGCCACGCATTTCAAGCGCAATTCGGAAGCCGGCATGGTCATGGTCAACCTGCCGACGGCGGGCGTCGACTTCCACGTGCCTTTCGGCGGGCGCAAGGGATCGAGCTATGGCCCGCGCGAGCAGGGCCGTTACGCCGCGGAGTTCTACACCACCGTGAAGACCGCCTATACCTTCGCTGGCTGATCACGGCGGCACTCATCCGGGACCAGCCAGGCAGGCGAGCAAATCGATGGCATCTGAAAATACGGACCTGACCTGGCTCAATCCGCCGCCGCACTACGAGTTCGGCGACAATACGGTGCATGTGCGGACCGGCAAGGAGACCGACTTCTGGCGAGAGACGTTCTACGGCTTCTGGCGTGACAATGGCCATTTCCTCTATCGTGAGGTCGAGGGCGATTTCAGCGCCGAAGTCACGGTCAAGGGGCACTATGAGGTGCTTTACGACCAAGCCGGGCTTATGGTCCGCCTGAGCGAGACCCATTGGATCAAGGCCGGCATCGAATACACCGACGGGCTGATGTATTTTTCCGTCGTCGTCACCAACGATGCCTCCGACTGGTCGCTGGCCAATATTCCGGCCGACCCGGACGGCGTCAGGATCCGCTTGACGCGTCATGCCGAGACGATCCGTGTCCAGTATCTGGACGCGTCCGACAAGCATTGGAAGCCGGTGCGGCTTGCCTATTTCCCACCCTCGAAAACGGTCGATGTCGGCATGATGTGCTGTTCGCCGCAGCGCGAGGGCTTCGAGGTCACATTCAGCGACTTTTCGATCGGCCCGCCGATCTCGCGGCAGCTCCACGACTGAGGCGCCGCGATCCGGTCGGGCGGTTTGCGTCCGGCCGGCCTCAGTAGGTCGCCCGGCCGCCGGAGACGTCGAAGACGGCCGCCGTCGTGAACGAGCATTCCTCGGACGCGATCCAGCAAATCAGCGCCGCCACCTCCTCGACCTCGCCGAACCGCGCCATTGGTATTTTGGACAGCATGAAGTCGATGTGCTGCTGGCTCATCTGCTGGAAGATCGCGGTGCGCACGGCCGCCGGCGTGACGCAGTTCACCGTTACCCTGGTCTTGGCCAGTTCCTTGCCAAGCGATTTGGTCATGCCGATCACCGCGGCCTTGGAGGTGCTGTAGGCCGAGGCGTTCGGGTTACCTTCCTTGCCGGCAATCGAGGCGATGTTGACGATCCTGCCGTAATTGCGTTCGAGCATATGCGGGACCAGCGCTTTGTTGCAGAAGAAGACGCCGTTGATGTTGATGTCGATGACCCGGCGCCAATCCTCTACGGAATACTCCCAGGTCGTCATGTTCGGTCCGGTGATGGCAGCGCTGGTGACAAGGACATCGACTGCGCCAATCGCTTCGATCGTCTCTCGGGCGGCGGCTTCGACCGCTATGGGGTCGGCGACGTCTAAGGTGACGCTGTGCAGGCCTGGAACAATGGCCTTGGCCTGCTCGATCTGGGCGGCATCGCGATCCCAGACCGAAACACGCCCGCCTTCCTTAGTGATCCTTTGCGCGACGGCAAGGCCGATGCCTGAGGCGCCGCCGGTGATAACAGCAGATCGTCCGGCAAATCGTCCCGCGAAACTCATCGGCATGTGGTCTTCCTCCCAATCGGCGGCGAATGTGAAGTCAACGGCGGACAAGTTCAAGCGCGGACTTGCAGCCTCCGAACAGCTTCGTGATGGGCCAGCACCAGGCAATTGAACGGCACTGCCTCCTGGCCAAATCGTCTCGTCCGGCATGGGAGAACTGCAGGAACGACTTCGCCCAGTTTGTCATCCGGGTGACATGCAGCGCCGGATGCGCTATATTGCACTGCACAATGCGAGCGCCTGCAGGCGAGGCTCCCATCGATCCAATGAATCGACCCATGAGCGGCCCATGAAATCGGCATTGAGCTGCAAGGGCGGAAAACCGATACCGAGATGAAGATTCCAAAATCTCTGTTGATCGATCCGGACAAGAACACGGTCTATGGCAGCTTTGCCGTTGCAGTCTCGATCTGGGCGTTCTCCTACTCGACCATTTTCGGCCAGGCCATGATCCTGGCCTATTATGCAGTCTGGCTGCCGCTCATCCTGGTCGACTACCGGAAAATATTAAGGCACGCTTCCAGCGCCTGGCTTCCGCTGGCGTTTGCAGCCTATGTCTGCTTCTCGGTGTTCTGGTCGGCAGCTCCCGGCACCACGGCAAGGACGGCCGTGCAATATTGTTCCCATATCGCATGCGCCTACATTGCCGCGCGCACGGTCAGCGTCCGGACCTTGACCATAGGCGCCCTAATAGGGATTTTCGTCGTCCTGCTCTACTCGCTCAAGGTCGCGAGTTATTCCTACGACGTTCTCGACGGGACATATAATTTCGTCGGCGCCTTCAGCTCCAAGAACCAGATCGGCTTTGTCGCATCGCTTGGCATCTATTTCTGCGTTGTCTACCTGGCCTTTCTCAGGCGCGGCCGCATAGGTTTTTTATTGATTGTACCGATCGTCCTGCTGTCGGGCTATCTGCTGGTCGTGTCGCATTCGGCCACGTCGATGGCATCGACCCCGGCGGTTCTCGCCCTGGTCGCGCTGCTTTCCATGGGCAAGCTGCTTTCGCTCCGCCATCGCCGGGTGATTTTCGTGATCGGTGCAGGCGGGCTGGTCGCCTGCACCGTGGTTGCGCTGAATCTCGGGTTAATGGACTTTGTCCTTGGCCTCTTTGGCAAGGATTCGACGCTCACCGGACGGACCTACCTCTGGCAGCAGGGCTGGAATGCCGCGCAGCAATCGCCCATCCTCGGCGTCGGCTACGCGGCGTATTGGGTGCAGGGCTTCTCCGAGGCCGAGCGGCTGTGGAATGAATTCTACATCGCCGCCCGAAGCGGCTTCCACTTCCACAACACCTACATCGAGACCTTGGTGGAACTCGGCTTCGTCGGAGCGACACTGCTGTCGCTGATCATCCTGCGCACGCTCTGGGGGCACGTCTCGGCGCTGATATTCAGGACATGGCAAGCCGAGTCTGTGATTCTCGCCGGCGTCATGGTGCTTTTGTTCATCCGCTCCTTCGTCGAGGTCGAGACCCTCAATCCCTACATCATGGGATCGTTCCTGCTGTATTACAGCTACTTCAAGCTGGTGAAGGTGCCGTCCGTCGCCCGTTCCCGGTGGAGCGCCGCGAACCATCTCGAGGAACCGGACGCCGTGCGAGGCTAGAGCGGGCCGATCCGGGCTGTTCGTCGCCCAAAGGCCGCCTTGTTTTCTGATCCATAAAATACGAAGCCCAAAACCCCGCAGGCCGCCGCCTGCGAGGTGGGTGCTTCGCTCCGGTGGAAAGAAGCTACTGGATGGCCAGGGGCGCCGGTTTGACCTTGATCACGTCCCCGGGCAGTACCGGCGTGTCTTCGTCGGCGGTGATTTCGCTGGTCTTGCCGTCGACCACCCGCACCAGGGAAAACGACATGGCGGCTGGTTCGTTGTTGCCATAGAATTGCGGCATGGGGTTGCCCGACAGGGCTTCGGTCATCAAGCCTTTTTCCATATTCAGCTTCAGCGTCGCTTCGTTGAGGTCGGCTTCCGTCTGTTGCCGGTCGGTCGCGAGGGTGGAGTTCTGGGTGTTCTCCAGATCGATAGCGTCCTGAGTGGCCTTGCTGATCGACTGCTTGGCCGTGAGAATCGCCGTTTCGTAATCCAGTATCTGGCCTTCGAGGTCGGCGATGGTTTGCTGGGAATTCAAAACCCGGGTGTTGACGACCAGGCCTTTTTGCGCCAGCGAGCCGATACCGTTGAGCTGCTCCTTCGCCAGATCGACCTGCTTCTGCTGGTTGACGATCTTTTTCTGCAGCGAATCGATCTCGCTCTGCAGCAGCGCCTTCAAGTCGTCGAGCGCCTGCAAGCGTAGGTTGAGTTTCTTCTGGTCGGCCGCCAGGATCGCCGTCTCATCGGCAACGATGCTGGGCAGCTTCGGATCGTCGGCCACTTCTTTCGGCACTTCGAATGACGGTTTGTTCGCCAGTTCCGCTTCGATGCGGGCGCGCTTGACGATCAGCCTGACCTGTTGGTCTTGAAGTACGTCGAAATTGCCCTTGGCATTGATCAGGTCGCGGTCGTAGCGCTGCCCGCTCTCCGAGTTCCGCCGCGTTCCGCCGGCAATGCTCATCGCTTTCAGCACCGTCAGCCCAGGCACGCAAGGATACTGTCCGGGCGATTGCACCTCGCCAGAAATATAGAACGGCCGGTACTGCGCCATTTCGACGGAGGCCTCGGGCTTGTCAGCCAGGGCGAGCTTACGCTGTAGCGCCTCGCCGAGCGATGCCGCGATCTCCGAGGTCGTCTTGCCGGATGCGGGCATCTCGCCGACGAACGGCACCGACAAGGTTCCTGCCGGCCCGACCGTGTATTCTCCATTGATGGCCGACCAGTCACGGAACGTGCCTTCGACGGTCTGCCATTCCGCTACGCGGATGGTTAGCTTGTCTTGTGCTCCAAGCCGATAGTCATCGGCGAAGGCAAACTGCGGCAGGGCCAGCGACAGGCCGGTCGCCAGCGTGAGGCAAGTCGTCAAAAGTCGTACTCGCCGCATGCGTCTGGAGAGAATGCCGGTGCAAAAGATATCGATTATATCTGCTTTCAACTGAGCGTTTCCGATCTGGTTTGCCCCGCCCGATGCCTGAGTCCCGATGCCTGAGTCCCGGGGCCTGAGTTCCGGGCTCGAATTCTGGACAGTCGCTCCTCGATGCACGGCCAGCAAGCGGCCGTCAGTAGCAGCCTCGCGACATCCAGACCGCAGGTACGGTCTTGATGATGATGCGAATGTCTTCGAACATCGACCAGTTCTCGACATAGTGTCGATCGAACGCGACGCGGCTGTCGTAGGAAACATCGTTGCGTCCGCTAACCTGCCAGAGCCCGGTCAGGCCGGGGCGCGATTTCAGGTAATAGACGGCCGAATTGCCATAGATCTCCAACTCATCGCGTACCACGGGACGAGGCCCAACCAGGCTCATATCCCCCTGCAGGATGTTGATGATCTGCGGCAACTCATCGAGGCTGAGCTTCCTCAGCACCGCTCCGACGCGCGTGATCCGCGGGTCGTTCTTCAACTTGCGGGTCGCTATCCATTCGGCGTTGGCCTCCGGATTCGCGGCGAGATAGGCAGCAAGCACCCGCTCGCCGTCTGGAACCATAGTGCGGAACTTGAGGCACGGAAAAATCCGTCCTCCGCGGCCGATCCGGCTATGACCATAGAAAATCGGCCCGCCATCGGAAAACCTGACAAGCAGCGCTATCATCACGAACAGCGGGCTGAGAGCGATCAGGCCGATCAGCGAACCGGCAATATCGAAGCTGCGTTTGAGCAGGCCGCCGATCGGCGGCGGAAAATCGACGCCGGCCTGCGAAAAATCCGCGTCGGCCGGCTTGGCTACGTCCCTCATGCGTAAACTCCATACGTTGAACGGATGGTTTAGCGCACGATACCAAAAAAATGCTGCAGCGCAACACACAATTTCCCAGCCGGCTGTAATAGTCGCGTCATGAACTGACTAAATAATGAACTCGTCCTGCACAAAATTTTGCCTTTATGTCGCAAAGGCGACAGATTATGAGCAATTTTGGAAAATCTAGTCCAATTTTGGGGCTGATTTTGGGCGAATCGCTCTTTATACCCGGTTGTGGAGCTTTGCCGTCACTTAGAAGTTCAAAATATCGACTGATGTTATGATAAGATACTGGTCAATATTATAAATCTTACTGGAGCGAGTCGATATCCGTCAATCAGTGGTGATGCCGACGTGTGCATTGCACCATGGCAGAGGCGATCCTGAGGATTCGCTTAAAATTATTCCGTAGCTGCCCTTGCCGCCTATTGCTCGCCTCAATAGAGTTGCAAATTGTTTCTGTCGGAGTATGGACAGATTGGGCAAGGCCGGAAGCAACCGGCCAGAAGCGGGCAACCTAAACAAGCTCGCAGAGTTTAAGGGAGGTGCTCGGGGTGGGCTTGTCGACATTTTTTCCCGAGCCGGTTGATGGGCTATCGGGTATGTCACTGCCAAAGTTCATTATCGGAATGTGTTTTGCGCTGGCGATCGTGGTCGTCTGGTCCTATTTGGGCGGCGCCTCGCTCGGCACGACGCTTTTTCGCGTCATCGGCTGCGCCATAGTCATCCAACTCGGTTATTTTCTGCTGGTCTTTGCCATGGTCGCAAGAAATGCCCCGACCTCGGCCGACAAAATTCGCGACGCAGAACGAAAGCTGAGTTCGAACGAAGCGGCCGAAGGCGAGAAATTAAGCGCCAGGAGAGGCCTTCACTGATTTCGGGCGTTGGCCTCCAGCAACACGCCGCAAGTCGGCATCCCGTTTCTTCAATTCCTCGATGCTCCCGGCCTCCACCAAGCGGCCGCTCTCCATCGCCACGACCTACTCGGCAGTGACTGGTTGGCCAACTGAGCGCGCCAGTGGCTTGATCCGGGCCGTGCAGGAGCGGCTCTGCCAAGCGGCGCCTTTCGGGAGCTATCCCGATTGCGGCTCGCCGCCTGCCCATCCGCGTCATGACACCCAGCCAAATGAAAAACTGGACGGCGCCGATGATTTTGGCGATGCTTGCTTCGCACTTGCAGCATAGGCATTTGGGCCGATGCATGTCAGACGGGCGGTGAGGCATTGAGCGGGGAGGGCGAGGAAATCCGCAACGATTTCTGCAATCGAGAGGCATGTCCATGACATCATCCCAAGTCTGCGTGATCATCGCTGCCCGTAACGCGGCGCGGACAATCCCGGCTGCCATTGCATCGGCATTGCGCGAGCCGGAGGTTGCGGAAGTCGTCGTCGTCGACGACGCGTCCACCGACGATACCGCGAAAGTCGCCCATGCAGCCGACGACGGCACGGGCCGCCTTTCCGTCATCCGCTTCGACGTCAATCGCGGCCCCTCCTTTGCCCGCAACGCCGCGATAGCCGGTTCCAGGTCGCCGTTCATCAGCATCCTGGACGCTGATGATTTCTTTTTCGAAGGCAGGTTTCACAGACTGTTCGCCAGCACCGATTGGGATTTCGCGGCAGACAACATCATGCTTGTCAGGGATGACGCGGCAACCGACGTCTCGAAAATCGTCGCTCCACCGTTTTCGCCCGAGCCGGAATTCCTCGATTTCGAGGGTTTCATCGACGCCAACATCTCCAGGCGCCGTGTGCAACGAGGGGAACTGGGCTTCCTCAAACCCGTGATCAGCCGCGCCTTCCTCGATCGGCATGAGCTGCGCTACGACGAGAAGCTGCGCCTTGGCGAAGACTATGAACTCTATGCGCGCGCGGTTGCGCATGGCGCGCGCTTCAAGGTCATCAAATCCTGTGGCTACGGCGCGATCGTGCGCGCCGATTCGCTGAGCGGACGGCACAACACCCAGGATCTGAAGCATCTGGCCGATGCCGACCTGGCACTGCTTGCGATCGACAGTTTGCCGGAGGCATCGAAGGCTGCGCTGAGAAGGCACGAGCGGCACATTCGCGACAAATACCGGTTGCGGAAGTTCTTAGACGTGAAGACTGAGCGCGGGCTGGCGCCGGCTGTGGCCTATGCCTTGGCCGGCTCGTCCAACCTCACGGCCGTCGTCCGCGGCGTTGCCTCCGACAAGCTGGATGCGCTGTTTCGCCGCGCTGGCTTCGCCGCTAAGCGTCAGCATGTGCCGCCGCTGCGCTTCCTCATGGCCGGAACCAGCACAGCCGGCGAAAGCTAGGCTCGTCAACGTGGCGATCGCCTTACCTCGGTCGGCTCGCACCATTTCGACGCGATTTATGAGTTTACGATCTAGGTGGTTGCCTATGCGCGCGGGGAATGGCAATCTATGTTGCGGTGCAGCAATTTTGGACGGCCAACCGAACTGGCCCGAGGCATCCCCTGTCAGAGGAGCTGGACGATGCGAGAAATGTCTTTTGAACGTGGACGGGCGCCAAGTCCGGTCATCATCTCGACGATGATGGGGCGCTGACTGCATGGCCTCGATCTTTCGCTTCCGATCGAGAGATCCGGCGCGCGACACGCAGACCGACACCGCGCGACTCGATCGCTTGGCGAAGCTGCTGGACCAGATCGCGGCCGAGGTCGAGGCGGAGAAGAACGGACTTGAGAACCGCTACAGGACAACGGCCACCAATGCCGCCTTCCTGGTCGAGGCCATGGAAAACGGGGCGGTCTCCTCCCGCAGGTCTTCCGAAGTTGGCGAACTGACCAGGTCGATCCTGAATTGCGAGCGGCGCATCGCTGCGCTCTCGCGCCAGAAGCAGATGATGAAGGATCTCCGTCATTCGCTGGATGAAATCTTCGAGGAGGATCGGCAGAACGGCCCAGACATAAGGACCGATTTTGTGAAACCCGCCGGTCCCGGCACAGGTTGAGCGAATATCCCGGAGTCGGCGCAATGGTTTTGGGCACGCTACACGGAGCCTAGGAGCGACAGAGGTCAAGATTAGCTTGTTTCGTCACGGTTCGAACGATCGCTTTGGGGGCGCACAGCACAAAGGTGAGTTTGATATGAACGCAGATCCTAAAAGCACGTCCACCCCGGCAACCGGCGGCACCCCGTTCACGCGCCCGATCCCAGGCAAGCTGCGGCGGCTCCGTTCAGACGGCGCGTTTCTGCTGATCGTTCTCGGCAGCCTGGTTGCGGGCCTGGTGCCCGTCCGCGCCCAGGATCTCCCAACCGCGCCGTCCTTTGTCGATGATTTCACCAGCCTCAGTCGCGCGCGCTGGTACATTTCCGACGGCTGGACGAACGGCAAGCATCAGAACTGCACCTGGTCCAAAAGCCTGATCGGCCTTTCCGACGGCATGCTGACGCTCGGTTTCGAGAAGCGCAAGCTGAAGGATCGCGAATTCGCCTGCGCCGAGATCCAGACCAAGCAGCGCTTCGGCTACGGCACCTACGAGGCGCGGATGAAGACCGACACGGGCTCCGGCGTCAACGCGGCATTCTTCAGCTTCGTCGGCGATGCCGACAAGCAGCCGCATGATGAAATCGACTTCGAGGTGCTGACCAAGGACACGTCCAAGGTCCAGGTCAACGCCTACATAGCCGGCAAGGGCAAGAACGAGAAGCTGGTCGACGTCGCCGGGGGCACCGACAAGGCCTTCAACGACTACGCCTTCGTCTGGGAAAAGGACCGGCTGCGCTGGTACGTCAACGGCAAGCTTGTCCACGAGATCACCGATCCGGCGAAGCTGCCCACCCATTCGCAAAGAATCTATTTCAGCCTGTGGGGCAGCGATACGATGAAGGGCTGGATGGGGCCGTTCTCGGATCCGGGCCGCAAGCTCGCCATGCAAGTGGACCGCGTTGCATTCACCGCACTCGGCCAGCCCTGCCAATTCCCGGAATCGCTGGCATGCAAAACGAACTAGAAGCGCATCTGAACCCGCCGGGCCGAAGGTGGTCCGAGCCCGAAGCTCGAACAGGCCCCGAAGCCTTGAACAGGAATGAAACCGAATGAATTTGACTGTCTTTGGAATCGGCTATGTCGGTCTTGTACAGGCGGCGGTGCTTGCCGAAGTCGGCCATCAGGTGGTCTGCGTCGACATCGATGCAAAAAAGGTCGAGCGGCTCAACCAGGGTCATGTCCCGATCTTCGAGCCTGGGCTCGAAAACATGGTCAAGGAGAACCATGCCGCCGGCCGCATCAAGTTCACCACCGACGCCGCCGCGGCGATCAAGCATGGCCAGATCCAGATGATCGCGGTCGGCACGCCTCCGGGCGAGGATGGTTCGGCAGACCTGAAATATGTGCTGGCCGTCGCCGAGGCCATCGGTCGTGAGATGGACGCGCCCAAGATCGTCGTCGGCAAGTCGACCGTGCCGGTCGGTACCTGCGAAAGGATAAAGGCCAGGATTGCCGAGACGCTGAGGGCGCGCGGGCGCGAGGATCTGGCTTTCGACGTCGCCTCCAATCCGGAATTCCTCAAGGAAGGGTCCGCTGTGAGCGACTGCATGAAGCCCGACCGCATCATCGTCGGCACCAGCAACGAGGACACCGAGGCGGTGATGCGCGAGCTCTACGCGCCGTTCAACCGCAACCACGAAAAGATGATCGTGATGGACGTGCGCAGTGCCGAGTTTACCAAATACGCGGCCAATTGCATGCTGGCGACCAAGATCAGCTTCATGAACGAAATGGCCAATTTGGCCGAGCAACTGGGCGCCGACATCGAGGAGGTCCGCAAGGGCATCGGCAGCGACCCGCGGATCGGCTACCACTTCATCTATCCGGGCCTCGGCTATGGCGGCTCGTGCTTCCCGAAGGATGTGCGCGCCCTGATCAAGACCGCCGAAGCCATCAAGTTCGACGCCAAGCTGCTGCGTGCCGTCGAGGAGCGCAACAACCAGCAGAAGTCGGTCCTGTTCGAGAAGGTGGACCGCTATTTCAAGGGCAATCTCAAGGGCAAGACCTTTGCGCTGTGGGGCCTGGCCTTCAAGCCCAATACCGACGACATGCGCGAAGCCCCGGCCCGCACGCTGATGGAGGCGCTCTGGGCCGCCGGTGCCAATGTGCAGGCCTACGATCCCGAGGCGATGCAGGAATGCCAGGCGATCTACGGGTTGCGCGACGACCTGCAGCTGTGCGGCACCAAAGAGGCCGCTGTGCGAGGTGCCGACGCGCTCTTGATCGTGACCGAGTGGAAGAGCTTCAGTGCGCCGTCCTTCGATGCATTGAAGGACGCGCTGACCACGCCCGTCATCTTCGACGGACGCAACCTCTACGACCCCAAGGTCATCGCCCGCCACGGCATCGAATACCACAGCATCGGCAGAATGGCGGCGTGACGATAGGGCGGTCCAGCAAGGAGCCAGGTCCATGAAAGTTCTGTTTGCAGGCGGCAACGGCTACACGCCGCAGTTCAGCGGTGGCGTTCAGTCGAGCACGCACCATCTGGTCGAGCAGCTGCGCGAGCACGGTCATGACGCCTCGGTCCTGGCGGCACTGTTCGGTGATGGCATGTTCGGCTTCAAGGCGCGCGCCAAGATGAAACTGCTTCGCCAGCGTGCGGTCATCGACAGCTATCCCGGCTATCCGGTCGTGCGGGCGTGGTTTCCCTGGGAGGCGGCGCGCTTCGCGGTCGAACGGCTCGATCCCGATGTCGCCGTCGTGCAGTGCCACAAATCGGTGCCGATCGGAAAGGCGCTGCAGGCGCTCGGCGTGCCGCTGGTGGTCTATCTGCGGAACGTCGAATTCCACGAGCTGGCCGGCGACCTGCGCGAATTGCATTCGGCGCTTTATATCGCCAACTCCGAATTCACCGCGCGCACCTATAAGGAAAGGTTCGGCATCGACTCGACCGTGATTCCGCCGACCATCAATCCCGGGCTCTACAGCACCCCGACGACCGGCGAATTCGTCACGCTGATCAACCCTTACAATGAAAAAGGGTTCGAACTCGCCGTGCGCATCGCCGGCCAATGCCCCGAAATCCCGTTTCTGTTCGTCGAAAGCTGGAAGCTCGACGACGACCACCGGGCGCAGATCGAACGGACCATCGCGCCGCTGCGCAACGTCAGGCTGGAAAGCCGTACCAGCGACATGAAGACGGTCTATGGCCGCACCAAGATCCTGCTGGCGCCCAGCAAATGGGAAGAGGCCTGGGGGCGCGTGGCATCCGAGGCCCATTGCAGCGGCATTCCGGTCGTCGGGTCCCGCCGCGGCGGCCTGCCGGAAGCGATCGGCGCCGGCGGCGTTGTACTTGACTATGACGCACCGCTCGACGACTGGGTCGCCGCGGTCAGGCGGCTATGGAGCGACAAGGCCGAGTACGACAGGCTGTCGGCGGCGGCGCAGCTGTTTTCGGAGCGGCCGCAAATGAATCCAGACATTCAGTTCGCGACCTTCCTCGGCGTTCTCGACAACGCCAGGCAAGGCGCGCTGGAGCATGCCGCCTGATGCATTTCGTCCAAAACCATACACGTTGCCCAAAAGCCGGCTCTCGCGCCTGACCGGGGTGGGAGCTGCTTTGGGACAACGGCACGCACAACACCAGACGCTTGGGGCGCCTCGCACGGCGGCGACGGGCTTCAGCCCTCATCCGCGCGAGCAGATCGCCGACCGGCCTCGAAAGATCGTCCATTCGATGAAGATTTGCTTCGTAGTTGATAAGTTCCCCTCTTTGTCGGAGACCTTCGTCCTCGACCAGATAGAAGGGTGCCTCGAGCGCGGCATGCAAGTCGGCGTCGTCTGCAACGAGACGTCGTTCGGCAAGGACAGCAACATCGACGATCGCCGCTGGCAGGCGCTGCCTGGCAAGGTCGTCTGCTGGTGGGGCGGACTGGGGCGCTTTCGCCCGACGCTCAGGAGATGGTCGGGCAGGTTCTGGGATAAGCTCTCGACCGTTATCGACATCGCCTTTGCGCGCAAATTGCAGAACGCCGATGTGATCGTCGCGCATTTCGGCAATAACGGCATGCGCGTTGCCCGCGCCATGAAACGAGGCCGGATTTCCGCTCCGCTGGTGACCATATTCCACGGCCGCGATGTCGGCGAACCGCTGCATGACGACACGCTCACGCGCTACAAGGTTGTCTTCGACAAGGGCGTTCTCCAGCTCCCGGTGAACGCGTTTTTCCGCGACGCCCTGATCGGCGTCGGCGCACCCCCCGCGCAAGTCATGGTTCACCATATGGGCGTGCGGCCCGGTGAGATCGGCTACCATTGGCGTTCCTGGGACCGGGACACGCTGTCCTTCATCTCGGTCTGCCGGCTGACCGAAAAGAAGGGCATCGAATTCGCCCTTCGGGCGCTCGCCAGCCTGCCGCAGCGTGACTGGGTCTATGCGGTGATTGGCGGCGGCGAATTGCTGGAAGAGTTGAAGAAGCTCGCCGTAAATCTCGGCATTGCCGACCGGGTGACTTTCCTCGGGCCGCGTCCGCACGCCGAGGTCAAGCAGCGCCTGCGCGACGCCCACGTATTCCTGCTGCCCAGCGTTGCTGCACAGGACGGCGATCTCGAGGGTATTCCGGTGGCGCTGATGGAAGCTATGGCCGCCGGGCTGATTGTTGTCAGCACCTATCACTCGGGCATCCCCGAGTTGATCGAGGATCAGGAGACAGGCTTCCTCGCACCGGAGCGAGACGTTGCGGCGTTGGCCCGCAAGCTTGTCTGGGTGGCCGAGAACCCGGACAAATGCGAGCGCATCGCACGTGCGGCGCGCCGCAAGATCGAGCAGGATTTCAACGCGGACCTGCTCAACGAACGTTTTGCGCAGATCGTTGCTCAACTGGCCGAAGCCAGGCGCCCGGCATGAACGCCAACCCGCCCCCCCAGTTCGGTCGCGTCGCTCTGCGCGGCGGCGTGGTGACGATCGGCGCGCAAGGCTTCAAGATGGCGATCCAGTTTCTCTCGGTCATCGTGCTTGCGCGTCTGCTGGTCCCCGAGGATTTTGGTCTCGTGGCTTCCGTCGGGCCGATCGTGGCCTTTGTCGGATTGCTTCAAAACCTAGGCCTGCAGCAGGCTGTGGTCCAGCGCAAGGACATCAGCACCGAACAGCTCAACCAGGTATTCTGGATCAGTGCGCTGGTTGGGCTGGGCAGTGCCGTGGTGGTGGCATGCCTGGCGCCCGCCATCGCCGCCTTCTACGGCGATCAACGCATGGTCGGGATCACCATCGGCTCTGCCTTGCCGCTGCTTCTTGGCAGCCTCGCCGCGGTGCCGCTGGCGCTGATGAACCGTCATTTGCGCTTTGGCCAGCTCGCGCTGAACGATGTGATAACCGCCGCTGCCGGACTTGCGACTACCGCAATCGCCGCCTATGCGGGACTGGGCTACTGGTCGCTGGTCATCGGCCCGGCGGTTTCGGCTGTTGTCGCGCTGGCCGCGGCATGGCAGGTGGCGCGCTGGACGCCGTCGCGGCCGGACCTGAAGGTCGATACCGACATATTGTCCTTCGGCGCCAATCTGACCGGCTTCAATCTGGCCAACTTCTTCTCGCGCAATCTCGACAACATCCTGATCGGAAAATATTCGGGCGCGATCGAACTCGGCTACTATGACCGCGCCTATAAGCTCCTGCTGTTTCCGCTGCAGAACATCAACCAGCCGCTGACACGCGTGATGGTGCCGCTGCTGAGCCGCATCCATGAGGACAAGGCGCGGTTTCGCGACATCTATGTGCGGACCAATTGGATGCTGGCGGCCATCACCATGCCCGGCATCGCGGCGCTGACGCTGACGTCGGACCAGGTCGTCGGGCTTCTCTTCGGCGAGCGCTGGACAGCGGTGGCGCCGATCTTCGCCTGGCTGGGCATCGCCAGCCTGATCCAGTCCGTCTCAAGCACCACCGGATGGATCTTCATCTGCCAGGGCAAGACCAAGACCATGTTCCACTGGGGCATCTACTCGTCGCTGACGACGGTCGCCGCCTTCATTATCGGCCTGCACTGGGGCGCCGTCGGTGTCGCCGCGGCCTACGCGATCAGCGGCTATATGCTGCGCGTCCCGGTGCTTGCCGTTCTTGTCCACCGGGTCGGCCCGGTGACCGCAGCCGACTTCCTGATCATGCAGGGGCTTTTCATCATGTCGTCGCTGCTTGCCTGGTCCGTCTACCGGGAGTTGCCCGTATCGCTGACCGGCCAGTCAGACCTGCTCGCGGTGGTCCTGGCGGTTGCCCTCAATTATTCGATCGGCCTGATCCTCATGCTTGCCCTTCGCCAGTCGCGCAGTGCGTTGTTCACCACGCTTTCCAGCGCCATGCGCAACGCCCGCTAGGCAGGCAATAACCGGCCTCAAAAGCTCACCTGCCGACATCGCCGACGCATGCTCCTCAAGCACTGCCTGAAGGCTCGTCCTGCGATAGAGGTCGAGATTGGCGGTAAGTCTGCCGAGCTTCTCGCTCGCTTCCTCGGGCGTTACCGTGTCGATGTCGAGCAGCAGGTCGGCGACGCCGATCCGCTTGGCGAGTTCCTTGGTCTTGAATTCATAGGCGATCGGCAGCACCGGCGTGCCGACGCAGAGCGACATGATCATCATGTGCATGCGCGTCGCGACGACGAAGTCGAAGCCTTTCACCAGGGCCATCAGTTGCTCCGGCGTGTGGAACGAAGCGTCCACGCTCACATGCGTGGCGATCTCCGGATCGAGTTCGGCAACGATCGCCCGCGCCGTCTTGGAATCGTCATGGGCGTATTCCGGCACGCCCTGGCAGGTAGAGACGAAGGTCACCTGCTTGGCGTGGTCCCTGACCAGGATGGTCGCAATCTCGCGGATCGAGTCGATGTAGCGGCGCATGCCGCCCTCGCCGTCGCTGACATAGTTCCAGTGACGGACGGAAATGGCGACGCGGCCGGTGACAGTCGCCGACTGGCCGGAGGCCAGAAAACTTCCGATCCTGTCGGTATCGGCCAGCGCAAAGACGGCGTCGGCCACGACGTGGCATTTGCCGGGGTCTTTCACCATGTCCACAATGTGGCCTCTCGAACGTTCATCGCGCAGCAGGATGAGCGGGCTCCGGTCGAAGATCGGGCTCAACTCCTGGCGATTGTAACTTTTGTTGAACGGGCCGAGCGATTGCGTGAAGAAGACCGGGTCCTTGCCCAGAATCGCGTCGATCCGGAATTGATTGAGGCGCCGTTCCAGATTGTAGGTCTCGACGAGATAGGTTCCGCCTGTCGTGACCACGAGGTCGGCGTCTTTGTAGATCTCGAGAACACGGCGATTGCTTGAGCTGAACAAACGCCCGAGAACGCCGCGGATGCCGAACCGCCGCAGGGCATTGAGTACGAGCCGATTGTAGATCGGCTTGAACAGGTTCTTCAGCCCACTGCCGTATTTGTAGCGGAACAGCGATTCCGACAGCAGCTTGTGGAATTCGAGATCTGGATACTCCTTCTTCGTGTAGAGCCTCGCCGCCACCTCCGGCTGGCTGTCGAAGACGTAGAACTGGATATCGTCCTGCACGATCGTCTTGAAAACATGGCGAATCGCCAGGAGAATCGCTGCGTCTCCGGTATTCAGGCAGACGGTGTTTTCAACCGCGATCTTCATTGAATGACCTCATTTCGTGAGTAGTCCCGCGGTTCGGTCGACGGATGCCGAGGTGCGGGTTGGCCGAAAATGCTGCACGCCAAGGATGGTCCTCGCGTCGTGATTATTGGCGCGCAGCCCAATGGCAGGGCCAACGCGCGGTCCATGCGGCCCAAGCAGAGCGAGATTAACCCATCGATTTTGCAGTGCAACAAAAAATGTGGATCTTTGCTACGCTGCAACCAAAAATGTTGCGATGCAGCAAGAGCTGTACTAGCATTGTCGCGGGCGGGCCAACAGCGGTCGAGTTTTCATGCTGCATGTCTTGTACTTGGTACACGACGTCTCCGACCCGGCAGTGCGCCGGCGGATCATAATGCTCAAGGCAGGCGGCGCCCAGGTTACGCTGGCGGGCTTTCGTCGAACGGCAAGCGCGGTTGCTGATGTCGAGGGCTTGCAGCCGATCGATCTCGGCCCGACGCGTGATGGCCGATTCGCCCAGCGTCTGGCGGCGATCATGAAGGCGGTGGTCTCGACCGGCTCCAAGCTGGGTTCAATGCAACGGCCCGACCTCATTATCGCGCGCAATTTGGAAATGCTGGCGCTTGCCCGGCGGGCCAGGTCGGCTTTCCAGGCAACGGTGCCGATTGTCTACGAGTGCCTCGACATCCATCGTCTGCTGCTCCGCGACGATTCGCTGGGCTGGGCGATGCGCGGCGCAGAACGCTTCCTGGCCAGGGATGTGAAGCTTCTGGTGACCAGCTCTCCGGCCTTCATCGCCAATTATTTCAAGCCGTTCGGACAGATTGCCGCGCCGGTCGAACTGCTCGAAAACAAGTATTTCGAGCCAGCCGCGGCTTCCCTGGATGACCGCATGACGGAGGAGAATCCCGTTGCGCCGCCTTGGCGAATCGGCTGGTTCGGGGCGCTCCGCTGCCGCCGCTCCCTGGAGCTTCTGGCCGAATTTTCGCGCCGCCTCGACGGCCGCTTCGAAATCGTCCTCAGAGGCCGCCCGGCGTTGTCCGAATTTCCCGATTTCCACGGTTTTGTTGAATCGGAACCCTGGCTCTCGTTTGGCGGACCCTATCGCAATCCGGAGGATATGGCGGCGATCTACCGCGAGGTTCACTTTTCCTGGGCCATCGACTTTTTTGAGCAGGGCCTGAATTCCGAATGGCTGCTGCCCAACCGTCTCTATGAGGGCTGCCGCTTCGGAGCCGTGCCGATCTCGATGGGCAACACCGAGACCGGCCGGTTCCTCGATCGGCAAGGCATCGGCGTTCTTTTGCCAGAAGCCACGCCCGAGGCGCTCGAAGCTGCCCTCGGCACCATGGAGCAGCATCGGTTCGAGACATTGAGGGCACGTGTTCTCGCCCGCAATCCGCGCACCTGGAGCTACGACCGCGCCGATTGCCGGGCGCTCGTCGAAAAACTCCGCGGCCTTGCCGCGGCGCCCGGTCCATATGCTGCCGAAGCATTGGCATAGAAGGACGGCCGATGACGCAAACCGAAACGCTCCCATCCTGCATGATCGTGGTTCCGTGCCTGAACGAAGCGCCCCATATCGGCGCGTTGCTTCGAGAGCTCCGCCCTGCGGCCAAGAGGCTGGGCGCCGTGATCATCGTTGCCGATGGCGGCAGTACGGACGGCACCAGGACGATCGTCGCGGATATCGCCGCAAAAGATCAGCGGGTGGTCCTGCTCCACAATGAAAAGCGCTTGCAGAGCGCGGCGATCAATCTCGCCGTTGCCAGGTTCGGGGAGGGCGTCGACTATCTCATTCGCATCGACGCGCATGGCGGCTATCCCGCCGACTATTGCGACCGGCTGGTCGAAGAAGCGCAGGCCACCGGGGCGGATTCGGTCGTCGTCTCGATGCTGACCAGTGGCAGCGGCATGGTGCAGAAGGCGGCGGCCGCGGCCCAGAATTCCAGGCTCGGCACCGGCGGCTCCAAGCATCGGCACCTTTCGGCGGGGGAATGGGTCGATCATGGCCACCATGCGCTGATCCGGATATCGGTCTTCACCGCGGTCGGCGGCTATGACGAGACGTTCAGCCACAATGAGGATGCCGAACTCGACTATCGGCTCCGTCAGGCCGGTTACCGGATCTGGATGACCGGTAAGACACAAATGGTCTACTACCCGCGCTCCTCGCTGAAGGGCCTCTATTTTCAGTATCTCGGCTATGGCCGCGGCCGGGCGAAGAACGCTCTCAAGCACCGCATGATCCCGAAGATACGGCAGATGGTGCCGCTTCTGGTGTTTCCCGTGGTTCTTCTCGCCGCCTTTTCCTTCGTCCACTGGCTGGCGGCCGTGCCGCTTTTGCTATGGGTCTCGGTCTGCCTTGGCTACGGCTTCTGGACCGCGGTCAGTCAGCGCAAACCCGACATTGCGCTTGCCGGGGTCTCGGCAATGGTCATGCATTTCGGCTGGTCGGTCGGCTTCTGGCTGCAGCTGCTAGCACCGCGACCGCAGCGCGGGGTAGCGTGATGGACCCGGTCAAGAAAAATCGAAGCATCGATATTTGCGTCTGCACATTTCGCCGGCCGGAGCTTGTCGACACGCTCCGCTCCGTAGCAGCCATGGATATGCCCGCGGGATTCGATGTCGGTGTCATCATCGCGGACAACGACGATACGCCGACGGCCGAAACGCTGGTCGCCAAGCTAGCGGGGGAGTTGAAGCTGCCGGTGACCTACCGGCACGCCCCGGCCCGCAACATTTCGATCGCGCGCAACGCTTGCCTCGATGCCAGTGCGGCGGATTTCGTCGCCTTTATCGACGACGACGAGACGGCCACCGCTGGCTGGCTTGCCGAACTGGTGGCGGCGGTGGAAGCAACTGGTGCTGCGGCCGTGCTCGGGCCGGTGCAAGCCCGTTACCTGCCGGATGCGCCCGACTGGATGCGCAAAGGCGATTTCCACTCGACCTCGCCGGTCTGGGTGCGCGGCGAGATCCGCACCGGCTACACCTGCAACGTCCTGCTCAGAATTGGCGCTGAGAGCCTGCGCGGCCGGCGCTTCAGCCTGGCACGTGGCCAGACCGGCGGCGAAGATACGGAATTCTTCGACCAGATGGTCAAGGCCGGCGGCAGTATCGCCTTTTCGCCAGAGGCTTGGGTCGATGAAGTGGTGCCGCCTGCCAGGGCGGCATTCGACTGGCTCGGCCGCCGCCGGTTCCGCGTCGGGCAGACGCATGGTCACCTCCTGGGGCGCAACGCGCGCGGCCTTGCCCGGCTCAAGCAGGTCGGCATTGCCGCGGCAAAGGCCGGCTATAGTTTCCTGTCGGCAATTCCGGTCGCCATCGACCCCGTCCGACGGAACCGCAGCGTCCTTCGCGGCATTATGCATGTCGGCGTCGTCAGCGGCCTCGTCGGGGTTCGTGAAATCCGCCAATACGGCCTGTCTTCGCCGCAGCAAGGGGGCAAGCGTGCAGCCTGACGTGAGCTTCGTGATTGCCGCCTACAATGCCGAGGCGACCATCGATCGGGCGATTGCCAGCGCCGTCGCCCAGCGCAATGTCAGCCTCGAGGTCATCGTCGTCGACGACAAGTCGCGCGACCGGACGCTCGACCTGGCGAGATCCTACCCCGAAGACATCGTACGCGTTGTCGCGCTTGAGCAAAACCGTGGGCCTGGCGGCGCCAGGAATGCCGGCCTTGAGCTTGCCCGCGGCAGGTGGGTAGCGGTTCTCGATTCCGACGACGCGGTCTATCCCGGGCGAATCTGCACCATGATCGAACGCGCGGAAAAAGCCGGCGCCGAGATCGCGGTCGATAATCTGCAGGTCGTTCGG
Source organism: Mesorhizobium sp. M1217 (assembly GCF_040318275.1). Classification (NCBI taxonomy): domain Bacteria; kingdom Pseudomonadati; phylum Pseudomonadota; class Alphaproteobacteria; order Hyphomicrobiales; family Phyllobacteriaceae; genus Mesorhizobium; species Mesorhizobium sp. M1217. The sequence goes on along the minus strand of NZ_JAMYMA010000007.1, from coordinate 259,633 downwards.
GAGGACGGCGTTGCGGAAGAGACGATGTTCCCGGCCGACTATCTGGAAGGGCTCAGTGAAATCTCGCTGGCGGATTACATCGGCGGCAATGTCCTCTTCGAATCGAGGTTCAATCTCGGCTATCTCAAGCCGATCTTCCAGCGCCGGTTCCTGAACGAGAACGGGCTTCGTTACGATGAAAGCCTGATCATTGGCGAAGACTACATCCTCCTGGCCAGTGCTCTGGCCAAAGGCGGCAAATGCGTGGTCGAGCCGACGACGGGCTATATTTACCACATTCGCACCGGTTCCATCTCCCGGGTGCTCGAACTTCATCACGTCGAGGCGATGCGCCGGGCCGATGCCACCTTCGCCGCGACCCATTCCATGGATGCTGCGGCCGCGGCGGCGTTCGCCAGGCGCGCTCGCAGCCTGCGGCGGGCGGCATCATTCCTGTCGCTGGTTCAGCACATCAAGGCGCGGTCCCCGCTCAAGGCGATATGGACGGCGCTCAGCGATCCGGCGGCGGTTCGGCATATGAGCATGCCGATCGCCGTCCGGCTGCGAAGGGTAGCGGCACAGTTTGCCGTGGTGGCGGGGAGGTAAAGGGCTGCAGGCGAATGAAGACAAATTTCGCCGCCTGCGACAGGGTTGAAATCGATCTCCTCAGAAGGAACATGCAATGAAAAAAGTCAGGAAGGCAGTCATACCGGTGGCGGGGCTTGGAACGCGGTTCCTGCCGGCGACCAAATCCATGCCGAAGGAAATGCTGCCGGTGGTCGACAAGCCTGTGGTGCAATATGCGGTGGACGAGGCATTCGAGGCCGGCATCGAGCACATCGTCTTCGTCACCGGCCGCAACAAGGCGGTGATCGAGGACTATTTCGATCTGCATCCTGAACTGATCGGAACCCTGGAGCAGAGCGGCAAGAAGGCGCAGCTCGAATCACTCGAGAGCCTGCTTCCCGTCGCCGGCGCGACGAGCTTCATCCGTCAGCAGTCGCCGCAAGGCCTCGGCCACGCCGTCTGGTGCGCGCGAGAGGTCATCGGCGACGAACCTTTCGCGTTGCTGTTGCCGGATATGGTGTCCTTTGGCGGGCGAGGGTGTCTTGCCGAAGTCGCCGATCTTTATGCGCAGACTGGCGCAAACGTTATCGCCGTCGAGCGTTGCGATCCGACCGAGACCAACAAATACGGCATTGTCGGGCGCGGCGCGGATGTCGGCACCGGCTTCGAGGTGACGGCCATGGTCGAAAAGCCGGCACCGGCCAACGCGCCGTCGAACTTCTACATCAACGGCCGCTACATCCTGCAGCCCGAGATATTCTCGCTGCTGGGCAGCCAGCAACGCGGCGCCGGCAACGAGATCCAACTGACCGACGCAATGGTGCGTCTCGCACAGACGCAGGCCTTCTTCGCCCAGCCTTTCAACGGCCGCATGTTCGACTGCGGTTCGAAGGAGGGCTTCATCCAGGCCAATGTCGCTTTCGCGCTGGCGCGTGAGGACATGAAGGGTCCGATCTTCGAGATGCTGCAGGAATTCGTCCGGTCGCATCAGCGTCGGGAAGAAGCCGCATAATGTCCATTTTTTCGAGGCATTGTGGGTGCGGCTGATGACGCAGGACAGGCCGTTGCGCCGCGCGTAACGCGCACTGTCCGGCGCAGGGTTTGCACCCTATGTGCCGATCTTCGAGGCGGTAGCGCCTGCAAACTAGAATTGGACCGAAGATGAACTATGCCAATTTTCCTGTCGACAAGAGGACGCCATTGCCGACTTCGAGTGCGGCAAACGCCGAAGACTTCATCGACATCGAGCGTCTGCTTGGCATGGCCGCGCGGCAGGCGAAAGTGGTTGCCGCCTGCGCCATCATCGGTCTCTTTCTCGGCGTGCTCTATTTGCAGACCACGCCTCCTACCTATGTGGCGACGAGCAGCGTGCTGATCGACGAAGGATTGAACAAGGTCGTCGACGATATTTCGGCGGCGTCGGTCAGCATGCAGACCGACTCCGCCGTTCTGAGCCAGATCGAAATTCTACAGTCGGCCAGGCTGGCGGGGGTGGTCGTCGACAAGCTGAAGCTCGATCAGAACGATGCTTTCATGAACCCTCCGACATCGGCCCTGTCTAAGGTCGCAAGCTTTGTACGCGGTATCATCCAGTCTGTCCGCCCCAAGCGCGCCGCGAGCACAACCGATGTCACTCAGCTTGATGCCGCGACGCGTGACGCGATCACCGCATCGTCGTTGCCCCGCGACTACGCAATCTTCAAACTGCAGAACCAACTCGATGCCGAGCGGATCGGCCGAAGCTTTGTCATCAGCATCTCCTTTCAGGCGACGGATCCGGCGCTTGCGACCGCCATCACCAAGGCCTATGCCGACGCCTATCTCGCCGATCAGCTTGATGCCAGCTTCGACGCGACCGAGCGGGCGGCTGTCTGGCTGCAAGGCCGGCTGACCGAGCTTCGTGAGAGCTCCCAGGCGGCCGCACTCGCGGTCGAAAAGTTCAGGGCCGAACATGGATTGGCCGTCAATGACGGCCAGCTGATCAGCGACAAGCAATTGTCCGATCTCAACACTCAGCTGATCGTCGCGCAGGCCGATACCGCACGTGCTGGCGCCCGCTATCAGCAGTACAAGTCGATCGTCGAAAGCGGCTCGGACAATGCGTTCAAGGACGCCGCGATATCGAACGACCAGCCGAGCAGCTCCGTCATTACGACGCTGAAGAACCGCTATCTCACCGTCGCCAAGCGGCAGCAGGACGTCGAAGCCAATTTCGGCCCGCAACATCCGCAGGCCGTCGCGCTCGCCAAGGAGAAGGCCGACATATCGGCGCAGATTTTCGGCGAGCTGAAGCAACTGACCGAAAGCTACCGCAACGAATACGAGGTCGCTCTGGCGCGCGAAACCGCGCTCCGCGCAAATGTCGCCTTGGCGGCTGGCAAGAGCTCCATCGACAACCAGTCGCAGGTCAAGCTGCGTGAGCTGGACCAAAAGGCCACGGCGCTGTCGACGCTCTACCAGACATTCCTGAACCGCTATGAGGAGGCTGCCCAACAGCAATCCTTCCCAGTCGGCAAGATCCGGGTCATCTCGGACGCGACGATGCCACAGTCGGCCGCAACCCCGCGCACGGCCATCGTGCTGGGGCTCTCGCTGGCGCTTGGCATAATGATGGGGGCCGGGGTTGGTGGCCTGAATGAATTCAGAGAACGCTTCTTCAGGACCGGCGAAGATGTGCGCGACCGTGTCGGCCTCAAATTCCTCGGCTATCTCCCGGTCATCGGCAAGGCTGGCAAGGATGACCAGCGCAATGGCGGTCAGCCTGACGTCAAAGTCGTTGAATCCAAGAGCGCCAAGTCGTCCAAATCCCAGCCCTCCAAAACATTGTCGGCAGCCGAAAAACGTGCGCGCATGCGGGTAACCGTCGATGCACCGGCATCGATGTTCTCCGAGACGCTGCGCAACGCAAAGATCGCCTTCGACGTCGTGATAGAAGGCCAGGGCAGCCGGGTCATCGGCGTGGTCTCGGTGCTTCCCGGCGAAGGCAAGTCGACGGTGGCGGCCAATCTTGCCGGGCTGCTTGCCGCCAACGGATCGAAAACGCTGCTGATCGACGGCGACTTGCGCAATCCCGGCCTCAGCCGCAGCCTCGGCATGGAGGCCGAGCAGGGTTTGATGGAAGCGGTGGTGAGCGGGCAGACCTGGCAGTCGGTCGGCAAGATCGACCGGCAGACCAAACTGGCGATCATCCCGGCCGTCCTGCGTGGCCAGTTTTCGCATACCAGCGAGCTTCTGTCTTCAGCCGGCATGCGGCGTTTCATCGACAACGCCAAGGAAACCTTCGAATACATCATCGTCGATCTGCCGCCGCTCGGGCCCGTCGTCGACGCCAAGGCCTTCGCTCCGCTTGTCGACGGCTTCGTGCTGGTCACCGAGTGGGGACGCACGCCGCGTGCGATGGTGCAATCGATGCTGAGCTCGGAACCCTATATCGCGAAGAAGATCATTGGCGCGGTCCTGAACAAGGTCGAGCTGAAGAAACTCGCCAAGTATGGCGCGATCGGCGGCTCGGAAAAATTCTTCGACAAATATTCGAGCTATTATCTGGAAAAATCGGAAGCGCGCACAAAGGCGGCTGCCTGAGTGCGGTCCGCGCGTTTCGAGCATTTTTGCACCGAAGCGGAATCACCCGGCGTCGCAAAGATCTATTAGGGTGTTGACATTCTGAGATGCTTGCTGATGAAGCTAAGCCTCTCCAAGCCTCTGCGCACTTCCGGCGCCCTCATGAAAAGCCGCCACAACAGCCCTGTACGATAGTTCTCGATCATCGCGATGATCGGCCCCTGATTGATCGCCAGATAGGTTCGGGAGTACCAGTTGCGGCTTTCGCAAAACGCGTCAACAAAGCCGAAGCGGCCCCATATGCGTTTTCGAGGCTTGCCCAGGAAGCCACGCAGTGCGCGCATCGCCTCCGCCGGGGCATAGGGAAAGCTCGACAGGGCAGCAGACGGAGTGATCACGCCAAAGTCCCTGTCGGGTGCATGCGCGACGTATCCTCGCGGCCCATGGCTCGCGGTCAGACCCCAGCAGTCCGGTCCATATCCCAAATGGCTATGGGGATTGCGAACGCAATGCCGATGATCTGCGTATGACTGACGTTCTGTTGCCAGTAATCGGCGTAGCGGTCACTTAGGCCCCGGGGATCGAGCCCGCAGAAAGAATAGTGCGAAAAGAAGAGCGGGCCACCAGAATTCATTCCCAACGGCAGCACGATCCCGTCATGGTCCCGCCCGTTTCGAAAGCCAGGTCCTACAGCAAAACCCTCGTGATAGATTCCCGGATCAGTAGGGTGGCGCGCCGATCCCGCCGCCAGCACGAAAGTGAGCAGGCATTCGTTCCAACCCCTGATCGGGCTGTCCATCGCCCAGCCAAAATTAGGGCTCCAATGCCACATGAGTTGCCGAGCGCCGCGTGTAAACCAGTTCCATTCGGCCTGTAGCAACAGCGCGTCCACGCGCTGGCGCAGGCGCACTTCGCCAGTTGTCATCCCGGCGAAATACTCACGGGCGCAAATCAGACCCTGAAACAGGAAGGTGGTTTCGACGAGATCAGCGCCGTCGTCCTTGCGACGAAACGGGATCGTCGCACCAGTTCGCCCGTTGATAAAATGCGGAAAAACGCCGTGGTAGCGCGGGGAGTTCTCCAAGAAATCGAGCATGCCGTGCAATCGCAGCAAAGCCACGGTGCGGTCGATCCATCCCCGCTCGACCGCAACGATGATGGCTGCAATGCCAAAACCGGCCCCCCCGATCGTCACCAGATCGTTGGCAGGATCACCTGTGGTCTTTTGCCGGTCGCGGGCAAGACCGCTGACGGGATGCGCGCCTTCCCAGAAATAGCGCACCGTCTGCCGCTGCACGACATCCAACAGCGCATCATCGTCGAGCTCGAGAGTATTTTCCGGGAGGTCGAGTGCTGGAATCATCGAGCCGGTGTTAGTGCCTCGGGTGTCCTAAGGCCATTCCTAAAACAATTGTGCGCACGGACCGGCCGCTCACTCGTGTCAGGCCGATTCAATTCGCGACAGGTGCCTGGCGACCCGGTAGAAAGAAAATCAAGGGGAAACAGCCCCTGGATTGGCCTCGAAGCCTATGTTCCATCCCATTGCGAATATCGAAGACGCGCAGACGCTGGCGCAGGCCATCGTCAATACGATGGTCGAACCCTTCCTCGTTCTCGATGAGAACTTTCGCGTGCTGGCGGCCAACCACTCCTTCTATCAGACCTTCAGGGTCGACCCCGAGCAGATGCACGGCTCGCTGCTCTACGCGCTGGGCGACGGCCAGTGGGACATTCCAGCGCTTCACCTGCTCTTGGAGACGATCATTCCCGAGAAGACCGCCATGGACGGCTTCGAGGTCGAGCATGATTTCCCCGATATCGGCCGGCGCACGATGCTGCTCAACGCGCGGAAGGTCCTTTACGACCACAGTTCAGCCGCGACCATCCTGCTGCCTTCAATGACATCACGGCGCGCCGCGCCATAGAAAGGGAAAAGGAAGAACTTCTCGGCCGCACCGAAGACCTGCTGCGGCAGAAGGATGTGCTGCTGCGCGAAATGGAGCACCGGGTCGCCAACAGCTTGCAGATCATCGCCAGCATTTTGCTGCTGAAGGCTCGGTCCGTCACCTCAGATGAAACGCGGCAGCACCTGAAGGATGCCCATCAACGCGTGCTGTCGGTAGCAGAAGTGCAGCGGCATCTCCATGCCTCAACCGGTGCCGACGAAATCGAGGTTGGTTCTTATCTGTCGAAGCTTTGCAGTAGTTTGGCCGCTTCGATGATCGGGGAAGCACAGGCTATTGCTGTAAACGTTATGGCGGAAAATGGAAGGATAGACTCCCAGAAGGCGGTCAGCCTTGGCCTGATCGTGACCGAGCTCGTTCTCAACGCCATCAAGTATGCATTCTCGACAGAAAAGGTCGATGCGCTGATCTTGGTGACCTATGAGACCGATGCTGAGGATTGGAAGTTGACCGTATCGGACAACGGGTGGGGCAAACCCGTTCGCGACATTCCAGGTGCGGGACTGGGGACAGCGATCGTGGAGGCGCTTGTTAAACAGCTTGAAGCACGCATTGACACGGTCACGGGCAATACTGGCACGACGATTGCCATTACCAGAGCGACGTTCACGTCGCGAATGCCGAAAGCAGCATAGTTTGGTGCTTGGCATGCGTTTCAAGCGGCTGTTCCGAATATCGCCTTGAAGGTCGTGTCCCCTCAGGTGGTGTAGCTCGAACGTTGCGAAGCCGCTCGCGAGCGGCTGCCGCTGATGTTCCTATTCTCTGTGCTATAGGTTCCGTTTAATTGAAGAAGAAACCAATGCAGCGGACCGTGACAGTAATCGAGAAAATTACGGGCCGGGTGATCGGCGCGTATCCGATCGATCTTTCGGGCCAGGATCACCAGACTTCCGATGATCAGTATTTTGCCAAAGCGTTCGAAGCCGCCGTCGACGGCGGCCTCATTGCCGAGGCTGAAGCGCACGCTGTCGAATTCCGTCTGGAATAGACACTCAAGCCGAGATCCACGCTACTTTCGCTTTTCCATCGCCGCCTTGGCGCCGCTACGAAAAACCCCGCGCGATGCGAGGTTGTTGATGCGGTCAAAAACCTTACGTTTCAGTACGGCGAATTACACTGCTGCCGAGGGCCATAGCTAGGCTGGAATGTATCGTCTGAAGCTCGATAGCTCCGGTATCGGTCGTAGCACCACTGTACATGCGAATCGCCGCGATCGACCGGGTTCTGGTTGTTGTTGATGATCACGCCGCTGATCACCGCGCCGGCAGCGAAGGCCGCCAGCGGAAACCAGTAGTCACCATGACGGCGATAACCGCGATGGTATTCACGATAGCCGCGATGACCGTTCCAGTTTACGCCATCGTTGCGCGAAAAATTGCGATTGCGGTTGAATTTCCGCTTCATCCACGGCTTGTAGTCGACCGTCGCCACATCGGACGAAACAGAAGGTGCCTGCGGCAGAAACATTTGAGCTGCGTCGGCTGATCCGGCTGCCGTCACGAATGAAACTGACAACGTGGCCGCGAGCAAACCGGATAATATCTTGTTCATAAATCTCCTTTGAAGGAATGGTTGATATCCCTTCTCGGATTTAAAACGATTTAAAGAGGTTAAGATTCCGTGGCGTGCCAGACAGCCTTCGACACCGCCAGCCAGGCTGTTCGAATCACTTGTCAGGTGCTACGGCTCGAACAAGCATGGGCACTTCACACGATGCGGTGTGCTGGCTTTTTTCTACGTTTCATACAGTGAGGGACAATGGCCGGCACTCCGTTGATCAGCATTCTGATCACTTTCCTTGTCATAATTCTGGTGCTGTATCTGGTCAATCGGCTGCCGCTTGATGGTCGCACTCGTCAGATTGCCCAGATTGTCGTGATCATTATTGGCATCATTTCGCTGCTGAAGTACCTCGCAGTGTTTTAAGCCATCACGGTTGGGATATGCGACGCTGCTGGCGTCCGAGCGAGCAAGACAACCCAGCGCTTTACACCCACTCATGAGCAGGCGGCTTGAGACCTTCCCGCTCTAGGAAAATATCAGCCTCGCGCGGTTGTCGACGATCCTGAGGGCGGCCAGCTGGCCGGTTTGGAAGGCGCCGGTGTCTATGCCAAGCCGGCGTCCCTCGAGCTTCGGAATGTCGACCGGCGTATGCCCGTGCACGACATAACGTTCGAGAAGATGCGCGGCTTCGAAGAACTCCGAGCGGATGTTGAGCAGGTCGTCCTCGTCTTGCGCGGCCAGCTCGATGCCGGGCCTGATGCCGGCGTGTACGAACACGAATTTGGCCGAATAGACCATGACCGGCAGCGCACGCATGAAGCTGACATGGCCGGCTGGAATGATCTCCCGAATGCGCCGGTCGACCTCCTCGCTTGAACCGTAGAGATCGGCCATGCGCGACGGATCAACGCCGTAGGAAAACAGCGTTTGCAGGCCACCTATCGCCAGCCACGACTCTCTCGAAATGATCCCGTCGAGGTAGTTCAGCATCACGACTTCGTGGTTGCCGGCAAGGCAGATGCGCTGGAAGCCTTGGAGTGGCGGCGCCAGCAGATGATCGAGCACGCGCGCCGACTGGGGGCCACGATCGACGTAGTCGCCGAGCATGATGATGAGCTTGCGCATTTCGAAAGACGCAGAATCGACCAGGATGTTCTGCTCCAGGGAGCGAAGCTCCTTATAGCAGCCATGCACGTCGCCGATCGCATAGACGACCGTGTCTTGCAGATCCATCTCGAGCCGCTGGCGCGCCGCCGTCGGGGGCTTTCTCGATCGTTGGAACAGGGTCACGAATGGCGTCTCGCATGGCTGTGGGGGCGTCTCGATTCCGAAACAACATGAAGACGCAGCGCCTGGATACCATGTCTGGCGCCGGTCGTTCCATACCGGAGCTTCGGACGCAACTCGGCTTCGGCCTCCTACACACCGATGCCACGGCCGTTCAGCGCGGCGGTGATCTCGTCGAGGATGGCCGGGTCGTCGATCGTTGCCGGCATGGCCCATGCCTCCTTGTCGGCGATCTTCTGCATGGTGCCGCGCAGGATCTTGCCGGAGCGCGTCTTCGGCAGGCGCTTGATCGTCACCACCGTCTTGAAGGCGGCGACCGGGCCGATCCGTTCGCGCACCAGCGCGACCACCTCGTTTTCGATGATGCCCGCGTCGCGGTCGACGCCGGCATTCAGCACGACGAAGCCGAGCGGAACCTGGCCTTTCATCGCATCGGCGATGCCGACGACGGCGCATTCGGCAACGTCGGGATGCGCGGCCAACACCTCCTCCATGGCGCCGGTCGACAGCCGGTGGCCGGCGACGTTGATGATGTCGTCGGTGCGGGCCATGACATAGAGATAGCCGTCCTCGTCCATCATGCCGGCATCCGCCGTTTTGTAGAAGCCGGGGAACTCCTCGAGATAGGCTTGGCGAAACCGCTCGTCGGCATTCCACAGCGTCGGCAGACAGCCGGGCGGTAATGGCAGTTTGACCACAACGTTGCCCAGTGTGCCGCGCTTGACCGCATGCCCGGCATCGTCGAGCACGCGAATGTCGTAGCCGGGCATCGGCATGCCGGGCGAGCCGTATTTGACAGGCAGCAGGCCCAGTCCGGCGGGATTGATGGTCATCGGCGAACCGGTCTCGGTCTGCCACCAGTGGTCGATCACCGGCACGTTCAATTTCTGCTCGGCCCATTTGATGGTTTCCGCATCGGCGCGCTCGCCGGCAAGGAACAGCGTGCGGAACCGGGACAGATCGTGTTTCGGGACGAACTCGCCCCTCGGGTCCTGTCCCTTGATGGCGCGGAAGGCGGTTGGCGCGGTGAAAAGTGCGACCACGCCATGCTCGGCGATCACACGCCAATAGGTGCCGGCATCGGGCGTGCCGACCGGCTTGCCTTCGAACAGCACCGTCGTGCAGCCATGCAGCAGCGGGCCGTAGACGATGTAGGAATGGCCGACCACCCAGCCGACGTCCGAAGCCGCCCAGAACACTTCGCCGGGTTTCACACCGAACTCGTTTTCCATCGACCATTTCAACGCGACCATGTGGCCGCCATTGTCGCGCACGATGCCCTTTGGCTGGCCGGTCGTGCCGGACGTGTAGATGATGTAGAGCGGATCGGTGGCAAGCACCGGAACGCAGTCGACATTGGCACCCGCGGCCCGCTCCCGCGCCACAGCGTCGGCATAGTCGATGTCGTAGTTTTCCCTGAGCTCGCAGCGCAATTGGTCGCGCTGCAGGATGAGGCAGGCTTCGGGCTTGTGCCGCGACATCTCGATCGCCTTGTCGAGCAGCGGCTTATAGGCAACGACACGCGCGGGCTCCAGGCCGCAGGACGCCGAGATGATCAGCTTCGGCTTGGCATCGTCGATGCGCGTGGCGAGCTCATGTGAGGCAAAACCGCCGAAGACCACTGAATGCACGGCGCCGATCCGCGCGCAGGCAAGCATGGCGAAGGCTGCTTCCGGCACCATCGGCATGTAGATGATGACGCGATCGCCTTTTTGGATGCCGCGATTCTTGAGTACCGAGGTCAGTGCAACCACCTCGCGCTTCAACTCGGCATAGGTGAATTTCTTGATTGTGCCCGAAATCGCGCTGTCATGAATAAGCGCTATTTGGTCGGCGCGGCCGTCCGCCACATGACGATCGACGGCATTGAAGCAGGTGTTGCACGAGGCACCATTGAACCACCGGCCATAGACGCCGGCATTGGCATCGAACACGGTCTCGAAGGGCGAGAACCAGTCGATTGCGCCGGCGGCATCAGCCCAGAATTTTTCCGGGTCGCGTTTCCAGCCGTCATAGACCTCGTGGTAGCGTGACGCCATCCAGCTTCCTCCCCAGGAATGTTTGCTGTCCTTGAAATAGCGTATGCTGCTTTCTGTAACCATGTATTTGTGCTTTTCGTTTGCCGTCGTTCCAATTCGGCCGCAAATCCAGGGTCGTCGTGGTCTGCGGGGCTGATATCGGCCGAATTTTCGACATAGGGGCAGGGCGCGATGAAACTGCGATACGAGCTTGGATTTGCCGTCGTTGCGACGCTGGCGTTCGCACTCGCTTCAGCTGCTCAGGCCGGTGATGCGGCGGCACGGCGCATCATCGGCTTTTCGCCCGACGGCAACTATTTCGCCTTCGAGCAGTACGGCACGCTCGATGCCGGTGCTTCGGATTCGGGCTGGTCGGAGATCGAAATCATCGACACCCGCACCGATGAGTTCGTCGGCGGCAAGCCGATCCTCATCGTTGACGAGACGGAGGATTCGACGCTGACACTTGCGCAGGCGAGGGCACAGGCCGCCGAGCTGGCAGCGCCGTTGCTGGCCAAATATGCCATCGCACTGCGCGGCGAGCGGACGGGCTTCGACAAATTCACCTTTCCCGACGACATGGTCGCCTACAACGACATTGCGCGCCTCGAGCAAGTCTCGCAAAAATGGCTTTCGCCGAACTATGACGAGCTTGGCATCTCGACCATCCAGCTCGAGCAGATCCTTGCCGACAGTACGGCGGATTGTTCACCGAGTTTCGACGGGACGCAGCAAGGCGAAACGACCGGCAAGGCGCTCGGCTTTCGCCTGACGCTGCAGGGTCAGGACGGCAAGCCGATCAAGCTGCTGCATGAGGACAAGGCGGTGCCGGGTTCGGGGAATTGCCCGACTTCCTACAGCCTGTCGGAATCTTACGCATTCACCCCCGACCGCAAAGCAGGCGTGCTTGTCGTACTCGTGCAGCGTTTCAGCCAGGGATTTGAAGGGCGTGACCGCCGTTTCATCGCCGTGACAGGGCGGGCGCGTTGAGATAACCCGCTGAGAAGTAGTCTGCTACTCGAGTTGATTCCTAAAGCGGCAGCGCAGTGAGCATAAGGCCAACCCCGCCGGCGATCAGCAAGGCGGCTGCCAGCATTTTCCCATGACGCTCGAAACCTGTCGGCGCCCGATCCCAATTGTAACGCATGCCCCAACTCCCCAAACCCGCTGAGTCCCTTATCTTACCTAGGGTGAGGAGGACAACAGTCTGGCGATGCACCACGCTGCTGCTGTCGGTCTTATCACCGACTATCTCTGAGGCATTCTCCGCCGCTACATGCCCCAGCGCAGCGCGGCGGTGTGCACAGGCGCATCCCAAAACGCCGCCGCCTCGTCGTCGAACATGCTCAGCGTGATCGAGCAGCCGGCCATGTCGAGCGAAGTCACATAGGAGCCAACCAGCGACCGGGTCACCGTCACGCCGTGCTTCTCGAAGGTTTTGCGGGCGCTGTTGTACATCAGATAAAGCTCCATCAGCGGCGTGCCGCCAAAGCCGTTGACGAAGAGCAGCGCCCGGCCTTTGGCGCTGTCGCCCAGATCGCCGAGGATCGCGGTACAGATCTCCTCGACGATAGCGTCGGCGCTCTTCAACGTGTCGCGCCGCCTTCCGGGCTCGCCATGGATGCCGACGCCGAACTCCATCTCGCCGTCGCCGATGTCGAAGGTCGGCTTGCCCGCCGCCGGCACGGTGCAGCTGGTCAGCGCCACGCCCATCGAGCGCGTCGCTCCGTTGACGCGCTCGCCGAGCGCCTTCAACGGCTCCAGTGCCATGCCTTGCTCGGCCGCCGCGCCGACGATCTTCTCGACCACCAGCGTGCCGGCGACGCCGCGCCGGCCGGTGGTGTAGGACGAGTTTTCGACCGCGACATCGTCATTGGTCACGATTTGCATGACGCCTTCTGTCATTTCAGCGGCCATGTCGAAATTCATCACGTCGCCCTCGTAGTTCTTGACGATGAACAGGCAGCCGGCGCCCGTATTGACGGCTTCCACGGCCGCCATCATCTGGTCCGGCGTCGGCGAGGTGAACACCTGGCCAGGGCAGGCGGCATCCAGCATGCCGTGCCCGACGAACCCGCCATGCAGCGGCTCGTGACCCGAGCCGCCGCCGGAGATCAGCGCCACCTTGCCCGATTTGAGCAGCTTGCGGCGGACAAATTTGTGTTCCTCGCCAAGCGCCAGAATGTCGGCATGCGCGGCAACGAAGCCGTCGAGGCTCTCGGTCAGCACCGTGTCGACCGAATTCAGAAATTTCTTCATGGCTGTCCTCCCGAAATAGCCCAGCGTCAGCTGCCCTTGCCGGCGATGCTGGTGATCTTCTGGATGAAATCATTGACCGCCCGGTCGAGCGCCGCGTTCTGCTTGTCGTCGCCGAAATCGGGAACGATCAGCGAGACATGGCGTGTCTTGCGCATGCCTGCAGCCAGCGACATCTTTCCCGGATGCGCCCGATGGTAGGCTTCGAGGAAATGATCGCGTTCGGCCGGGCTGAAATGGCAGACGGAGAAGATAGCCGGCAAATGCTTCGACGGGATCGGCGTCGAATAGGCCGGGCTGGAAATCTGCGTGACGAAGCTGCGATGCTTGCCCAGCGCGTCGGCGAGGCGCTGGCGCATGCCGGACGGGCGCTGATCGATCACCTGCGACAGGATCGTCTTGTAGGCGCGGATCGCCTCTTCGGGGCCGGATTGCGACGCCTTGTCTGACATGCCGGGCCTAGATCCAAACGTCCGCGATGGCCGCCTTGGCCATCGCGAGTTGGGCGGGAGCGACGGAGAGGTCACGCAGGCCGGCTTCGAGCAGCGCCGGGATCGAGGCGGGGTCGCCGCCGGCATCGCCACACAGGCTGACCGGGATATTATGCTCGCGCCCGAAGGCGGCAACCGACGCGATCAGCCGGAGTACGGCCGGGTGCCTGACGGAATTCAGATGTGCGACCGAAATGTTATCGCGAGCGGCGGCCATCACGTATTGGGTCAAATCGTTCGAACCGATCGAGAAGAAGGCGGCCCTGGCGAATGCCTCCGGCGCAATCGCCACCGAAGGCACCTCGACCATGATGCCAAGTGGCGGCATTTTTTGCGCGATGCCGCGCGCCAAAAGGTCAGCCTGCTCCTCAGCGAACAGCGCGGTGGCGCGTTCATACTCTTCCGGAACGGCGATCATCGGGAACATCACCTTCAGATTGCCGTGCATGGCGGCGCGGAGCAAGGCGCGGATCTGCACGCGAAAGACCTCTGGGCGCGCCAGCGACAGCCTGATCCCGCGCAGGCCAAGGAATGGATTACCTTCCTCGACGGTCAGGCCCGGCACAGGCTTATCGCCGCCGGCATCGACGGTACGGATTGTTACCGGCCTGTCGCTGGCCCATTCCAGCACTTTGCGGTAGGCGTGATATTGCGTCTCCTCGTCCGGCAGCGTCTTGCCGAACAGGAATTCGGTCCGCATCAGCCCGACACCGTCGCACGTCGCGACATCGATGCTGTCTACATCGGACGGATCGGCGATATTCACCTGCACCCCGATCGCTATGCCGGTCTTCGTTGCCGCCGGCCTTGTCAGATAGGCTGCCGCTTTGCCGCGATGCGCCGCGAAAGACGACGACGATCGCCGGAACGCGTCGATCTCCGCTTTCGAAGGCCCCAACACGATGCCGCCATGTTCGGCATCGAGCAGTGCGATTCCGGCAAGGTGAGCCGGCGAAGCACCAGGCCCGGCTACCCCACGCCCCACGAGCCCAAGCCCCACCACCATGGGCACGCCGCGCGAGCGTGCCAGCATTGCGACATGACTTGCGGCGCTTCCGGCCTTAAGCGCGATGCCGCCGCCGGCACTCCAGTCGGTCTCGAGGAAGCGCGTCGGTGCGATATCCTCGCCATACAAGATCGCACCCGCCGGCGCGGCAATGTCGCCGCCCCCGGTCAGCGCGCGTAGCACTTGGTCGCGTATATCGCGCATATCGGCCGCGCGCGCCCGGAAATAGTCCTGCTCGGATGTTTCGTAGCCGGCGATCTCGGCGTCGAGCGCTGTTCGCCAAGCCACATCAGCAGCCATGCCCTCGGCGATGTGCGAAAAAGCCGGGCCGGTCAGCGCGTCGTCCTCCAGCATGGCGAGCTGGAATTCGAGGATCCCGGCCGCCTCGCTGTCGCTGGTTTCGATCAATATCGCGAGCCGGCCTGCGGCAATGGAGATGGCGGCCTCAAGCGCCGCTTTCTCGTCCGCGGCAGTCGCCTTGCGGACATAACGCACAGCAGCCTGGTCGAGGTCGAACAGCGGCCCCTCGGCATAGCCGGCCGATGCCGAAATGCCCTGCAGCCTAAGCGGTTCGGGCATGGTCCTTGCCCTCGTCGAAATCGCGCCGCACCAGCTCGACCAGCGCGTCGACCGCCTCGCCGGCGCCGTCGCCTCTGGCTCGGATATGCAGCACAGTGCCTTTCGGCGCCTTGGCCGCCATCACCTTGACGATGCTCTTGGCGTCGTACCACGGCCCGTTGGCGGCGACCGCCACTTCGACGTCGGCCGAAAACGTCTTGGCAAGCTTGGTGAACTTCACCGAAGGACGCGCATGCAGTCCCACCTCATGGGTGATCAGGACGCTGGCTTCGGCTGCTGCGGACATGCTTGTCAAAGTTCCCGTTCACTCACGACGGCGACAGTTCGTGCGCCGTCGCCACCACTTCCTTGAGCGAGGCGCCGCCGGAAGCCTCGGTCGCCGCCATCACCGCGCCTTCGACGATCGGCGCATTGCAGACGATGATCTTCTGGGCGCGTGGTTCGCCGATCATCTCTACCGCCATCTCGCTATTGGTCTCGGCACCGCCGAGATCGACGAGGATCGCGACACCCGCCTCCGACCACGCCTTGTCGATGGCGCCCATGATCGCCTCGACATTGGTTCCCAGCCCGCCATGGCCGTTTCCGCCGCACCATGCAAGCGGCACTTCGTCGCCGACCATCTGCCGCACCATGTCTGCGGTGCCTTCGGCGACCAGCGGCGAATGCGATACGATGACGATGCCGACATTGCTCATGCGCGCGCCTCGATTGCTTCGGCGACGGCCCGCACCAGAAGCGCGGTCGAGCGTGCGCCGGCATCCATATGACCGATCGAACGGTCGCCAAGGAAGGAGGCGCGCCCGCGCAAGGCCTTCATCGGCACCGTTGCGTCGGCTGCATTGTCGGCAATATCGACTATGTCCGCTGCCGTCTTTCCCTGCACCAGCGCTTCATGCACCGGCTGCAGTACGTCGAGCATGGTCTTTTGCCCGGCCTGCGACTTGCCTCTGGCGGCCACCGCTTCAATCGCCTTGCCGAAGGCCGCAGCCAGATTGGCGCGATCCGGCGCGGCGGAAATCTCCTTGCCGAGCGCCATGAACAGCGTGCCGAACAAGGGTCCGGAGGCTCCGCCGACGGTCATCACCAGCTTGGTGCCGACCGCCTTCAGCGCCTCGGGCAACGGCTTTGCCGCGAACGCGCCGGCCTCGGCCCGCACGGCCTCGAAGCCGCGTTTCATGTTGAGCCCATGGTCGCCGTCGCCGATCGCCTGGTCGAGCCCGGTCAGCTCTTCGGCATGGGCGGCGATGGTGTTTGCCGCCGCCTCGATTAGCCTGGAAAGATCCGCTACCGCCATATCACCCATGCTCCTGGCCTCCGCGCTGCCGGCAGTACGAGAAAATTGCATATCCGGCAATTGAAGCATTCTTTTCCCCAGTCAAGCGGGTTCGAGCAACGCAGCGAGGGCAGTGAAGACCTCGGCGATGGCAAAGGCGCCGGGGTCGACCACGCCGTCGAGCTGGCTGCCAATATAGGCGGACCGCCCGGCCTTGGCCTTGCGCATGGCCGCGGTGGCCTCGGCGCCGCGTCGCGCCGCGACCGCCGCGTCCTCCAGACTGCCGCTATCCAACGCCCTCAAGGCGGGTTCCAGGGCATCGATCATCGTGCGATCGCCGACCCTCGCTCCGCCATGGAAGGACATCCGATCCAGGCCGACGAGAAGCGCCTTGGGAAGCGTTTCGCCAGATTTCGACGCCTGCGCGGCGGCGGTTAAGAAGATCGACAGCAGCACGCCACTGGAGCCGCCCATGCTGGTACTCAGTATGTCGCCGACGGTGGCGAGCGTTGCGGCAGGGTCGGCGAGCGGCAGTGTCTCAAGGCGGCTAAGCACGCTCCGCGCACCGGCCGCCACAGTCGATCCGGTGTCGCCGTCTCCCGCCTTGGCATCCAGTCCGTTCAACGCGCCTTCAAGCGAGATCAGCCGTTCGCAGACCGCGACAACCAACTGCTCGGTGCGTGCATCCTGGCTGGCTTTTGACGCGTTGTTCGGGCCGGTGGCTTTGGCCACCGGCACGACGCTCACTGGGCGAACGGCTCTTGCCGGCAGCCAGGCGTGAGGGCCGACCGGCGCCCGCAAGGCTACTTCGCGAGGCGCATCGAGCCGGATCAGCGACAGGGAAAAGCCGTTCATGTTGAGCGCCGTCATAAGCTGCCCGGGCCCGATCGTCAGCGTCACCTTTCGTGCCAGCGGTGAAGCCAACACCGCATTGGTGACAAGCAACATTTCCAGCGGCGGCACCGAACCGAGATTGTTGATCAGCAAGGCGTAGTCACTGGCGGGATCGAGCCGCGCGGCAAGGCGCTCCGACATGATCGCAACCAGCCTTTCGGCACTTTGCACCGCAATCCGCTCAACGCCCGGTTCGCCATGGATGCCGAGGCCGAGTTCGGCGTCGTCGGCGCCAAATCTTTCGTCATGGCTCTGGCCGGGGATCGAGCAGGACGACAGCGATATGCCGAGTGAAACGATGTCCACCGCCGCGGCCCGCGCCGTAGCGGCAACCGTCGCCAGATCGTTGCCGGCTTCCGACAGGTGGCCGGCGATCTTGTGCACGAACAAGGTGCCGGCAACGCCACGCGGCTGGGCAATATCCGGCAGGGCAATGTCGTCGGCGACGATCACCATCTCGACGCGGAAGCCTTCGGCGCGCGCCTTCTCGGCTGCCAAGCCGAAGTTGAGGCGATCACCGGTGTAGTTCTTGACGATCAGCAGGCACCCGGCGGGACCGGTTACCGCGCGGATGGCGGCCAATACTGCTTCCACGCTCGGCGAAGCAAAGATCTCGCCTGATACTGCCGCCGTCAGCATGCCCACGCCGACGAAGCCGGCATGCGCGGGTTCGTGCCCGGCCCCGCCGCCGGAGATGATGCTGACCTTGCTCTTATCCCAGTCCGCACGGAGGACGACCTTGATTTCGGGATAGCCGTCGAGGCGAGCGAGATCGCCGGCGCCGGTCGTGCCGAGAAAGCCGTCCAGTGCCTCAGTTACGATCGTATCCCTGCGATTGAAAAAATGCTTCATCGAATTGGTCCAGTCCGGTGCCCGAAATTGCCGGTTGAAAGGTGCCAGGAAAACACTCGCGCAGCGCTCACATCAGCCGTCGCCCATCGGCGCCGAAATACAGCGGCGAGCGATAGCGGATCATGATCTTGTCGCCCTGCGCCAGGTCGGTGTCGGGGTCGGTCAGCGTCACCAGCCTCTTGGTCCCCACCGTCACGTGCAGATGGTTCTGGTCGCCGAGATGCTCGACCCAATCGACGACGCCGTCGGCATGGCCGTTCGCCGCCTTCTCGATCGAAAGATGTTCGGTGCGCGCTCCGATCGTCTTGGTTCCCGCCGGCGCGCCGCCATCCGGCAGCAGTCCGACCGGCAACAAATTGATGGCCGGTTGGCCTAGCCTTGCCGCGACGTGAAGGTTTGCCGGCTCAGAATAGATCGTGCGCGGCGAACCGATCTGCACCAGCACGCCGTCGGCGAGGATGCCGATGCGGTCGGCCATGGTCATCGCTTCGATCTGGTCGTGTGTGACGTAGAGCATTGTAGCGCCGAGTTCGGCCTGGATGCGCTTCAGCTCGAGCCTGAGATCGGCGCGCAGCTTGGCGTCGAGCGACGACAGCGGCTCGTCCATCAGGTAGATCGACGGTTTGCGCACCAGAGCGCGGCCGATGGCGACGCGCTGCATCTCGCCGCCCGACAGTTTGGTCGAGCGATTATTCAGCTTGTGGTGGATGCGCACCATCTTGGCCACGTCCTCGACGCGGCGGCGGATCTGATCCTCCGGCATTTTGCGCGCCGGCGAGCGTAGCGGAAAGGCGAGGTTGTCGTAGACCGACAGATGCGGATAGAGCGAATATTGCTGGAACACGAAAGCGGTGTCGCGCTCGGCCGGCGACAGCGTCGTCGTGTCGTGGCCGGCAATATGGATCGAGCCCGCTTCGGGCCGCTCCAGCCCAGCGATCAGCCTGAGCGTCGTCGTCTTGCCGGCGCCAGTCGGCCCGAGCAGCACGACGAATTCCCCGTCGGCGATATGCAGGTCGAGATTGTCGACGGCGACATGCTCGCCAAAAACCTTGGTCACGCCTTTGATGTGAACGTCAGCCATGATGCGCTCTCCCCTGGGAGGCCGACTCATGGATTTCGGTGCGCACCGCACGGCCGGATCCTTTTGCGAACAGCGACAGCCGCGCGCTGCTCAGCGCCAGGCCGACATGATCGCCCGGATTGAGCCGGATTTCGGCCGGTACCCTGGCCTTGATGATGCCGTCTGCCGTCTCCACCGCCACAATCTGCGTGGTGCCGAGATATTCGGTGCCATAAATGGCGCCGCGCAGCTTCGAAGCGTCATCGAAACGGATGTGCTCCGGCCGGATGCCAAGCGCCATCTCGGCCGGCGCAATATCCTCCCGCACCTCCGGCACGGCCACCTTCGCGCCTTGCACAACAATTTCCCTGGCGCCCTTTGAAAGGCCGCCGCCGAAGCCGAGGAAATTCATCGGCGGCGAGCCGATGAAGTCGGCGACGAACATCGTTGCCGGCCGGTCGTAGATTTCGCGCGGCGTGCCGAACTGCTCGATGACGCCATGGTTCATCACCGCGATCTTGTCGGCCATCGACATCGCTTCCATCTGGTCATGCGTGACATAGACGGTGGTGGCGTGGATGCGGTTGTGCAGGTCGCGCAGCTCATGGACCATCAGGTCGCGGAATTCGGTGTCGAGCGTGCCGAGCGGCTCGTCCATCAGGAAACACTTTGGCCGCCGCACGATGGCGCGGCCGAGCGCTACGCGCTGGCGGTCGCCGCCGGCAAGCCCGGAGACGGATTTGTTGAGCAGATGGTCGATCCGCAAAAGCTTCGCCGTCTCTTCCACCCTGGCCCGGATTTCAGCGCCTGGCATGCCTTGCGCCAGCAACGGAAAGCCGATGTTCTTCCTCACATTCATGTGCGGATAGAGCGCGAACAGCTGGAATACGAAGGCGATGTCGCGCTCGCGGGCACGCCGCATGGTGACGTCCTCGCCGCCAAGCAGGATCTTGCCGCCGGTCGGCAGTTCGAGCCCGGCGATCATACGAAGCGTCGTCGTCTTGCCGCAGCCCGACGGCCCTAGCATGACGAAGAATTCGCCGTCCTCGACGACGAAGTTGGAATCCTGCACGGCGACGAAATCGCCGAATGCCTTTCTCAGATGTTCGACCCTGATCTCGGCCATCGTCTACTCCGGAAATTTCGAGACGATGATGAACATCGCCGTGCCGGCCAGCATGGTGATGAAGGAATAGGTGTAGAGCGCCAGCGCGAAGGGCTGGAACAGCATCAGGAAGCCGATGGCGATGATCGCCGTGGCGACGTTTTCCATCAGCCCGCGCCTGGCCCAAACGGGCCAGCGCGATTTGCGTTTTGCGGTCATGCTCATTTGCGCACCGCGCCGAAGGTGATGCCGCGCAGCAATTGCTTGCGAAGCAGGATGGTGAAGACCAGGATCGGCACCAGGAAGATCGTTGTGCCGGCCGCGACCGCCGGCCAGTCCTGGCCGCCTTCGCCGATGATGGTCGGGATGAAGGGCGGCGCGGTCTGCGCCGTGCCCGAGGTCAGTAGCGCAGCGAAGGCATATTCGTTCCAGGCAAAGATCAGACAGAAAATGGCGGTTGCGGCAATACCGGTGGTCGCCTGCGGCAGTACCGTGCGCCAGAACGCCTGCAGCCTGGTGTAGCCGTCGATCATCGCCGCTTCTTCATATTCGCGCGGGATCTCGTCGATGAAGCCTTTCAGCAGCCACACTGCCAACGACACGTTAACCGCCGTATAGAGCAGGATCATGCCGAGAGCCGTGTCCGACAGGCCAAGCTCGCGATACATCAGGTAGATGGGAATCGCGACCGCGATCGGCGGCATCATCCGCGTCGACAGGATGAAGAACAAAAGGTCGTCGGCGAGCGGCACTTTGAAGCGCGAAAAACCGTAGGCCGACAGCGTGCCGAGGAACACTGCGCAAAAGGTTGAGCCGAAGGCGATGATCAGCGAATTGACGAAGCGCGGCATGAAGTTCGAGGGGCCGGCGATCACCATGTTGCGCTTGCGCACCGTCTCGTCGCAAAGGCCCGTCGCCGGCCCCAGCGAGTTGATGTATTCCGGCGTCTGCCTTGTCCGCGTCGTGAACAGGTTACAGTAGCCCTCAACGCTGGGCTGGAACAGGATCTTCGGCGGATAGGCAATCGAATCCGGCGGCGTCTTGAAGCTTGTCGCGAAGATCCACAGCAGCGGTACGATCGAGATCAGCGCGTAGGCCACGATAATCGTGCCGGCGACGCGCTTCGACGTGGCCGAGGGTGCGACGACCGAATGGGCTGACGTCAGGCTCATCTCTGCTTCACCTTGTTGAGCGCCTTGACGTAGATGTTCGCCAGGCCGAACACCGCGACGAACAGGATGATGGCGAAGGCCGAGGAATAGCCCGTCCGCCAGCTTTCGAAGGCCTGCCGCTTCAGCGTGATCGAGGCCACTTCGGTGGTCGATCCCGGCCCGCCGCCGGTGAGCAAATTGACCATGTCGAACATCTTGAAGTTCTCGATTCCGCGAAACAACACCGCCAGCATGATGAAGGGCAGCGCCATCGGCAGCGTGATCGACCAGAACTGCCGCCAGTTGGAGGCGCGGTCGACCTCGGCCGCTTCGTAGATGTATTCGGGGATCGAGCGCAGGCCGGCGAGGCAGATCAGCATCACGTAGGGAGTCCACATCCAGGTATCGACGATGATGATCGACCATGGCGCCAGCGAGACGTTGGACAGCATGCTGATCTCGGTTGCCGGAATGCCGGTGACGAACGAAACGGCGTAGGCGAACAGCCCGATCTGTGGCTCGTAGAGGAAGCGCCAGAAATTACCGACCACCGCCGGCGACAGCATCATCGGCACCAGGATGATGGTCGTCCAGAAGGCGTGGCCACGAAACTTACGGTCGATCAGCCAGGCCAGCGTGAAGCCGATCAGCGTCTGCAGCAGGATGGTCCAGAACACGAAATGCGCCGTCGTCTGCATGGCGATCCAGATGTCCTGGTCAGCGAGGATGCGCTTGTAGTTGGCCAGCCCAAGGTTCTTCACCACCTCGTTGGGGCGATTGGCGCGAAAGTTGGTGAAGGACAGATAGATCGCCCAGAACAGCGGGAAGATATTGATGGCGAGAAGCAACAGGATCGTCGGCGAGATGAACAGCCAGGCGAGGCCCTTGTCGCTGATGCCCCGGACCTTGCGGGCCAACGGCTCAGGCGTAGCCCGGGCAACGCTGTCCGCCGTCCGATTGAGCATAGTCAGTCCTGCTTCGGTCACTTGGATCGTCTCGAGAATGGAATTTATCTGAACTGTGTCCCGTGCCAAGGGCGGCACGGGACGGTTCGGTCATGGGCTCGGGAGGAGCCGGTTACATCCGATTACATCTTGCCATCGTCCTGGAAGACCTCGGTCCAGTCCTTGACGAGGCCGTCGAGCGCGTCCTTGGCCGAGCCTTGCCCGGCAACGACATAGTCGTGGAAGCGCTTCTGCGATGCCTGCAGCAGCGGTGCGTAGCTCGGCTCGGCCCAGAAATCCTTCACGATGGCCATAGAGTCGAGGAAGGTCTGCGCATAAGGCTGGCTGGCCGGGAAGCCCGGGTCCTTGACGACCGCGTTGAGGCAGGAATAGCCGCCGAGCGACCACCATTTGGACTGCACGTCCTTGTTGGCGAACCATTTGATGTATTTGAGCGCGGCTTCCTGCTTGTCGGAATAGGAGACCACCGAGATGCCCTGGCCGCCGAGCTGGGCGAACTGGTCGCCGTCGGGACCCTTGGGATTGACGAAATAGCCGATCTTGTCGCCGCCGACATTTTCGTCCTTCTGCAGGCCTGGCCAGGTGAAGGCGAAGTTCATGTGCATCGCCACCTGGCCGGATTTGAAGGCGTCGACGCCTTCGCCCATGTAGCTGTTCGAGGCGCCGGGAGGGGTGCAGCAATCATAGAGCGCCTTGTAGAACTCCAAGCCCTTCACCGATTTATCGGAGTTGACGAAACCTTCCATCTCGTAGGGCTTTTTCGGATTTTCATACTGGAAGCCGAAGCTGTAGAGTACGTCCATGGCACCCATGGTGATACCTTCCGAGCCGCGCTCGGTGTAGATCGACGCGCCATAGACGGTCTTGCCGTCGATCTCGCGCTTCTGGAAGAATTCGGCGATCTGCCTCAGCTGGTCGAAGGTTGTCGGCGGGCCGAGATCCCAACCGTATTTCTCCTTGAATTCCTTCTGCAGTTCCGGCTTGGAGAACCAGTCCTTGCGATAGGTCCAGCCGACGACGTCGCCCATAGCCGGCAGCGCCCAGTAATTCGGCGAGTTCTTCGGCCATTCCGAGTAGCCGACGACAGTCGCCGGCACGAAATCGTCCATGCTGATCTTCTCCTTGTCGAAGAAGTCGTTCAGCTTGACGTAATGGCCGTTCTCGGCGGCGCCGCCGATCCACTGGCTGTCGCCGATGATCATGTCGCACAGCTTGCCGTGCGAATTCAGCTCGTTGAGAAAGCGGTCGGCATAGTTGGTCCACGGCACGAATTCGAATTTCATGCCGATGCCGGTTTCCTTGGTGAAGTCCTTGGACAATTCCACGAGCGCGTTAGCCGGGTCCCAGGCTGCCCAGCAAAGCGTCAGATCTTCTGCCTGCGCGACGTTCGAAACGGCTGTCGACGCGAGGAGTGTCGATGCCAGTCCCAACGCCAGTTTCAAGGTCGATTTCATGCCTTCCTCCCATTTGCGAAACGCGTCCGGATGACGGTTTCAAGAGCCCGCTAAACCCCTCCTCCGGGGCCTAAACACAACGGCGCGGCAACACGTCGGATGTTTAGTAATTTGTTTAGTGATGCAATTTTTACTAAACAAGGCAAGCGAATTCGTTGCTGCACCGCAGCATGTCGAATCGGGGAGCAATGTCGGAGTTGCGGCGCCCGCCTAGGTCACCGTCTTGTTGCTGACCGTCACCGGACGGATCGCTGGGGGCGGCGGCAGCAGGGCGCGGATGTCGGCGAAGGGGAAGACCGGCTCGAAGCGGAAGGCCTCCGCGAACGCTCCGGCTGGGCCGTTGCACTGGCCGGCGCGAAAGGCGTTCAGCGTGCGCGCCGCATTGACGAAACGCTCGGGATCCTGCGACTGATGCGCCCGGATCGCCTCCGCCTTGAGATCGAAATGCCTGGAGGTATCGACGTAATGCGTCGGCGAAAACCCGGTGCCGCCGAGCGTGTCGGCATGCAGTACCGGCACCGAGAATGACGCGGCGATGCGCACGCCGTCCGACAGCGCGCGGTGGTCGCCATGATAGTCGTTCGGCGCATGGGTAATCGCCAGATCCGGCCCTATCTCGCCGATCAGTGCTCTCAGCGCCCCGATCAGGGCGGCGTCCGCCACCAGCGCGCCATCGGGAAAATGGATGAAGCGCGGCGTCACGCCAAGCAGACCGGCCGCCGCCGTCGCCTCTTTGCGGCGCGTGCGGGCAAGCGCGGCCGGATCGCCGTAGCCGCCCCTGGCGCCATCCGTGGCTACGGCAAAAAAGAGTTCTGCGCCTTGCGCGGCATAGGCGGCCATCGTACCGAACATGAAGATCTCGATGTCGTCCGGATGCGCGCCAAGCGCCAATATCTTCACTCTCATCCCTCCCGGAAATGGAAAACGTGCCCAACGGAATTCTGCTCGCTCTCATCGCCTATGCAAGCTATTCGTGCAGCGACGCGGTTGTCAAAAGCCTGGGCGGGCAGTTCAACGTCTTCGAGATCGGCTTCTTCTCGACATTGTTTGCCGGCTGCTTTCTGCTCTTTGCCAGGCCGCCAGGCGAGCGTTGGCGCGATTTCTGGCGCACGACACGGCCTTGGGCGGTACAGGCCCGCGCCTGGGCCGGCATCGCCTCCGGCGTGCTCAGCGTCTACGCCTTCACCACCATCCCGCTGGCGGAAGTCTATGCGCTGATCTTCCTGGCGCCGCTGTTCGTCACCATCCTGGCCACGCTCGTCCTCAAAGAGAAGGTCGGCCCATGGCGGTGGCTGGCGGTCGTCGCTGGCTTTGCCGGGGTGATGCTGGTCGTCAGGCCTGGGTTTCGCGAGTTGCATCTTGGTCATCTGGCGGCGTTCATCATCGCCTTCCTGGCCGCCACCAATGTCATCCTGATGCGTTCGCTCGCCGCGCAGGAAAAGCGCACGACGATGCTCGGCGTGCTGATCGGCTACGGCCTGCTCTTCAACGGCGTCGGTGCGGCGGCTACCTCGTTCTCGCTGCCGGATGGCAGGCAATGGGCGTGGCTGGTGCTGGCCGGCGCCTTTACCGCCGGCGGTCAGTTGCTGCATCTGCTGGCGGTCAAATACGCGCCGGCCAACCGCATCGCGCCAACGCATTATTCGCAAATCGTCTGGGCGGTGGTTCTGGGCGCGCTGTTCTTCAGGGAATATCCCGATTTTCTGTCGCTGGTCGGGCTCGCCGTGGTCGGCGGCTCGGGCCTGCTGACGATGGTGCGCGAGGAGGTGCGGCTTGGCACGGTGCGCTGGAACCCTTTTTCGCGGACCCGACTTTGAGCTGGTACCAAGGTTGCGCGGCGACCGCCACCGCTGATATGCGATCGCTGCCAACTGGCTGCACATCATAGGACAATGACGACAAAACCTTTGCCGGACCTGCCGGTCTCCGCGGTCTTGCCGGCGCTCAATGAAGCGCTGAGCCATGGTAACAGCGCCGTGCTGGTGGCTCCGCCCGGCGCCGGCAAGACGACGCTGGTTCCGCTGACGCTGCTCGATGCGCAATGGCTCGGCGCCGGAAAGATCATCCTGCTCGAGCCGCGCCGCCTCGCCGCCCGCGCTGCCGCCCGCCGCATGGCCGAACTGCTTGGCGAAGAGCCCGGTGAAACCGTCGGCTATGCCATGCGCATGGAAAACCGGACTTCCGCGAAGACCAGGATCGTCGTCGTCACCGAAGGCGTGTTGTCCCGCATGATCCTCGACGATCCCGAGCTGCCTGGTGTCTCGGCGGTGTTGTTCGACGAGTTCCACGAACGTTCGCTCGACGGTGATTTCGGGCTGGCGCTGGCGCTCGACGTGCAGGGTGCGCTGAGGCCCGACCTCAGATTGCTGGTCATGTCAGCGACGCTCGATGGCGCGCGTGTCGCAAAATTGCTTTCCGGCGCGCCGGTGATCGAGAGCGCAGGCCGCGCCTTTCCGGTCGACATCCGCTATGACGAGCGGCCGGCCGGCGTCACCATCGAGGATGCCATGGCCAGGGTGATCCGCTCGGCGCTTGCCGGGGAGGAGGGCAGCGTGCTTGTCTTCCTGCCCGGCCAGCGCGAGATCGAGCGCACCGCCGAGCGGCTGGCGGGCAAGGTCGGCGCCGACACCGACATCGTGCCGCTCTACGGCATGCTCGACAACAGGACGCAGGACGCAGCGATCAAGCCGGCGCCGCCCGGCCGTCGCAAGGTCGTGCTGGCGACGTCGATCGCCGAAACCTCCATCACCATCGACGGCGTGCGCGTCGTCATCGATTCCGGCCTGTCGCGGCTGCCGCGCTATGAGCCGGCCAGCGGCCTGACGCGGCTGGAGACGGTGCGTGCTTCCCGCGCTTCCGCCGACCAGCGTGCCGGCCGGGCCGGGCGCACACAGCCGGGCGTCGCTATCCGGCTGTGGCGGGCCGAGCAGACAGCGGCACTGCCGGCCTTCACGCCACCGGAAATCCTCGAAGCCGATCTCTCCGGCCTGTTGCTCGATTGCGCGGCGTTCGGCGTTGCCGATCCGACGAGCCTGTCCTTCCTCGACCCCCCGCCGGCTCCGGCGCTCAACGAGGCAAGGGCGCTGCTGCGCGCGCTCGATGCCGTCGATGCGGCAGGGCGCTTGACGGAGGCCGGTGCCGCGATGCGCAAGCTGGCTCTGCCGGTCCGGCTCGCCCACATGGTCGCCGAGGCGGCAAGGACCGGCCAGGCGCTCGAGGCGGCGATGCTGGCCATGCTGCTCACCGAGCGCGGCCTTGGCGGCGATGGTGCCGATCTCGAACGGCGGCTGATGCGCTTTCATGCCGAAAGATCGCCGCGTGCCACCGCTGCCCGGCAGCTGGCCGAGAGGTTGGCAAAGCAGGCTTCACCCTCCCCCTCGACGGGAGGGTCGGCGAGCGAGCCGAGCGCAGCGAGACGAGGGAGACGCGGCGGGGTCGCCGATGGCGTGCCCGAACCGACCCCACCCCGGTCCGCTACGCGGATCGACCCTCCCCTCAAGGGAGAGGGCAGCACCGCCGGCGCTCTCCTCATCCATGCCTGGCCGGACCGGGTCGCTAAAGCGCGCGGCGAGCGTGGCCGCTTCGTGCTTGCCAACGGCTCCGGCGCCATGCTCGACGCCTCCGACCCGCTGGCCGGCGAGACCTGGCTCGTCGTCGCCGATCTGCAGGGTAAGGCGCAGAACGCCCGCATCACCGCGGCGGCGGCGCTCGACGAGGCCGACATCCGCACCGCGCTGGCGGAAAAGATCGAGACTCGCCGCGAGGTGAGCTTCGACCGCGATAGGCGCGCGGTGCGGGTGCGCGAAACGGCTCGGCTCGGCGCCATCACGTTGTCCGAACGCATGCTGCCGGCGCCGACCGGTGCCGACGCAGACAGCGCCATTCTCGACGCCTTGCGCGAACACGGCCTGTCGCTGCTGCCGTGGAGCAGGGAAGCGGAGACGTTGCGGCAGCGGCTCGGCTGGCTGCATCGCGGCCTCGGTGCGCCATGGCCCGATGTCTCCGATGCGGCGCTCGTCGAGCGCCTCGACGACTGGCTGCTGCCGTTCCTTTCCGGCGCCGCATCCTTTGCCGCGATCGATCCCAGCGTGCTTTCGCAAGGCCTGATGACGCTGGTACCGCACGAATTGCAGCGCAAGATCGACACATTGGCGCCGACCCATTTCGACGCGCCGTCGGGCAGTCGGCTGCCGATCCGCTATGACGGCGAATGGCCGGTACTGGCAATCCGCGTGCAGGAGCTGTTCGGCCTCGACCGGCATCCCGCGATCGCCAACGGCACTGTGCCGCTGACGCTCGAATTGCTGTCACCGGCGCGCCGGCCGATCCAGACGACGCGCGACCTGCCCGGGTTCTGGCGCGGCTCCTGGGCCGATGTGCGGACAGACATGCGCGGCCGCTATCCCAGGCATGTCTGGCCGGAGAACCCGCTTCTCGCCGCCGCAACGAGCCGCGCCAAACCGCGCGGTACCTAATGATTCCCGGACTGTTATCCCGAACGGAAGGCCAGCTTCGGCGCTTTTTCGGAAAAGACCTCCGGCTGTTTCCCCTCTATAATCATTGGCCATGATAAACATCCTGCACGCACCCGACTTCCAGCAAAGCCAGCGGCTGCGCCTCAACACGCTGATCAGGTTGCGCTGGCTTGCCATCGTCGGCCAGAGCCTGACCGTGCTTGTCGTCGCTTACGGGCTGAAATTTCCGCTGCCGGTCAGCATGTGTTTTGCGCTGATCGCTTGTTCGGCCTGGATGAACCTTTTGCTGACCTTCCGCTATCCGGCGGCGCATCGGCTTACCCCGCCCTCGGCCTTTGCCATCCTGACCTTCGACAGCCTGCAGCTTGCCGGCCTGCTCTACATGACCGGCGGCCTCACCAATCCGTTTTCGCTGCTGATGACCGTGCCCGTCGTCGTCTCGGCGACGTCGCTGCCGCTACGGCTGACCGCCATGCTCGGCGCGCTGGTGATCGTGGCGGCGACGCTGCTGGTCTTTTACCACCTGCCGCTGCCCTGGCATGAGGGCGCGCCATTGGCGATGCCGTTCATTTATGTCGCCGGCATGTGGATGGCGGTGTTCTGCTCCATCGCCTTTACCGCGATCTATGCCTTCCGGGTGGCCGAGGAGGCGCGGCTGCTTGCCAACGCGCTTGCCGCCACCGAACTGGTGCTGCAGCGAGAGCAACATCTCTCGGCCCTCGACGGCCTCGCCGCCGCCGCCGCGCACGAGCTCGGCACGCCGCTCGCCACGATCGCGCTTGTCGCCAAGGAGATGGAGAAGGCGCTTGGCGAAGATCCCAAATACGGCGAGGACGTGAAGCTGCTGCGTTCGCAGAGCGAGCGCTGCCGCGAAATCCTGAAGCGCCTGACCAGCCTGTCCTCCGAGAGCGAGGTGCATCTCTCGCGCCTGCCGCTGACCTCACTGGTCGAGGAAGTGACGGCACCGCACCGCGATTTCGGCATCTCGATTAAGCTTCGGCCGGGCGAGCGCATCGGCCCGGAACCGGTGGGCCGGCGCAATCCCGGCGTCATCTACGGCCTCGGCAATCTGGTCGAGAACGCCGTCGACTTCGCCCACAAGAATGTCACCGTGCGCTGGAGCTGGAACGAGGCCGTTGTCAGCTTCACGATCATCGACGACGGGCCGGGCTTTCCGCCCGAGATCATCGACCGCATCGGCGAACCCTATATGTCAACGCGACAAGGCACCGAAGCCGGCGGCGGCCTCGGCCTCGGCCTATTCATCGCCAAGACCTTGCTCGAACGCTCCGGCGCGACGCTCGATTTCCGCAATTCGAGCGAGCCCGGCGAGGGCGCTATCGTGCAGATATCGTGGCCGCGCAGCGTCTTCCTCAATCCCGAGCAGGCTTCGGCCACCATGTTCGACACGGCCTAAATTGGACAATAGCGTTGCGAAACTATATTTGCGTAAAAATCAGGCAGCAGGATTTTCAGCACGATGAGTACTGACGAAACGATTGGCGCAATGGTCGAAGGCGAGGACACCTCGCTGCTGATCGTCGACGACGACAAGCCGTTCCTGACGCGGCTTGCCCGCGCCATGGAAACCAGGGGTTTTGTCGTCGAGACGGCAGAGAGCGTCGAGGAAGCGGTTGCCAAGGCGCGCGCCAATCCGCCGGCCTATGCGGTGGTCGACATGCGGCTGGCCGACGGCAACGGCCTCGACGTCGTCGCCGCGATCCGCGAGAAGCGCGACGATGCCCGCGCCATCATCCTCACCGGCTACGGCAACATCGCCACCGCGGTGACGGCGGTGAAGCTCGGCGCTATCGACTATCTGTCGAAGCCGGCCGACGCCGACGACATCTTTGCAGCCCTGACCCGCACGGCGGGCGAACGCGCAGCACCGCCCGAAAATCCGATGTCGGCCGACCGGGTACGCTGGGAGCACATCCAGCGCGTCTATGAAATGTGCGACCGCAACGTCTCGGAAACCGCGCGCCGGCTGAACATGCATCGCCGCACGCTGCAGCGTATCCTCGCCAAGCGCGCGCCGCGCTAAAAGGCTCTGACTGCAGGCTTGCCCGGCCAGCGCTGTTTGCGCATCATCGCTTGGCGGTGTCGGACCTTGCCGCTGATACGACGGAGGCGACATGCAGGACGAAAAGCGGCTGGTCTCCATGCTCCGCGAATTCCTCGACAGCGAGGCGGCCGGCGGCCTCATCCTGATGGCTGCGGCGGCGCTGGCCCTGATCGTCGCCAATTCGCCGCTGGGCGAGGCTTATTTCTCCGCCCTCCACGCCTATCTCGGACCGCTCAGCGTCTCGCACTGGATCAATGACGGCCTGATGGCGGTGTTCTTCCTGCTGGTCGGCCTCGAGATCAAGCGCGAGATGCTCGACGGCCAGCTCTCGACTTGGCCGCGCCGCGTGCTGCCCGGCATCGCCGCCGCCGGCGGCATGGCGGTGCCGGCACTGGTCTACGTCGCCATCAACCGCAACGATCCGGCCGCTCTGTCCGGCTGGGCGATCCCGACCGCCACCGATATCGCCTTTGCGCTCGGAGTGCTGTCGCTGCTCGGCAGCCGCGTGCCGGGCTCGCTGAAGATATTCCTCACCGCGCTCGCCATCATCGACGATCTCGGCGCCGTGCTCATCATTGCGGTGTTCTATACCAGCGGCCTGTCGCTCGCCTATCTCGGCGCCGCCTTCTCGGTCATCGCGCTGCTGGTGGTGCTCAACCGCATGCGGGTGCTGACGTTGCTGCCGTACGTCTTGCTCGGCATCGTTCTGTGGGTTTTGGTGCTCAAATCGGGCGTCCATGCGACGCTTGCCGGCGTCGCGCTGGCCCTCACCATTCCATTGAAGATATCGCTGGGCAGCGGCCACGATCTCGACCATTCGCCGCTGCACCGGCTCGAACACGGCCTGCACAAAGTCGTCGCCTTTTTCGTCATTCCGATTTTCGGCTTTGCCAACGCCGGCGTCTCGCTCGGCGGTCTCAGCGCTGCCGCCCTGGCCGAGCCGCTGACGCTCGGCGTCGCCGCCGGCCTCGTCGCCGGCAAGCTGGTCGGCGTGTTCGGGTCTTCTGCGCTTGCCATCCGGCTCGGCTTCGCCGATCTGCCGGTCAATGCCGGCTGGCTGCACATGATCGGCATTTCGCTGCTCTGCGGCATCGGCTTCACCATGAGCCTGTTCATCGGCCTGCTCGCCTTCGCCAGCGACGTCGCTCTGCAGGACGCGGTCAAGGTCGGCATCCTCGCCGGCTCCTTCATCGCCGCGCTCCTCGGCGCCACCGTGCTGCTGGTGGCGCCGGCGGCGGACGGGACGGACG
Organism: Mesorhizobium sp. M1217; assembly: GCF_040318275.1. Classification (NCBI taxonomy): domain Bacteria; kingdom Pseudomonadati; phylum Pseudomonadota; class Alphaproteobacteria; order Hyphomicrobiales; family Phyllobacteriaceae; genus Mesorhizobium; species Mesorhizobium sp. M1217. The sequence goes on along the minus strand of NZ_JAMYMA010000007.1, from coordinate 227,875 downwards.
AGGCGGAAGAATAGTCGCGCCGCCACTTCCGGCCTTCAGGCCACCTTCTCCCGCATCTGGACCCTACCCGTGCGCAATCATGACGTGGCGGACGGCTGTATAATCCTCCAGCGCATAGAGCGACATGTCCTTGCCGTAGCCGGATTGTTTCAACCCGCCATGCGGCATCTCGTTTGTCAGCATGAAGTGGGTGTTGATCCAGGTGCAGCCATATTGCAGGCGGGCGGCCGTCGCCATGGCGCGCGAAACGTCCTTGGTCCACACCGATGACGCCAGGCCATAGTCAGAGTCATTGGCCCAGTTCACCGCCTCGTCGACTTCGGAAAAACGGGTGACCGAAACCACCGGGCCGAACACTTCGCGGCGCACGATCTCGTCTTCCTGCAGCGCGCCGGCGACGACGGTCGGCTGGTAGAAGAAGCCGGAGCCCTCGCCCGGCTTGCCGCCCGTGGTGATCTCGATGTGCTTGAGCTCAGACGCGCGCTCGACGAAGCTCGAGACGCGATCACGCTGGCGACGCGAAATCAGCGGGCCGATCTCGTTCTCGGTATCGTCGGGGCGATCATACTTGATGGTCGAGACCGCAGCGGAGAGGTCGGCGACAAGCTTGTCGTAGATCTTCTTGCCGGCATAGATGCGGCAGGCGGCGGTGCAGTCCTGGCCGGCATTGTAATAGCCGAAGGCGCGCAGACCGTTGACCACTGCACCGAGATCGGCGTCGTCGAAGACGATGACGGGCGCCTTGCCACCGAGCTCGAGATGTGTGCGCTTGACCGATTTGGCGGCGGCCTGCAGCACCTTCTTGCCAGTGGCGACGTCGCCGGTGATCGAGATCATGTTGACCTTCGGGTGGTTGATCAGCGTGTTGCCGACACTGTCGCCGCGGCCGAGCACGACGTTGACGACGCCTTCCGGCAGGATCTCGGCAAGGATTTTCGCAAGCTTCAGCGCGGTCAGCGGCGTCTGTTCCGACGGCTTGAAGACGACGGTGTTGCCGCCGGCAATCGCCGGCGCCAGCTTCCAGGCCATCATCATCAGCGGATAGTTCCACGGCGCAATCGACGCGACAACGCCGATGGCGTCGCGGCGGACCATCGAGGTGTGGCCGGGAATGTATTCGCCGGCGACCTGGCCGGGCATCGAGCGGACCGCACCGGCAAAGAAGCGATAGCAGTCGACGATCGCCGGGATCTCGTCATTAAGCACGGCATTGATCGGCTTGCCGCAGTTCAGCGCCTCGAGCGCCGCGAAATCCTGTGCCGCGGCCTCGATGCGATCGGCGATCTTCAGGAGATAGCCGGCGCGCTGCGCCGGCGTTGTGCGGGACCAGGTGACGAAGGCTTTTTCGGCGGCAAGCACCGCCGCCTCGATCTGCGCCGGGCTGGCCTCGGGCAGATTGAGGATGCTCGCCCCGGTCTTCGGGTTGAGGATCGGTTCCTCGGTCTCGGTGCCTTTTTCGAATTTCGAGCCGATCAGCATCTGCGTGTCCATGGAAGTCTCTCCCTTATGAACGAGATCATTTGCCCGAACCGGCGATCTGGTCGCCGTCGCGGGTCAGGTAATAGGCAGCGAGGATGGGAAGCAGCGTCACCAGCACCACCACCATGGCCACGACATTGGTGACCGGACGCTGGCGCGGACGGATCAACTCTTCGAGCATCCAGATCGGCACCGTCTGCTGCTGGCCGGCGGTGAAGGTGGTGACGATGACCTCGTCGAAGGACAGCGCAAAGGCAAGCATGCCGCCGGCCAGCAGCGCGGTTGCGATGTTGGGCAGCACGACATGCCGAAAGGTCTGGAAACCGTCGGCGCCGAGATCCATCGACGCCTCGATCATCGAGCCGGACGTGCGGCGGAAACGGGCGACCGCATTGTTGTAGACGACGACCACGCAGAAGGTGGCGTGGCCGAGGACGATCGTCCAGAACGAGAACGGGATTTCGGCCAGCGCGAAGGCCGAGCGCAGCGCAATGCCGGTGATGATGCCGGGCAACGCGATCGGCAGGATGACCAGCAGCGATATGGTTTCGCGGCCAAAGAATTTTGTGCGGGACACGGCGGCGGCGCAGAGCGTGCCGAGGACCAGCGCGATGGCGGTCGAGATCGCCGCGACCCGTACAGACAGCGACAGCGCCTGCCAGACGTCGGGGCGGTTCCAGGTGACGGCGAACCATTGCGTGGTCAGGCCCGGCGGCGGCCAGACGAAGCTCTTCTCCTCGGTGGTGAAGGCATAGACGAAGATCAGCAGAATCGGCAGGTGCAGGAAAAGCAGGCCCCCGGTGGCAGCGAGCTTCAGGCCGATCGGCGCGGATTGGCCGCGGTCAGAGCGCATCGAAGGCCCCCATGCGCTTGGCGCCCCAGAGATAGAAGCCCATGATGACGATCGGCACCACAGTGAAGGCGGCGGCGAGCGGGATGTTGCCGGCGGTGCCCTGCTGCGAATAGACGGCCTGGCCGATGAACAGCCGCGAGGTGCCGATGATCTGCGGAATGATGTAGTCGCCGAGCGTCAGCGAGAAGGTGAAGATCGAACCGGCGACGATACCCGGCAATGCCAGCGGGAACAGCACGTTGCGGAAGGTCTGGCCGGGTGACGCGCCGAGATCGGAAGAAGCCTCGACCAGATTGCCCGGCACGCGCTCGAGGGCCGCCTGCACCGGCAGGATCATGAACGGCAGCCAGACATAGACAAAGACGATGAAGGTGCCGGTGGACGATACCGACAGCGAGTTGCCGCCGACGATCGGCAGCGACAGCCAGGCATCAAGCAGCCACAGAAGATGCAATTTGGTCAGCAGCCACGTCAGGATGCCTTCCTTGGCGAGGATCAGCTTCCAGGCATAGATCTTGACCAGGTAGCTCGACCACAGCGGCAGCATGACGCCGAGATAAAACAACGCCTTCCAACGGCCGCGCGCATAGCGCGCCGCGTAATAGGCGATGGGAAAGGCAATGACCGCCGACGCAAACGTCACCAGCGCCGCCATCGTTACCGTGCGCAGGATGATGTCGAGATTGGCGGCCTGCAGCAGGTCGCCATAAGTCTTCAGCGTGAACTCGCGGTTGATGAGGCCGGAGAACTCGTCGATCGAGAAGAAGCTCTGCAAAAGCAGCGCGAACAGCGAGCCGATATAGACGATGCCGAGCCAAAGAACCGGCGGCAGCAGCATGAGCAGAAGCAGGAGTTGGGGCCGGCGCCAGAAGAGGTCGGAGAGCGCGCCGCGCAGGCCGCCGCTTCCCGGCAGGATGGCGGGGGTCGTGGCCCGCGGCATGGCGGCGTCCAGGCTCATCCCAGCTCGTCCATCAGATGCAAATGCTCGCGGTTGAAGGTGAGCACCACCGCCTCGCCTTCCCGGGGCAAGGCAGCACCCGCCGGCACGATGGCATGCAGCCGCAAGCCTTCGGCATCGAGCGCCAGTCTTATCGTCGCGCCGAGATAGTTGGTCGACACCAGGCGAGCCGCAACGCCGTCGCCCTTGGCCGCCCGGCCGATGCGAATGGATTCAGGGCGCAGGCTGCCCCAGCGATGCTGGCCGGCATAGCGCTGGACGAAATCCGGCGGCAGTACGTTGGACGAGCCGACGAAATCGGCGACGAAGCGGGTCTTGGGGCGCTGGTAGATGTCTTCCGGCGTGCCGATCTGCATGATCTTGCCGTCGTTGAAGACGGCGACGCGATCGGCCATCGACAGCGCCTCGCCCTGGTCATGGGTGACGAACACGAAGGTGATGCCGAGCGCCTTCTGCAGCGATTTCAACTCCTCCTGCATGTTCTCGCGAAGCTTGAGGTCGAGCGCGCCGAGCGGCTCGTCGAGCAACAGCACCTTGGGCTGGTTGACCAGCGCACGGGCGAGCGCGACGCGCTGGCGCTGGCCGCCGGAAAGCTGGCCAGGGCGACGCGCGCCGTAGCCGGGAAGCCGCACCAGCGCCAGCGCTTCTTCCGCCGCCTTTTGCCGCTCCGGTCTGCCTACGCCCTTGACCATCAGCCCATAGGCGACGTTGTCGAGCACGTTGAGATGCGGGAACAGCGCATAATCCTGGAACACGGTGTTGACGTTGCGGCGATAGGGCGGCACGCCCTCGGCGCGTTCGCCGAAGATCGAGATCGAGCCCGCCGTCGGCTGCTCGAACCCGGCGATGAGGCGCAGGCACGTCGTCTTGCCCGAGCCGGATGGCCCGAGCATGGCGAAGAACTCGCCCGGCACGATGTCGAGATCGACCGCGTCGACGGCACGCACGCTGCCGAAATGGCGGGAGACTTTTTGGAAAGAAACGGCGGGGGTCATGGGTTGTCCTGATCTGTCAGGCTCATCAAATTCAGGGTAGCGCTGCCCCTCATCCGCCTGCCGGTACCTTCTCCCGTAGTGGACGGGGAGAAGGGAGGCGCTCCAACGCTGGCGACCCCCCGTTCTTCACGGGGAGAGGGTAAGGGTGAGGGGCAGCGCCGAGCTTCGTAGGTGAGACGAACTCACCGTCCGCCGATGACGCCGATATAGTCCGACACCCAGCGGTAATAGGGCACGCACTGGTCGTTCTGGGTGGCGCATTTCGAGACCGGCGTCTTCCAGAACTTGATCTTGTCGAAATTGTCGTAGCCGTTGGTCTTGCAGCCCTCTTCGCCGAGCAGTTCGTTGCCCTTGCAGGCGGCGGGCACCACCGGCAGCGAGCCGAACCAGGCGGAGACGTCGCCCTGCACTTTCGGCGACAGCGAATGCTCAATCCACATGTAGGCGCAGTTCGGGTGGGCCGCATCGGCCTCCATCATGGTGGTGTCGGCCCAGCCGGTGACGCCCTCCTCGGGAATGGTCGAGGCGACCGGCTTCTTGGCCGCGATCAGCGTGTTGACCTGATAGGGCCATGAACCGGAGGCGACGACGCCTTCGTTCTGGAAATCGTCGACCTGGATGGCAGCGTCATGCCAGTAGCGTCCGACCAGCGTACGCTGGACGCGCAGCAGGTCGAGCGCAGCCTTGTACTGGTCCTCAGTCAGTTCGTACGGATCCTTGATGCCGAGCTCCGGCTTGTGGGCCATCAGGTAGTTGGCGGCATCAGCAATGTGGATCGGCCCGTCATAGGCCTGGACGCGGCCCTTGTTCGACTTGCCGTCGGGTAGCTTCATTTCCTCGAACACGATGTTCCAGCTCTTCGGCGCCTCCTTGAACACTTCGGTGTTGTACATCAGCACATTCGGCCCCCATTGGTACGGCACGCCGTAATGGACACCGCCGACGGTGAACCAGGGCGCATCCTTCAGCCGGTCGTCGACCGTCTTCCAGCTCGGGATGAGGTCGGTGTTGATCGGCTGGACGCGCTTGCCCGCAACCAGGCGCAGCGAGGCGTCGCCCGAGGCAGTGACAAGGTCGAAACCGCCTTCGTTCATCAACGAAACCATCTCGTCGGAGGTGTTGGCGTTCTTGACGTTGACCTTGCAGCCGGTTTCCTTCTCGAACGAGGTGACCCAATCATAGCCCTTGTCGGTTTCGCCGCGCTCGATATAGCCCGGCCAGGCGACGATATTGACCTCGCCTTCACCCTTGCCCAGCTCCTTGACCTGGGCGATGGCCTGGCCGGAGAAGGTCAGCGCGACCGTCAAGGCAGTGCATGATTTCAGCAATGAATTCATCGTCGATCTCCCATTTTGCATGACCTCGAAACCGGTTTCGGTTTTCGGAAAAGGTCATGCGCCCGTTCAAACGTTGGATGCGCGGCTCTAAGGGGCCGTGCTCCTGCGGCAGCTTTGTTCCCTGGCTCAAAAGTGCTGCGAAATTTCCGGTTTCGCAAATTCATTTATCAGAAAGCCGATATCGGTTTTTCCGATACATCACCGGCCGATCTTCTCGGGCCGTTGGCGCACCATGCGCTGCGACTGGGCAAGTCCGATGAAGTCGCGCGCCGCCTGCGGCAGGCCGGAGCCGCGCCGCCAGACCATGCCGACCTGGACGACCGGCAACGATCCCGAAATATCGCGCGATTCGATGCGGTCGCCTTCCAGCGACCATGGCCGGTAGACGAGGTCCGGCAGCAGCGCCACGCCGGCGCCGGTGGCGACGAGACTGCGCACCGCTTCGACCGAGCGGGTGCGGAATGCGACGTGCGGTTTGGCGCCGATCGCCGTCAGCAGCTTTCCGGTATTCTCCTCGATCTCGTCGACGGTCAGCATGATCAGCGGTTCCGAGGCGATATCGCCGATGCCGATGATGTCGGCACCGGCCAACGGATGGCCGAGCGGCAGCCACAGCCGGTAGGCCGAGACTTCGAGGATTTCGGACTGCAGCGCGGTGCGGTCGCGCAGGTTCGAGGTGACCATGACCGCAATGTCGAGCTTGCCGCCGATCAACAGGTGCTCGAGATAGTCGCCATTGTCCTCGATCGCCGAGACCTCGACACCCGGATAGGCGCGGCGGTAGCGGGCAAGAAGATCGGACAGCACATAGCCGGCGACCAGCGAGGTGACGCCAAGTTGCAGCCGCCCGCTTGCCGCGATCTGTTCGCCGAAGAAGGCGCGGCGCGCATCGGAAACGTCGGCAAGGATCTTCCTCGCATGGCGCAGGAACTGGTGGCCCTTGTGGGTGATGTTCAGCCCGCGCGGGTGGCGCTCGAACAGCTCGACGCCGAGATCGTGCTCCAGCTCCTTGATCGCCTCGGTGACCGAGGATTGCGAGATCGACAGATTCTGGGCGGCGCCCGACACCGTGCCTTGCTCGGCGACGGCGATGAAGAACTGCAATTGGCGGATGGTGAAAGCCATGGCCGGACTAAACACGGCAGAGGCGGCGCTGGGAAGTGGGTGCTGGTGCCGTTCTCCCGATAGAGCTCAGTCCTCGCTTCCGCCATCCGCAATGCTGAGCCGCGCGCCGGCCTGGGCAAGGGCGGCGGCGATGTCATGCGGCGGCGGACGGTCGGTCGCGAGTTCGGAAAAGCCGTCGAAGCCGCAGACCTGAACCAGACCCTGCCGGCCGAATTTGCTGTGGTCGGTGACGACAAGCGAACGCTGGCCGCGCGACAGCACCATGCGGGCGAACTCAGCCTCTTCGAGGTCATAGTCCATGACACCCGTGATGGCATCGACCGCGCCGGTCGAAATCACCGCGTGGCTGACGGAGAAGCGGCTGACGAATTCGATGGCTGAGACGCCGAAAGCAGCACCGGAATCGCTGCGCAGCTCGCCGCCGGCCATATAGACCTTGTTGCCGTTGACGGTGGCCAGCGTGCGGGCGATGTCGGAGGAATTGGTGACGACCGTCAGCCGCCGGTGGCCGAGCAGCTCGCGGGCCAGGAAGCTCGTGGTCGTGCCGGTGTCGAGCATGATCGACTCGCCGTCGCGGATGGTGGCAGCGACCATGCGGGCAATTGCCCGCTTGGCATCGGCGTTCTCACGCATGCGCCGCTCGAACGGCGCTTCGCCGGCAATCGACGGCAGGCCGACGGCGCCATGCATCTTGAGGATGGAACCATCGCTGGTCAGTGGCTTGACATCGCGGCGTACCGTCTCCAGCGAGACGCCCAGCCGGTCAGCCAGGCTGGCAATGGTGACGGTGCCTTCCTCCTTGAGGAGGCGCAGGATTTCGCCATGCCGCTTCGAGTGGCCCATCGGTTCCAACCGGTCGAATTGTTGCACCATTGACCGTTTCTACGGCATAAATGCCACTTACTCCAACATATTTCGCAACATTCGGGCAAAAAAGCAGAAAACACCACAATTTCGCGTTGACAACGTCTCCAGCCTGGCGCGACATTATCGCTGTGACAGGCCCGGAACGGAGGCCGACGGCTGAGCCGCACGAAAAATCGCCTGCCTGAACGCCTGGGAAATCCTCGGGTGCGAGGGAACCGAAATCTAGGATCCGCGGGGGCGGATGCCGGCGTCGAAGAACCCGGCACAAAGGGGCTCGTCGGTGCGGTGCGGGATACCGATCCCGAGATCTGCACCGACGAGATCTTCGTGTTGCCTCCATTCCTCCGTCCGATTGTCATCGCTGGCCAGCCATGACATGCGTGGAAAATTGACCCAATGTTGGACGAGATCGTGACTGTCGAAGACCGCATCCGTGCGCTGCCTTGCTGGACCGGCAGCATCGACATTGCGCCGCTGCCGGGCGGCCTGAGCAATGCCAATTATCTGGTCAAGGACGCGGCCGGGCGGCATGTCGTTCGCCTCGGCCAGGACTATCCGTTCCACCATGTCTTTCGCGAGCGCGAGATGATGACCGCGCGGGCAGCACACGCGGCAGGCTTCGCTCCGGCGGTCCGCTACACCGGACCCGGCGTCATGGTGACGGAGTATCTCGGCGCCAAGGCCTATGTCGCGCAAGACGTGCGCGCCGATCTCGGCCGCGTCGCCGCGTTGCTGCGCGGTTTCCACCGGGAGATGCCCGGTCATGTCTCCGGCGCCGGCTTCATGTTCTGGGTATTCCACGTCATTCGCGACTATGCGCGCACGCTGGAGGAAGGCGGCAGCCGCAAGCTGGGCGAATTGCCACGCCTGCTGACGCTGGCGGACGAGCTCGAGCGCGCGCAAAAACTGCTGCCGATCGTCTTCGGCCACAACGATCTTCTGCCGGCTAACATAATCGATGACGGTCACAGGCTATGGCTCATCGATTTCGAATATGCCGGCTTCAACACCGCGATGTTCGACCTTGCCGGCGCGGCTTCCAATGCCGGCATGAGCGACGAGGAATCCTTCGCCTTCCTGACCGCCTACTTCATGAAGGAGCCGGACGAAGCGATACGGCGCTCGCACGCCGCCATGCAATGCGCGTCGCTGCTGCGCGAGGCGATGTGGGGCATGGTTTCCGAGCTCTACCTCGATGCGCCCGGCGTCGACTACGCCGCCTACGCCGACGAAAACCTGGCGCGGCTCGAAGCCGCCCTGGAAAACTACAGGACAAAATACGGGATGCGGCCATGACCTTGCCCGCCCAGGCCGGCATCGTCGTCATCGGCGGTGGCATCATCGGCTGTTCGACGGCCTATCATCTGGCGCGCGACCACAAGGCCGAAATCGTGCTGCTCGAACAGGGCAAGCTGACCTCGGGCTCGACCTGGCATGCTGCCGGGCTGGTCGGCCAGCTGCGCTCGTCGGCGTCGATCACGCGGGTGCTCAAATATTCGGTCGATCTATACAAAGGGCTGCAAGCCGAAACCGGCCTTGCCACCGGCTGGAAGATGACCGGCTGCCTGCGGCTTGCCACCAATGCCGACCGCTGGACCGAGTATAAGCGGCTGGCAACGACGGCAAAGAGCTTCGGCATGGACATGCATCTGCTGTCGCCGACCGAGGTCAAGGAAATGTGGCCGCTGCTGGAAACCGGCGACCTCGTCGGCGCTTCTTGGCTGCCCAGCGACGGTCAGGCAAGCCCTTCCGACATCACCCAGTCGCTGGCCAAGGGCGCGCGCATGCACGGCGCAAAATTGTTCGAGGAGGTGCGGGTCACCGGCTTCGAAATGAGAGACGGCCGCATCACCGCGGTGAAGACCAGCAAGGGCGATATCGCCTGCGACAAGGTGGTGAACTGCGCCGGGCAATGGGCGCGGCAGGTGGGTGCGCTCGCCGGCATAAACGTGCCGCTGCAGCCGGTGAAGCACCAGTACATCATCACCGGGAGGATCGACGGCTTGGCGACCGATGCGCCGACGATTCGCGACCCCGATCGCCGCACCTATTTCAAGGAGGAGGTCGGCGGGTTGGTGATGGGCGGCTACGAGCCGAACCCGCAGGCCTGGACGACCGGTCTGCCCGGCGGCGATGTGCCGGACGATTGGGAGTTCCGGCTGTTCGACGATGATTACGATCATTTCGAGCAGCATATGAGCCAGGCGATCGAGCGTGTCCCGGCGCTCACCAATGTCGGCGTCAAGCAGATGATCAACGGTCCGGAGAGCTTTACGCCGGACGGCAATTTCATCCTCGGTGTGGCGCCGGAATGCCCCAATATGTTCGTCGGCGCCGGCTTCAACGCCTTCGGCATTGCATCCGGCGGCGGCGCCGGCTGGGTGCTGGCGCAATGGGTGGTCGACGGCGAGGCGCCGCTCGATCTGTGGGTGGTCGACATCCGCCGCTTTTCCGATCTGCACCGCGACCGGCAATGGGTCCGAGACCGCACGCTGGAAGCCTACGGCAAGCACTACACGATCGGCTTCCCGCACGAGGAATATGTCAGCGGCCGGCCACGCATCGTTTCGCCTTTATACGAACGGCTGCAAAAACATCGCGCCGTGTTCGGCTCGAAACTTGGCTGGGAGCGGCCGAACTGGTTCGCGCCGGAAGGCATCGAGCCGAAGGACCTCTATTCGATGGGCCGGCAGAACTGGTTTTCACCCGTCGGCGACGAGCACCGCCACGTGCGCGAAAAGATCGGCATTTTCGACCAGTCGTCTTTCGCCAAATACGAAATGACCGGTGCCGACGCGCTGAAGGCGCTGGACTGGATCTGCGCCAACGACGTTGCCAAGCCGGTCGGCCGGCTGACCTACACGCAGCTCCTCAACACGCGCGGCGGCATCGAGGCCGATTTGACCGTGGCGAGGCTCGATGAGGAGAAATTCTACATCGTCACCGGCACCGGTTTCCGCACGCATGATTTCTCCTGGATTGCCGATCATATCGGCAGCGAGTTCGACGTGACGCTGACCGACGTCACCGAGGAGTTCGGCACATTGTCGCTGATGGGGCCGCGCGCCCGCGACGTGCTGTCAGCGGTGACCGATGCCGACGTCTCGAACGCCGCCTTTCCGTTCGGCCATGTTCGCGAGATCGCCATTGCCGGCCACGTCATTCGGGCACTGCGCGTCACCTATGTCGGCGAGCTCGGCTGGGAGCTGCATGCGCCGATCGCGGCGACGGGCGAGGTTTTCGACGCGCTGATGACGGCGGGCGCTGTCCACAACATTCGCCCGGTCGGCTATCGGGCGCTAGAATCGCTGCGGCTGGAAAAAGGTTACCGCGCCTGGGGCGCCGATATCACGCCCAACGACACGCCGCAGGAGGCCGGCCTCGGCTGGGCGGTGAAGCTCAGGAAGAACACCGATTTCCTCGGCCGGCGGGCGCTTGAAAAGCTCGACGGCGCGGCGCTCAGGAAACGTTTTGCCGGCTTCACAGTCGATGATCCGGATATCGTGCTGCTGGGGCGTGAGACCATCCTGCGCAATGGCGAGGCCGTCGGTTATCTCACCAGCGGCGGCTATGGCTATACCGTCGGCAAGAACATCGGCTACGGCTATGTGCGCAATGCCGATGGCGTCGGCGATGATTTCCTCACCTCCGGCGATTACGAGCTGGTGGTGGCGATGGAACGGACGCCGGCTAAAATCCACCTCGAGCCGCTTTACGATCCGGCGGGAGCAAAGGTGAAGGCCTAGAGCCTTCCGGTTTCAGCCTCAGTTCACGATGAGCACCAGCCCCCGGCTGGGCACCGTATCGGCCTCGCCTGGCATCGAGACATAGGGCGGCGTCTCCTCGGCGCGGGTGACGGTGCCTTGCGCCTCGAGCTCGGCGATCCGCGCGGCAAAACCCGCATCCCACAGCGTGTTCTTCACCGTCAGCACGATCACCCCGCCCGGCCGGCAGATGCGGATCAGCTCGTCCAGACCCTCGGCCCCGACATGGCCGGACGTGAAGACGCCGGCTGAGATGATCCCGGCATAGGCATCGTCCACGAAAGGCAGCGGCGCGCCAAGCGCCAGGCAATGAAGGGCCGAATAGACGCCTTTGCGCGCGGCTTGCGCCAGCATGCCTTCCGAAATGTCGAGCGCCTCGACCTGCGGATAACCGGTGATGGCAAGCCATTCGCCGATGAGCCCGGTGCCTGCGCCAGCATCGAGGAGAGGAGCGGCGCCGCGCGGCAGATGGCGGGCCAGCAAGGCAAGGCAGATGGTCGGATGGCGATAGCCGGCCGCCGACATGTCGGCGTCATAGGTGCCGGCCCAGCTGTCGTAGAGCGCCGCGACGTCTTCCGGTCGCTTCGCCGCATAGGCTGCGGCGAGCGCGCTCTGCTGTTTGCTGTCCGTCATCGCTTTCCGTCGCCTGGTATCGATCTGCGACGCGATCATAGCCAAACGGCGAAAACTGTGGAACCGTCGTCGCGACAATAAAGACTGGAAAAGGAGCGAAAGCCATGGCGGACGACCAGGCACGCGCCGCACTTGCGGCCATTCCGATGCTGGCCGGTTATGACGGCCCGCTGGAACGGCTCGGCGGCCTGACCAACCTCGTCTTCAGGGGTAAGGATTTCTGCCTGCGTATCCCCGGCAAGGGTACCGAGGAATACATCAACCGCGCCAACGAGGCAGTGGCGGCGCGGGAAGCGGCGAAGGCCGGCGTCAGCCCGGAAGTGCTGCATGTCGATGCCGAGACCGGCGTGCTGGTGACCCGCTTCATCGCCAGCGCCGAGACGATGTCGCCGGAAAAATTCAAGACCCGACCGGGCAGCCCGGCACGCGCCGGCAAGGCCTTTCGCAAACTGCACACATCCGGCGCGGTGTTCCCCTTCCGCTTTGAACTGTTTGCGATGATCGATGATTATCTGAAAGTGCTGTCGACCAAGGACGTCGCCCTGCCTGCCGGCTACCACGATGGGGTCCGCGAAGCGGAAACCGTGCGCTCGGCACTTGCGGCTCATCCTCTGCCAATCGTCGCCTGCCACTGCGATCCGCTCTGCGAAAACTTTCTCGATACGGGCGACAGGATGTGGATCGTCGACTGGGAATATTCCGGGATGAACGATCCGCTCTGGGATCTCGGCGACCTCAGCGTCGAAGGGCAATTCGACGCCGCGCAGGACGAGGAGATGATGCTGGCCTATTTCGGCGGCGAGCCGAGACCGGCGGAGCGCGCCCGCATCGTCATCTACAAGGCGATGTGCGACCTGTTGTGGACGCTGTGGGGCTTGATCCAGCTTGCCAACAAAAATCCGGTCGACGATTTCCGCGCCTACGCCGACGGCCGCTTCGCGCGCTGCAAGGCACTGATGGAGACGCCGGAATTTTCCCGGCATCTCGCGGCGGTGCGCCGGGGTTAATTCACACCCTTCGGCACGTTTTCGGGCGGCACCGTGTCGACCACCTTCTGGCGGTGGAAGATGAACAGGCCGGCCAGCACGACAATGGCCGAGCCGACCAGGATGCGTGGCCCAGGCACATCGCCGAAGAAGGCCGAGCCGAAGATCACTGCCCACAACAGCAGGCTGTAATGCAGCGGCGCCAAGGTCGAGGCAGGCGCAAGCTTCAATGCCCTAGTGATCATCAGATGCGCGCCGCAGGAGACAATGCCGAGAAGCAGCATGGCGCCGAAATCGAGCGAGGACGGCGTCTTCCAACTGCCGATGGTCAACGCAGCGCCGACCAGCAGCGTGCCGATGGTTTGCCAGGTGACCAGCGAGGTGTCGCTGGTGCCGCGCAGTCGCCGGTTGAGGATGATGGCGAAGGCAAAGGAAATGCTGCCGGCGAGCGCGAACATCGACGACAGCGACAACGCCGCCGAAGACGGCTTCAGCATGATCAGCACGCCGCAGAAACCGACCAGGATAGCCGCCCAGCGGCGCCAGCCGACCCTTTCGCCAAGCAAGAAGTGCGACAGCGCCGCGACATAGATCGGCCCGGCCATGTAGAAGCTCATCACGTCGGCGAGCGGCAGATAGACGACCGCCGCGTAGAACAGCGCCGTGTCGAGCGTCGTCATCACCACGCGCAGCAGCTGCAGCTCCGGCCGCTCCATGCGAAACAGCTTGGCCGCACCCTGATGTGCAATCATCGGCCCGAGTATGAAAAAGGCGCCGATCGAGCGGATCAGCACGACCTGGCCGACGGAAAAACTGGCGACCAGCCACTTGCCCATCGCGTCGTTCAAGGCAAACAGGAAATCGCCGGCGAGCATCAGCAGGATGCCGGCCAGCAGCACGTTCCTGATCGTCGAGTTCTGGGCTGCGGGCTGCGCCATTCCGTTACCGGTTCCTCGCCGTGGCTACGGTGACCCGCGTCGTAGTCGCTAGCAGCGGCCGTGACGAGGCGAAAATCGAGAATTCGGTGAGACCAGCGCCGGAAATCGGCTGGTCTAAGCGTGGCGCCGATTCACGGTGCCCGGCCTTCCGGCGATCGAAAGCCGCGTGTCCTGCCGGCTCCGCTCGGCCACCACCTTGCCTTTGGCAATGACGCAGAGCCGCTCGGGGCGCAGGCGCAGCGCCTCGAGCGGGTTGTCGGCATCGAGAACGACCAGGCTGGCGCGCTTGCCGACGGCCAGGCCAAGGTGGTCGAGACCCATGATGGCGGCATTGACGTTGGTGACCATGTCGAAACAGCGCGCCATCTCGGCTGGGCTCGACATCTGCGCGACATGCAGGCCCATGAAGGCGACGTCGAGCATGTCTGCGGTGCCCAGCGAATACCAGGGGTCGAGCACGCAATCCTGGCCCCAGCCGACGCGGATCCCGTGCGCCAGCATTTCCTTGACCCGCGTCAAGCCGCGGCGCTTGGGAAAGGTGTCGTGGCGGCCCTGCAGCATGATGTTGATCAGCGGATTGGGGATCGCCGAAACGCCGGCCTCGGCGATCAGCGGCAACAGCTTCGAGACGTAGTAATTATCCATCGAATGCATCGAGGTGAGGTGCGAGCCGGCCACTCTGCCCTGCAATCCAAGCCGCTGCGTCTCATAGGCAAGCTGCTCGACGTGGCGCGACAGCGGATCGTCGGTCTCGTCGCAATGCAGGTCGACCATCAGGCCGCGCTCGGCCGCGATCTCGCAGAGCTCGGTGACGGAGCGCGTACCGTCGGCCATGGTGCGCTCGAAATGCGGGATGCCGCCGACGACATCGACGCCCATGTCGAGCGCGCGGGTGGTGTTGTCGCGCGCCGTCGGCGAGCGGTAAAACCCGTCCTGCGGGAAGGCGACCAATTGCAGGTCGATATACGGCGCAACCGTCTTCTTCACGTCGAGCAGCGCTTCCACCGCCAGCAGGCGATCGTCGCAGACATCGACATGGGTGCGGATGGCGAGCAGGCCCATCGACACCGCCCAGTCGCAATAGGCAAGCGCACGGTCGCGCACCGCCTCGTGGGTCAGAAGCGGCTTCAGCTCGCCCCACAGAGAAATGCCTTCGAGCAACGTGCCCGAGACATTGATGCGGGGAATGCCGAGCGAAAGCGTGGCGTCCATATGGAAATGCGGATCGACGAAAGGCGGCGAGACCAGATTGCCATGGGCATCGATCGCCGTGCCGGCGCTGATGTTGAGCTCAGGCTCGATCGCCGCGATCGTCTCGCCGACGATGCCGATATCGGCGATCCTGCCGTCGGGCAGCGTCCCGCCGCGCACCACAAGGTCGAAATCCATTTATCGCCACCTCGTTGAAGAATGATGCCTATTCCGGCACGTACCGCACCGCACCCTTGGCAGCACTGGTTGCCATTGCCGCATAGGCGCGCAAGGCCGTCGTTACCTTGCGCTTGCGCTTTTCCTCGGGCTTCCAAGCGGCTGTTCCCTTCGCCTCCATCGCCGCGCGACGGGCGATGAGTTCCGCGTCGTCGACAGCCAGCCGGATGGTGCGGTTGGGGATGTCGATCTCGATCGTGTCGCCTTCCCTGACCAGCCCGATCAGCCCGCCTTCCGCCGCTTCCGGCGAGACGTGGCCGATCGACAGGCCGGAGGTGCCGCCGGAAAAACGCCCGTCGGTGATCAGTGCGCAGGCTTTGCCGAGACCCTTCGATTTAAGATAGCTGGTCGGATAGAGCATTTCCTGCATGCCGGGGCCGCCGCGCGGCCCTTCATAGCGGATGACGACGACATCGCCGGCCTTGACCTCGTTCGACAGGATCGCCTTGACGCTGGCGTCCTGGCTTTCGAACACTCTTGCCGGACCGGTGAATTTCAGGATCGATTCATCGACGCCGGCAGTCTTCACGATGCAGCCGTCGAATGCGAGATTGCCTTTCAGCACGGCGAGGCCACCATCCCTTGAGAAAGGATGTTCGGCCGAGCGGATGACACCTTTCTCGCGGTCGAGATCGAGATCATCCCAGCGGCGGTCCTGGCTGAACGCGACTTGCGTCGGCACGCCGCCGGGTGCCGCCAGGAAGAAATCGCGGACATTCTGGCTGGTGGTGCGCGAGATATCCCAGTGGTCGAGCGCTTCGCCGAGGCTCGCGGTGTGCACCGTCGGCAGGTCGCGGTTGATCAGCCCGGCGCTATCCAGCTGGCCGAGGATCGCCATGATGCCGCCGGCGCGGTGGACATCCTCCATGTGGACGTCGGCCTTGGCCGGAGCCACCTTGCAAAGCACCGGTACCCGCCGCGACAGCCGGTCGATGTCCTCCATGGTGAAGTCGACCTCGCCCTCATGTGCTGCGGCAAGGATGTGCAGCACGGTGTTGGTCGAACCGCCCATGGCGATGTCGAGCGTCATGGCGTTCTCGAAGGCGCCCTTCGAGGCGATGCTGCGCGGCAGCGCGGTGTCGTCGTCCTGCTCGTAATAGCGCTGGGCGAGATCCACGATCAGATGGCCGGCCTCGACGAACAGGCGCTTGCGGTCGGCGTGCGTCGCCAACGTCGAGCCGTTGCCGGGTAGCGAGAGGCCGAGCGCCTCGGTCAGGCAGTTCATCGAATTGGCGGTGAACATGCCCGAGCACGAGCCGCAGGTCGGGCAGGCCGAGCGCTCGATGATCTTGACGTCCTCGTCGGAGATCTTGTCGTCGGCGGCGGCGACCATGGCGTCGACCAGGTCGAGCGCCTGGCTCTTGCCGGCGAGCACCACCTTGCCGGCCTCCATCGGTCCGCCCGAG
Source organism: Mesorhizobium sp. M1217 (assembly GCF_040318275.1). Classification (NCBI taxonomy): domain Bacteria; kingdom Pseudomonadati; phylum Pseudomonadota; class Alphaproteobacteria; order Hyphomicrobiales; family Phyllobacteriaceae; genus Mesorhizobium; species Mesorhizobium sp. M1217. Next base: position 211,106 of record NZ_JAMYMA010000007.1, on the reverse strand, counting down.
ACGAAGACAGTCGGGATGTTGAGGCGCAGCGACGCCATCAGCATGCCCGGCGTGATCTTGTCGCAATTCGAGATGCAGACCATGGCGTCTGCGCAATGCGCGTTGACCATGTATTCGACGGAATCGGCGATCAATTCGCGCGACGGCAGCGAATACAGCATGCCGTCATGGCCCATGGCGATGCCGTCGTCGACGGCGATGGTGTTGAATTCTTTGGCGACGCCGCCGGCCTTCTCGATCTCGCGGGCAACCAGCTGGCCGAGGTCCTTGAGATGGACGTGGCCCGGCACGAACTGGGTGAAGGAATTGACCACGGCGATGATCGGCTTGCCGAAATCCGAATCCTTCATCCCGGTGGCGCGCCACAGGCCGCGGGCGCCGGCCATGTTGCGGCCATGGGTGGTGGTGCGGGAACGGTAGGCGGGCATTGAACTGTCCTTGCTGTCTGCGTCGCACCCAAAGGTGCGGAAAACCGGAATTGAGCCGCAGGCCTTATAGACGCCACGCTCTGGTCTGGCCACAATTTTGCGCTGCGCCAGGTAGCGGAACGAACGGCCAGCCAAAGACGCAGCCGGTCCAGACCGCAAAAAAGTCAGAGGTGCTGTCGGATCGTGTTTTGCTCGAGCGTCCTTGGGCAGACGGCAGGAGCGGGGCATCATCACCAGCCGGCCGTTTCGAAAGCAAACAAACCAGCCCGAGGAGCAAGAGAATGCAAAAGATCACCACCTGCCTGTGGTTCGACGACCAGGCCGAGGAGGCCATGAACCACTACGTTTCCATCTTCAAGAATTCGAAGGTGCTGAGCGTGATGCGCTGGCCCAAGGGCAGCGGCGATCGTGAGGGCAAGGTGCTGATGGTCTCATTCGAGCTCGACGGCGTTCCGTTCCAGGCCCTCAACGGCGGCCCGCAATTCAAGTTCACCGAGGCGGTCTCGCTCTCCATCGACTGCAAGACGCAGGAAGAGGTCGACTATTTCTGGGACAGGCTCATCGCGGGCGGTGGCGAGCCCAGCCAGTGCAGCTGGCTGAAGGACAAATTCGGCCTCTCCTGGCAGGTCGTTCCCGAGCAGCTGCCCAAACTGCTGTTGGACCCCGACAGGGAAAAGGCCGGCCGCGTGATGCAGGCGATGATGCAGATGACCAAGATCGACGTCGCCAAGATCGAAGAGGCGGCCAAGGGGTGAACGAACGCGATCTTCCCTTCTCCCCCTGTGGGAGAAGGGGGATCGGCGCAAGGCGCCGAGACGGTTGAGGGGTGTTGGACGGAATGAGACGTTGGTGTTTCCTGGAACACCCCTCATCCGTCGCCTTCGGCGACATCTTCTCCCGCAAGGGGAGAAGGAAAGCGCCGCATCAAGCCGCTCTGTCGCGGACCTGGTAATCCTTCACCGCCGCGAAGCGGATCGCCTTCCAGCGTTCGGCTTCGTAGTTTAGCGAGAAGGCGTGCTGGGCGAGGAACACTGGATCATTGTCGAGGTCGCGGGCGATGTCGCCGCGATGCGCTTCGATGAAGCGCTGGAGTTCGGCCCTGTCGTCGGCCGATATCCAGCGGCAGACGGAAAAGCGCGACATCTCGAAATCGACCGGCAGTGTGTATTCGAAGTTCAGGCGCTCTTTCAGGACATCGAGTTGCAGGGCGCCGACGACGCCGACGATGGCCGGTGAGCCGTCCTCCGGCGAGAACAATTGCACGACGCCTTCCTCGGCCATCTGATGCAGCGCCTCCTTGAGCTTCTTGGCTTTCATGGCATCGCCGAGGCGAACGCGGCGCAGGATTTCAGGCGCGAAATTCGGCACGCCGCGAAACAGGATCTCCTCGCCCTCGGTCAGCGTGTCGCCGATGCGCAGCGTGCCGTGGTTGGGGATGCCGACGACATCGCCGGCGAACGCCTCGTCGGCGGTGACGCGGGTGCGGGCGAAGAAGAATTGCGGCGCCGACAGGCTCATCGGCTTTCCCGTGCGCACCAGCTTGGCCTTCATGCCGCGCTCGAGCTTGCCGGAGCAGACCCGGACGAAGGCGATGCGGTCGCGATGGTTAGGGTCCATATTGGCTTGGATCTTGAAGACGAAGGACGTCATCTTGTCCTCGGTCGCCTCGACCTTGCGGCTGTCGGCCTCCTGCGCACGCGGCGGCGGCCCATAGGCGCCGAGCGCCTCGATCAGGTCGCGCACGCCGTAATTGCGCAGCGCCGAGCCGAAATAGACCGGCGTCAGATGGCCCTCGCGGAAGGCATCGAGGTCGAGCGGGCGGCAGGCTTCGCGCGCCAGCTCCAGCTCTTCGATGAAAGCCTCGCGCTCGTTCTCCGGCAGCAGGCCGGCAACGCGGTTGGAATCGGGGCCGTGGACCGGCGTGCGCTCCTTTTCGGCGTCGCCCTTGCGCACCGCGTTCAGCGCCAGATGGTAGGTGCCGGAAAAGGTCTTGCCGCGGCCGATCGGCCAGGTGATCGGTGCTGTGTCCAGCGCCAACTTCTGCTCGATCTCGTCGAGGATATCGAACGGGTCGCGGCTTTCGCGGTCCATCTTGTTGACGAAGGTGATGATCGGGATGTCGCGCAGCCGACAGACCTCGAACAGTTTCAGCGTGCGCGGCTCGATGCCCTTGGCGGCGTCGATGACCATGACCGCACTGTCGACCGCCGACAGCGTGCGATAGGTGTCGTCGGCGAAATCCTCGTGGCCTGGCGTGTCGAGCAGGTTGAAGACAGTGTCCTCATATTCGAAGGTCATCACCGAGGTGACCACCGAAATGCCGCGCTCGCGCTCGATCTTCATCCAGTCGGAGCGGGTCTGGATACGGTCCTTCTTGGCCTTGACCTCGCCGGCAAGCTGGATCGCGCCGCCGAACAAAAGCAACTTTTCGGTGAGCGTGGTCTTGCCGGCGTCGGGGTGCGCGATGATCGCGAAAGTGCGGCGGCGCGATACCGCTTCTGTAATCATTTCGGACATTTTTCAGGATTTCCGTGTGAGGCCGGGCTTCTAGCAGCGGAGTGCAGTGCTGTCGACCTCTCCGGCTGCCGCAGCCGCCGGTTCACGTCCCGACGTCAGGCCGGTTCGGCGGCATGGCTCTCGAAGGCCACCTCGGGAATCCACTCGGCAATTGCGGTGCCGATCTTGTCGGCATGGTCCTCCTGCAGATAATGCGCGCCGGGTCCGAGATCGATCAGGCGGCAATTCTTCAGCCCAGCCGCGAATTCCCGGGCCGCCTGCGGCGAGACGAGGGCGCCGGGATCGCCTGAGAAAAGCAGCTTCGGGTAGGAGGAAGCCCGGAGCGCCCAATGGTCGTGCTCACTGATGGCGGCGACATCGGCAGGCTGGCCTTCGATCGGCAGTTCGCGCGGCAGCCGCAGGATCGGCTTGCGCGATTGCGGTGTCGGGAACGGCGCCCGGTAGGCGGCCATTTCCTCATCGCTCATCGTGCGCAGCACAGCGGCCGGCAGCACTTTTCGACGAAGACGTTGTCTTCCAGAACAAGCTTCTCACCGACGCCAGGAGTGCGCATTGCCTTGAACAGTTCGCGCGCCTGTGGACGCTGGTGGAAATCGTCCCAGCTCTCGAAGGGGCGGATGAATTCCATGAAGGCGAGGCCGAGCATCCGCTGCGATCGCCGGGCTGCGAGATGGAAGGCGAGTGCGGTGCCCCAGTCCTGCGCGACGACCACCATATCGGCGACGCCAAGCGTCTCGATGAAAGCATCGAGATAACGGACCTGGTCGAAGAAGCGATAGTCGATGTCCGGCTTGCCGGACTGGCCATAGCCGATCAGGTCGGGCGCTATGCAGCGGCCGAACGGCGCCACATGCGGGATGATGTCTCGCCAGATGTAGGACGACGTCGGGTTGCCGTGCAGGAAGAGCACCGTCGGACCGGCAGTGCCTGCCTCCACATAGGACATGGTTGAATCGAGTACCGCGACTTGCGAGCGCGGCAACATTGTGCGGGATTGCTGCTTTTCGAGTTTCGGGTTCATCGGATCAGCTCCTTTTTGCGAAGACTGTTTTGAAGACGATATTCTTGAAACGCTCGAGCGGTTCGGGACTGCGCTCCACCTTCATGCACAGCATCGCGCCTTGCCAGGAACTCAAAAGGAAATCGGCGAGATCCTCGGCATCGAACGCGTCGGTGATATCGCCGGCCGCCTGGCCTTCGGCGATGCATTCGGCAAAGGGCTTACGCCAACGTTCGAAAATGGCGACGAGTTGCAGCCTCAGCGCCTCACTGTGAGCCGCCGTCTCGAGGCTGAGATTGCCGATCATGCAGCCCCGTGCCCAATCATGCGCCTCCAGCTTCGACGTGATGATTTCGAGATAGCGGCGCAAGCGCCCGACCGGGGGCGTGCCGTCTCGGGCGAGGGCCTGCTCCACCAAGCCGCTCACATAGGCGAAATAGCGGTCCAGCACCTCGCCGGTGAACGCCTCCTTGGAGGCAAAATGATTGGTGAAGGACCCCGGGCGGGCATCGGCCGCGGCGACGATGTCGCGTACGCCGGCGGACGAATAGCCGGAATTCCAGATGGTTTTGAAACCGGCGTCGAGAAGTTTTTCGCGAAGTGAATGTCTGGCCATATCGATACAATACGTACGTACGTATTAAAGTCAAGAAGCATATTTGATACCGCGCGCTCTTGGCAGAACCCACGGGCAATGGCATCGCGGTGGTGGCGTTGGAACGAGGAGTGAAGCATGACAGAGGCGAAAGAAGTGATTGTCACCGGCGCCGGCATCATGGGCGCCTCCATCGCTTGGCACCTGACCAAGGCCGGAGCAAAGGTGACGGTCATTGCCGGCAGCGGCGCCGGCGGCGTCGCGACGCCGAATTCCTTTGCCTGGATCAATGCCAGTTGGGGCAATCCGGAGCCCTATTTCCGGCTGCGCATTCGGTCGATGGCCGAATGGACGCGACTGGCGAACGAGGTGCCCGGCATCCCGTTGCAATGGTGCGGCGGCCTGTGCTGGGACCTGCCACGTCCCGAACTTGAGGCCTATGCGGCCGAGCACTCCGCCTGGGGCTACGGCATCGAGCGTGTCGACCGTGCCGGAGCTGCGCGCATCGAGCCCAATCTGACCGAACTTCCCGATTTCGCCCTTTATGTCGCCGAGGAAGGTGTCGCCGAGCCGGTCGCCGCCACGCAAGCACTGCTGGCCGACGCCGAACGGCGCGGCGCGCGGCTGCTGACAGGAGTTACCGCGACCGCGCTTGTGCGGGCCAACGGCCAGGTCTCCGGTGTCGACACATCCGCCGGGCGGATTGTTGCCGACGAGGTGGTGATCGCGGCCGGAGCCGGCTCTCCGGCACTAGCGGCAACAGCCGGGATAGAACTGCCGATCGGGACACCGCCCGGCCTGATCGTGCATTCGCGCCCCTACCAAAAGCTGCTCAACGGCCTGGTGATCGGCGACCGACTGCATATGCGCCAGACCGCGGAAGGCCGCATCATCGCCGGCTCGGATTTCGGCGGCGCCGATCCCGGCATGGATGCCGCGGCGACCGCCCGCGACCTGTTTGCCGCGATGAAGGCCATGCTGCGCGGCGCAGATGGGCTGGAACTCGATTTCCACACCATTGGCTACCGGCCGACGCCGGTCGACGGCTTTCCGATCATCGGCGGCGCCGAAGGCGGGGGCGGCGTCTACGTCGCCGTCATGCATTCCGGCATCACGCTGGCACCGGCCGTCGGCCTGTTCGCCGCCCGCGAGATCCTCGACGGCGATCGCGATCCGCTGCTTGATCCCTACGGGCTGGCGCGGTTTACTCAATAACCGGGCGGGCGGCGAAAGCCGCCGGCCAGCGGCTCGATTGCCCTGGCGATCCCGAGCAGGCGCGACTCCGACCAGCGTTTGCCAACAAGCTGTAGTCCGATGGGCAGGCCATTGCTGTCCTGTCCGCGGGGCAGCGACAGTGCGGGATGGCCGCTGTAGTTGAACACCGCGCCATAGGCCGGCAGCATCCAGTAGCTTTGCTCGCTATCGTCGACCTCGATCGGCGTTCCCGGCTCGCAATGCGGGAAGGCAGTGACCATTGCGACCGGGCACAGCAAGGCGTCGCAACCGTCGAAGAACCGATCCCACGCCAGGATGGAGCGGTCGCGGCGGGCGAGCGCCTCGAACCAGCGCGAGACCGGCGTCGGCTTCTCCGGTGGTTCGGGCTGCGCCGCCTCCAGCATCATGCCGATCAGGACGCCGCCCTGCTCCAGGTCGTCGTGCAGGTCGAGCTCCGGCAATTTGGCTTCCTCGACGATGGCGCCCGCGGCCTGAAGCTCTTTTGCCAGACTTTCGACCACCGCGCTGATCTCGCCGGCCACCGGAAAGCCCGGAAAGGACGGCGCGATGGCGATGCGCAAATTCCTGAGATCCAACTCCGGCATGCTTTCGACCGGTACCGGCGCAAGGTCGGTGTCGCTTCCATCCGGCCCGGCAATGAGGCGGTAGATCAGTACCAGGTCTTCGACGCTGCGCGCCATCGGTCCGAGGCAGGAGATCCGCCGGACGCTGCGCGGCGCGCCGCCTGGATCGGGGAAGGCGCCGGCGAGCGAGACGCGGTGCTCGGTCGGCTTGAGGCCGTAGACGCCGCAAAAGGCAGCGGGCAGCCGGATCGAATCCTGCATGTCGGTGCCGACCTCGAACGGCGTCATTCCAGCGCTGAGCGCCGCCGCCGCACCGCCACTGGAGCCGCCGGCGGTGCGCTGGAGGTCCCAAGGATTGCCGGTACGGCCGAACAGCGGATTGCTCGACTGCCAGTCACTAAGCATTGTCGCCACGTTCGTCTTGCCCACCAAAATGCCGCCTGCCGCCTTCAGCCGTGCAACGACTGGACTGTCTGCCCTCGCGGCATAGTCGGCGAAGGCCGGGAAGCCGACAGTGGTTCTCATGCCCGCGGTTTCGTGCGTGTCCTTCAGTGTGAACGGCACGCCGTGCAGCGGCCCAAGGGCTTCGCCGCGCGCCTGCGCTTCGTCGGCCTTGCCGGCGCGCTGCCGCGCACCTTCCCGATCGAGGGTTACGACGGCGTTGACCGCCTCATTGTGCCTGTCGATCTGCGCCAGATGCGCGTCCAGCGCTTCCACAGCGGAAATCTTGCGGTCACGAATGGCGGCAACCAATTCTGTGGCGGAGGAAAAGGCGAGGTCCATGACCAATACTCCGGCTTGCCAGCGGCGCCAGCCTCACCAAATGGCGGGCAACGGCGCGTCTTCAAGCCGAGTTCAGCATTCGAGGACAGGCGGTGCTTGATCGGAATTGCGCTGCCTGCTGCAATCGGCGCTGTCCTGCGACGCGTAGCGAGGAATCTACACGGCCAGCGCCAGCTTTGCCGCGGCGGGCACAAACGGACGAATGCTCATGCCGTCTCTGCCGATGGTGACGAAGCTCGAGGGCGGAATCGCCTGCCAGTCGCTGCCGTCGCGGTCGAAGGGTTCCGACACGACGCAACGGCCTCCGCCATTGCGGAAGGCGGACGTGTAGAGCGTCGGCGCGTGGCCGTCGCTCGTATAGCGCACCGCGTAAAGCGATTGTCCGTCGGAAAAAGCCGCCGTCAATTTCAGCGCCGGCTCGAAGCCGCCGCGGCGCGAGGCGTCGATGACGCGGCTGGTGGCGCGCGATACGGCGCCCTGCGGATCACCTGCCAGGTCCTCTTCGGTCATCATCAGAAAGAACAGTTCCGAATCCGTGGCGCCCTCACGCTGGTCGAAGGCGGCGTCGGAGAGCGAATTCTCCAGCGCGCGACGGATCTTTTCGAAGCCGCCGATCTGGCCATTGTGCATGAACGACCAGCGGCCCGAAATGAACGGATGACAGTTCATGCGGCTGGTGGCGCCACCGGTCGAAGCCCGGATATGGGCGAGGAACAGGCCTGACTTGATCTGCCGGCACAGGCTTTTCAGATTGGGGTCCGACCAGGCCGGCAGGATGTCGCGATAGAGGCCGGGCTCCGGTCGGTCGCCATACCAGGCCAAGCCAAAACCATCGCCATTGGTCGGCGATTTGGCTTCCTGGGCGCAGTGGCTCTGGGCGATCAGCGAGTGGCAGGGCGCCGTGACGATGTCTTCGAGAAAGACGGCTTCGCCGAGATAGGCGGCCCACCGGCACATAGCGCCTAACGTCCCCTGTTATGCGTCCGCTCGTAGAGCTCACGGATGATGCCGCTTGCCGTGGTCTCGAACAGAAACGGCAAGAAAGCATGAATGAGCGCGGCAAAAGCCGCCATGAACAATCGCGACGAGAACCATGCGGCGAAAGCCATATGGCCGAAATAACTCTCGCCGACCGCAGCCGGGTGAGAGGTGAAAAGTCTTGCGAGCCGTGCGGTCATGTCGGTCCCTCCTGCCAGCATGAAGAGCCGACGATGAATATCCTGGCATGGGTGTTCGGTTCATCGGTCCCAAATTGTCCTTGTGAAAGGCTGAATTTTGGGACAAACATCCCACATGACGCCGGAAATCGACGAAATAGACCGGAGATTGCTGGCCGAGCTGCAGCGCGACGGCACGCTGTCCGTCGACCAGCTCTCGGCAAGAATATCGCTGTCGCGCAATGCCTGCTGGCGCCGGGTCAAGCGGCTGGAGGAAGACGGCGTCATCACCGGCCGCGTGGCGCTGGTCGACGCCGACAAGCTCGGGCTCGGCCTTTCCGTGTTCATCCTGATCCGCACCTCGAATCACGATCCCGACTGGCTGCAAAAATTCCGGGCGGCGGTGACCGGCTTTGCCGAGATCACCGGCGCCTACCGCATGTCCGGCGATCTCGACTATGTCTTGCGCGCCCGTGTCGCCGACGTCAAAGCCTATGACCGGCTCTATCAGCGGTTGATCGCCAAGGTGGCGTTGTCGGACGTTTCGGCCTCGTTCGTCATGGAAGAGATCAAGGAGACCACGATCGTTCCGATGGAACTGCGCTGAGGCGGAACTGCGCTGAAAGAAAGCCGTTGATAGCATTGTCGCCGAGTTGACTGGACCGGCGTTCGCGACGATAGGATCAGCCTTATGCGCGCAGCACTTTATCCCACCTCCGTCATCGGTCCGGCTGTCGGCTTCGTCAGGCTGCCGCATGGCGAGGGATTGCCGCTTCCCGCCTATGAGAGCTCGGGCGCCGCCGGCATGGACCTGCGCGCCGCCGTCCCGGACGACAGGCCGCTCTTGATCCTGCCGGGAAAGCGCGCACTGGTGCCGACCGGCCTGGTCCTGGAAATTCCCGAGGGCGTCGAAGGCCAGGTCCGGCCGCGTTCGGGCCTCGCCTTCAAGCACGGGCTCACCTGCCTCAACACGCCCGGCACCATCGACAGCGACTATCGCGGCGAGGTCAAGGTGCTGCTGATCAATCTCGGCGACGAGGATTTCGCGGTAACGCGCGGCATGCGGATTGCCCAGATCGTCTTCGCCCCGGTGACGCAGGCGACCGTCGAGGAGCGCACATTGGCCGGCGGCACAACGCGCGGCTCCGGTGGCTTCGGATCGACCGGCACGGCCTGATGAGCGCGGCGAAATGAAGATCCCCAAGCTCGTCATCTTCGATTGCGACGGGGTTCTGGTCGACACCGAGAACCTGGCCAACCGGCGCCTCGCCGAATGGTTGAGCGCGGCAGGCTTTCCGGCCAGCTTCGAATATTGCCGCAAGAATTTCTCCGGCCGCAGCATGGTCTCGGTGCAGAAGGAAGTCGAGGCGACCGGCGTCAGCCTCGGCGCCGATTTTGTCGAGCGCTGGAACGCCGGCCTGCCGGACCTGTTCGCGCATGGCGTCGAGGCCATCCCCTACGTTCGCGAGTTCATCGAAACCGTGCACGCCGCCGGCATCGCCACCTGCGTCGCCTCGTCGGCACGGGTATCGAAAATGCACATCACACTCGGTCTGACCGGGCTGCTGCCGCTGTTCGAGCATGCGCTGTTCAGCTCGACCATGGTCTCGCGTGGCAAGCCGTTCCCCGACCTCTTCCTGCATGCGGCAGCGACGATGGGCTTCGCGCCCGCCGATTGCATCGTCATCGAGGACAGCGTCGCCGGGACGGCAGCCGGCATCGCCGCCGGCATGCGCGTCTATTCCTACCACGGCGACCCGCTTTCCGACCGCGACGGACTGAGCGAAGCCGGCGGCATCCTGTTCGACGACATGCGTGAACTGGCCGGGCTGGTGCCGATCCACTAATTGCCTTTGCGCAGGCTGTACGCGCTCGATCTCAGACCGGGCGTGACGCTCCAAGTACTCGGTCGACCGTGTCGCGTATAAGACTGCGCAGATTGGCCGGCCTGTCGAGATGACTGACGACAAGGAGTCCGTCCGCCGCCACCGTTAGCGCGTCCGCGGTGCGGTCCGGATGGGAATTTGCGTCCGCGATCAGCAGATCCCTTAGGATGCCCCACTTCCAGTGACGATGCTTATCGATCGCCTGGCGAACCGGGCTGCTGGGATCGGGGTATTCGGCAGCGGCGTTCTGGAAGGGGCAGCCGCGGTAGCCCGGCTGATCCGCCGCGTCGGCGATGAGATCGAATATGGCAAGGATCATCTGGCGAGGCGGCCGCCGGTCAAGCTTCGCGATCGCCGCCCGTCCTCCCTTGCTGAGCTCCTCGATGTAGGCGCGGACGAGATCGTCCTTGGCCGCGAAGTGATGATAGAACGTCGCCTTGGCAACGCCGGCCTCGGCGATGATGCGGTCGATGCCGACTGCACGCACCCCCTCCAGAGAAAACAGCGCGGTCGCCGTATCGAGGATGCGGCGGCGCGCAAGGCTTTCGGGACGATCGTTGATTCGGGCTGCGGACATGCCTTGACTATATAGCAGACAGGTCTGTATACATCCATATGTAGACAGACAGGTCTACCCACCAGCGGAGGAAAAGTGAACATGGCTTCGATAGTCAGGGAAATCATCGTAGATGCTCCACCGGAAAGCGTATGGGCGACGGTCGGCGACTTCGCCGGCGGCGCCCAACGGATAGCCCCAGGCGTTTTCGTCGACTGCCGGGTGGAGGAGGGCGACGTGCGGGCCCTTATGTTCGCCGACGGCAAGATTGTGCGAGAGCGGCTCATCGCTCGCGACGAGCAGAGCCGGCGGATCGTGTGGGGATGGCTCGGCGACGAGGTCACCCACGATAACACTTCCATGCAGGTCTTTGCCGAGGGCGAGGGCCGGAGCCGCCTGGTCTGGATCCACGACACTCTGCCCGACGAACTCGGCGCGTGGCTCGCAGCCGCCATGGATCACCTGGTGCCGGTTTTCCAGCAGACCTTGGCGAGCCAAGCCAAGCCAACATAGTGAGGCAACGCCAGGTGTTTCCCCTTGGCCGCAAAATGCTCTAGCTTGCGCGCGCCCGACATAACGAGCGCGCGCATGACCTTCTCCCTGCTTCGTTTCATCTTTGCCTGCCTGCTGCTGCCTTGTCTTTGGACGGGCAGAGCGGAGGCCGTCAGCTTCCCGGAGCTCGGCAGCGCCGTCCCCGGCCACGGCGATGTCACCTATCTCGATCTCGCCAGGATGGTCATTCCCGATCTGGCCGCGGACAAGGACGGCTTTTTCCGGGGTTCGATGCCGATCGAGATGCGCCACATCGCTGGTCCGGACTACGACGGCTCGCCGCCGGCGACGTCGGGTCTTTCCAACGCCGGCGTGCTCGGCATCAAGGCCGGCGGCAAGGAGCGGCTGACCATGCTGTTCGACCTCGGCGACTCGCCTGACAGTGCCGAGGGCTATGCCGTGCTGGCACTCTACGACATCACCGGCAAGCCGGCCCTGCTCGACGCGGTCAATGTCGCTGTCGACCGCATCACCTATCTTCGCGATCCGGGCAAGCTGCCGATCGGGCCTGGTGACGACGCCATCATCAGCATGAGCATGCATTTCAATTCGAGTCAGGGCTATGGGATCACGCCGCTGATCATGGTCCGCAGCGACAGGTTCGAGCTGATCGACATGATCTATACGTTCGACGAAAACCTCTGCACCAACCGAAGGACCCAGAATGCGGCGTTCCAGGCGATTGCCGACGGCCAGCCCTATGCAGCCATCAAGGTTACGGTGACCGACGCGACGGTGCCGGGCGAAGAAAGCTGCGACGGCCAGCAGCCGCCAGCGGCGTCTTCGCGCGACATTTCCGTCACCTATCATTGGGACAAAAACGCTTCGCACTACGTCAAGGATTCCGACGCGCTGGACCGATTGGCAGATGAGAACGCCAAACGCTTCTGAGCCAACCGCATTTGTTTGCCCGGCGCGTTCCGCCGGGCTAGAATTTGCCTCACATTCTGCACTGGAGGGGAGCATCCATGGATAAGGGCAAGATTTTTCGCGACCTGCATGCCTCGATCTTCGTCATGGCCAATTCCTGGGACGTCGGCACGACCAAGCTTTTGGCCTCGTTCGGCTTCAAGGCGCTGGCGACGACCAGCGCCGGTTTTGCCTTTTCGCGCGGCCTGCCCGATGGCGCGGTGACGTTCGAGGCGATGATCCATCATTGCCGTGAAGTGTCGGCGGCGACCGGGCTGCCGGTTTCGGCGGACCTCGAAAAGGGCAAGGGCGACAGCGCGACAAGCGCCGGCGAGACGATCTTCGCCGCCGAGGCGGCTGGCCTCGCCGGCTGCTCGATCGAGGACCATACCGGCGAGCCCGACAAGCCGATCTATGATTTTTCGCATGCGGTCGAGCGCGTCGCGGCGGCGGCGGAAGCGGCACGGGCGCTGAAACGCGATTTCGTCTTCACCGCGCGGGCCGAGAATTTCCTGTGGGGCAAGCCCGACCTCGACGATACGATCAAGCGGCTGCAGGCGTTCGAGAAAGCCGGCGCCGACGTGCTCTATGCACCAGGGCTGAGCGACATCGAGACGGTGCGGACCGTCTGCTCGGCGCTGACCAGGCCGGTCAACGTCATGGCCCGGCCTGGCTTCACCATCGCCGACCTGGCCATGGCGGGGGTAAAGCGCGTCTCGCTCGGCCCATGGCTCACCAATTTCGCCTTCGGCATGCTGGAGACCGCGGCGCGCGAGATCCAGCAGGACGGCACGTTCGGCTTCACCCGCGCCGCCATGCCATTCGGCAAGCTGCAGGCGCTGTTTGCCAAATCTTCAGCCTAGGTAGGCCCCGGCGAATGACGCTCACCGTCGTCGACATGCACACCGGCGGCGAGCCACTGCGGATCGTCACCGGCGGCTACCCCGACATTCCCAAGGGCACGATTCTCGAAAGGCGTGCCTATGTGCGCGACCATCTCGATCATCTCAGAAAGATCCTGATGTTCGAGCCGCGCGGCCATTACGACATGTATGGCGCGCTGCTGGTGGAGCCTGACCTGCCGGGCGCCGACCTCGCGGTGCTGTTCATGCACAATGAAGGCTATTCGACGATGTGCGGCCACGCCATCGTCGCGCTCGGCCGCTATGCCGTCGACGAGCGGCTGGTGGCGCCACGCGAGCCGATGACGACGGTCAATATCGAGGCGCCATGCGGGCTGATTTCGGCTGCGGTCGAGGTAAGGGATGGCAAGGCCGGTGCGGTGTCATTCGAAAGCGTGCCGGCGTTTCTGTTTGCCCGCGACCAGCGGATCGAGCTGCCGGGCTACGGCGCAGTCGGCTTCGACATCGCCTATGGCGGCGCCTTCTATGCGCTGGCCGACTGCCGCCAGTTCGGGCTGGAATTCGGCAGGAACCGGGTGCGCGATTTCGTCGATGCAGCGACGGCGCTGACCAATAAGCTCAAGGCCGAATTGCCGCTGTCGCATCCCGACCATGCCGATCTCGCCTTTCTCTACGGCACCATCCTGACCGACGGACAGGATGCGATCTCCGATACGCCGACCAAAAACATCTGCGTTTTCGCCGAAGCCGAGGTCGACCGTTCGCCGACCGGCTCGGGCGTCACCGCGCGGCTGGCGGCCATGCACGCCAAGGGCCAGATCGAGATTGGCCGGACACGGCTGTTCGAGAGCATCGCCGGCTCGCGCTTTTCCGGCGCGGTCGTACGCACGGCCAAAGCCGGGCCGCATGACGCCGTCATCGCCCGCGTCGGCGGCCGCGCTTACTACTCAGGGCGGGCCGAATTCATTGTCGAGGACGACGACGAACTGGGGCGCGGCTTTCTGCTGCGCTAAGCATCATCCCGCGCCGAGATCGCCTTGTGCAGGTGCACCATCATGGCGGCGGCGAACAGCGGCGTCAGAAGGTTGAGCAGCGGCACGGCGAGGAAGGCGGCGACAACCAGCCCGGCCAGGAACACGGTGACCGCGTGCTTCCTGCGCAGCGCCTTGGCCTCGGCCTCCGGGCGAAAACGCATGGCGGCGAACTCGAAGAACTCGCGCCCGAGCAGATAACCGTTGACGACGAAGAAGGCGGCGATATTGATGCCTGGCACCAGCAGAAGCAGCAGGGCGACGATGTTGCCGAGGATGACGACGCCGAAGAACCTGATCGCCAGCACCAGCGAGCGCAGCGCCGGCACTGCGCGGCCGGGCGGATCGTTGGGATAGTCGGTGCGCTCGACGACTTCGGCGACGTCGTCGAGGAACAGGCCAGCGATGATCGCCGTCACCGGCGCGATGAGCAGCGCCAAGCCCAGCGCAAGGCCGATGCCGGCGACGACGGCGCCCAGCCATCCGGCCCAGGAGGGCAGGCTGGGCAGCCATGCATCGATCCATGGCCAGGCCAGCCATTCGAACAGGCCCTTGATCCCGAACCAAAGTGCCGCCAGCGCCAGCAAGGTCAGCCCCAGCGTCTTCACGAACACGGAACGGAATTCGGGCGAGAACAGCCGGCTCAAGGCGGCGCGGGCGGCGTCGAGGATCACGGCGTTTCCAATTCCATGTCAAACGTGCTCGTGGCTGAGATCTCCGGAATAGGCGGCGACAGCGCAGGCCGCAAGTGCCCTAGCGCGCGACCTTCGCCTGGGGAATGGTCATCGCCGCCACGCCGACGACGACCAGGGCCATTCCCCACCACGCGCTCGGACCAAGGCTTTCGCCAAGGAACACGGCTCCGATAGCAACGCCGATCGGCACCCGCAGATAGGCTTGCGAGGTGGTGCCGACGGAGCCCAGCGTGTGGAGGAGACGGAAATAGATGCAAAAGGCCAGCGCGGTTGAAAACACCGAAAGCCCGAGCAGCGCAAGGATCGAAGCTGTCGACGGCGCCAAGGTCCATGGCTGGTCGAACGCAAGGCTCAAGGGGATCAGCATCGCGGCGCCGCAGAGCATCGAACCGGCGGCCGGCACCATCGGGTCGAGCCCCCTGAAGCCGCGGCCGAAAACGGCCGCGCCGGCATAGCAGATCGTCGCCGCGATCACGGCAAGTTGCGGTAACAATTGCTGTCCGAGGCCGCCAAGCGCCGGGGCGCCGACAACGAGGCATATTCCGGCTATTCCCGCCGCGACGCCAAACAGCTTGCGCATGGTCGACGGTTCGTGGCGGGTGATGAGGGCGGTCAGCAAGAAGGTAAAGATCGGCGAGGTCGCATTCAGGATCGTGGCCAGCCCGGCATCCAGCGAGCGCTCGGCCCAAGCGATCAGCGTGAACGGCACGACGCTGTTGAGGCATGCCTGGAATGCAAACCGGCGCCAGCTTGTGGCATCACCCGGCAAGGTCAGCCCGCGCCAGCGGATCAGGGCAAGCAGGATGCCACCCGCGATCAGGGTTCGCGCGGCGATCAGCGTCACCGGCGGGATCGTCGCAACGCCGATCTTGATGAAGCTGTAGGATGCACCCCAGAGCACTGCCAACACGACGAGCAGCACCAGCTCGATCCTCGTGTCGGTTTTCATAGACATGGCCGGCGGGGACCTCTGGGCATCGCTCATCTCAGCCATGCTTGTAAGCCAGGCACGCGAGAAATGCTTCGGCCGCCATCCAACGATGGTGGCTATGCTGACATTCGTCGGATCGCCGCATTGTCGACTAGGCAAAGCCGCATCAAACCGCTAGACCCGCCCGCGCCCGGCATGGCAGAAAGCCGGTGGGTTTTTGGCGGAGACATGAATTGATGCCGGACTATGACGTGCTTTGTATCGGAAATGCCATCGTCGACATCATCGCCCAGTGCGATGAGGCGTTCCTGGAGACCAACGGCATCATCAAGGGCGCGATGAATTTGATCGACACGAGGCGCGCCGAACTGCTCTACAGCCGCATGGGCCCGGCCATTGAAGCCTCGGGCGGCAGCGCCGGCAACACGGCGGCGGGCGTCGCCTCCTTCGGCGGTCGCGCCGCTTTCTTCGGCAAGGTCTCCAACGACGCGCTCGGCAAAATCTACGCGCATGACATGCATGCCCAGGGCGTCGCCTTCGACACAAAACCGCTCGATGGCGAACCGCCGACGGCGCGCTCGATGATCTTCGTCACGCCGGACGGCGAGCGCTCGATGAACACCTATCTCGGCGCCTGCGTCGAGCTCGGCCCGGAGGATGTTGAGGCCGACAAGGCGTCGGGCGCCGCCGTCACCTATTTCGAGGGCTATCTGTGGGACCCGCCGCGCGCCAAGGAAGCGTTCCGGCAGACGGCGAAGTTCGCCCATGCCGCCGGGCGCGAAGTATCGATGACATTGTCGGACTCGTTCTGCGTCGACCGTTACCGCGACGAATTCCTCGACCTGATGCGCTCCGGCACCGTGGATATCGTCTTTGCCAACAGCCACGAGATCAAGTCGCTCTACCAGACCGCGTCCTTCGACGAGGCGCTGGCGCACATCCGCAGGGACTGCAAGATCGCCATTGTCACCCGTTCGGAAAAGGGCTCGGTCATCGTGCGCCGCGACGAGACCGTCACCATCGAGGCGACCGGGATTCGCGAGCTGGTCGACACGACAGGCGCCGGCGACCTCTACGCCGCCGGCTTCCTCTACGGCTACACGCAAGGCCGCGGCCTGAAGCAGTGCGGTGATCTCGGCTCGCTGGCCGCCGGGCTGGTCATCCAGCAGATCGGCCCAAGGCCACGCCAGAATCTGCGCCGCGAGGCCGAGCAGGCGGGGTTGCTCTAGGGGCGCTCGGTCTCGCTCGATGGCAGGGCAATCGCAGATCGGCAAGTGCCCCCTCACCCGGATTGCCAACCGAATTGCGAAGGGCAATTCGGGGCAATCCGACCTCTCCCCGAGGGGAGAGGAGGTCGCCAGCGTTGATGCCAGCCTCTTCTCCCCTGCGGGGAGAAGGTGGCCGCGAAGCGGCCGGATGAGGGGGACCCCCTTAGGTGATAGCCGTGCCCTCGATGGGCATCGCCTTCGCATGACCCTCCCCACCGAGAGGAGGGTAAGCTCGCTCCTCAAGCCCCCGCGCTATACGCCGCGATTGCCGCCATGTTGACGATGTCCGAGTCCTTGGCGTTCAGCGAGACGATCTGGACCGGCTTGTTCAGGCCGACCAGCAGCGGGCCGATGACGGTCGAGCCGCCGAGCTCCTGCAGCATCTTGGTCGAGATCGAGGCCGAGTGGAACGCCGGCATGATCAGCACATTGGCGGGGCCGGTCAGCCTGATGAACGGATACTGCGCCATGGCGCGGGCGTTGAGCGCCACGTCGGCGGCCATTTCGCCGTCATACTCGAAATCGACGCGGCGCTTGTCGAGGATGCGCACCGCTTCCTGGACGCGCTCGGAGCGCTCGCCTTGCGGATGGCCGAAGGTCGAATAGGCGAGCATGGCGAGCCTCGGCTCGTAGCCCATGCGGCGGGCAAAGCCGGCGGCCTCCTCGGCGATGTCGGCGATCTGTTCAGCATTCGGCATGTCGTGCACGGCGGTGTCGGCGACAAGCACGGTGCGACCCCGCGCGAGCACGATCGACACGCCGATGACGCAATGGCCGGGCCTTGCGTCGATGACGCGGCGGATGTCGTCGAGCGCCGTCGAATAGTTGCGGGTAACGCCGGTGACGATGCCGTCGGCATCGCCCAGCGCCACCATGCAGGCGGCGAAATGGTTGCGGTCGTTGTTGATCAGCCGCTGGCAGTCGCGGAACAGGAAGCCTTTGCGCTGCATGCGCTCGTAGAGATAATCGGTGTAGACGGAGTTGCGCCGCGACAGCCGCGCATTGATGATCTCGATGCCTTGCTTGCCGAGGTCGATGCCGGCATTCCGGGCGTTTTCCTTGATGATGTCGTCGCGGCCGAGCAGGATGGCGGTGCCGAGCCGCTGGTTCACATAGGAGACGGCGGCGCGCATCACCTGCTCCTCCTCGCCCTCGGCAAAGACGATGCGCTTGGGCTGGCGGCGCACGCGGTCGTAGATGCGCTGCAGCGTCGAGGCGATCGGGTCGCGGCGGGCGGAAAGCTCCTGCGCGTAGCGGTCGAGATCGAGGATCGGCTTGCGCGCGACGCCGGAGTCCATCGCCGCCTTGGCGACCGCGATCGGGATCGCCGAGATCAGCCGCGGGTCGAACGGCACCGGGATGATGTAGTTGGGGCCGAATTTCGGCCGGTTGCCCTGATAGGCGGCGGCGACGTCGTCGGGCACGTCCTGGCGCGCCAGCTCCGCCAGCGCCCGGGCGGCGGCGATCTTCATGTCGTCGTTGATGGTGGTCGCCCGCACATCGAGCGCGCCGCGGAAAATGTAGGGGAAGCCAAGCACGTTGTTGACCTGGTTGGGATAGTCGGACCGTCCCGTCGCCATGATGGCGTCGGTGCGGATCTCGGCGACCTCCTCCGGTGTGATCTCGGGGTCGGGATTGGCCATGGCGAAGATGATCGGGTTCTTGGCCATCGACTGCACCATCCTGGTGGTCAGCGTGCCCTTGGCCGAGAGGCCGAGGAACACGTCGGCGCCGTCCAGCGCCTCGGCCAGCGAGCGCGCGCCGGTTTTGACGGCATGCGCCGATTTCCACTGGTTCATGCCTTCGGTGCGGCCCTGGAAGACGACGCCTTTGGTGTCGCAAAGGATGATATTCTCAGGCGCAAAGCCCATCGCCTTCATCAATTCGATGCAGGCGATGCCGGCAGCACCGGCGCCATTGCAGACCATTTTCGTGGTCTTCATGTCGCGGCCGGTGATTTCCAGCGCGTTAATCAGCCCGGCGGCCGAGATGATGGCGGTGCCGTGCTGGTCGTCATGGAACACCGGTATGTCCATCAATTCGCGCAGCCGCTGCTCGATGATGAAGCATTCCGGTGCCTTGATGTCCTCGAGGTTGATGCCGCCGAAGGAGGGGCCGAGAAAGCGCACGCAGTTGATGAATTCGTCGGCATCCTCGGTGTCGACCTCGAGGTCGATGGAATCGACATCGGCGAAGCGCTTGAACAGCACCGCCTTGCCTTCCATCACCGGCTTCGAGGCCAGCGCGCCGAGATTGCCGAGGCCGAGGATAGCGGTGCCGTTGGAGATGACGGCGACCATGTTGCCGCGAACCGTGTAGTCGAAGGCGCGGCTCGGGTCCTCGGCGATGGCGAGAACCGGCACCGCGACGCCCGGCGAATAGGCGAGGCTGAGATCGCGCTGCGTCGCCATCGGTTTTGTGGCGACGATCTCCAGCTTGCCCGGACGGCCCATGGCGTGGAATTCCAGCGCCTCCTGGGCGCTGACTGAGGGCCCGTTGCTTTCGGTTTTCTTGGCCATGGTACTCTTGGTTTCCTCGCCCGTACGGCACCGCTTGAGATGGGTGCGCATGCTTTCTTTTGTGGACGGTTCGGGATTAAGGCTACACTTCGCCGCTGTAAACCGCCAAGCATGGCTTGGAAAATTTTGGAAGCAGCTTTTTGAACGACGAGACGCCCATTCGAAGCGACAACGCCACGCCGGCCTTCGCGCCGGCGACGCCGATGATGGAGCAGTACATCGAGATCAAGGCGGCGAACCCGGATTCGCTGCTGTTCTACCGCATGGGCGATTTCTACGAGCTGTTCTTCGACGATGCCGAGAAGGCAAGCCGGGCGCTCGGCATCGTGCTGACCAAGCGCGGCAAGCACCAGGGGCTCGACATCCCGATGGGGGGGTGGCCGGGCCCCGCCCCCGACGATTATTTGCAGAAGCTGATCGGCCAGGGGTTCCGCGTCGCCGTCTGCGAGCAGATCGAGGATCCAGCCGAGGCCAGGAAGCGCGGCGGCAAATCGGTGGTGCGCCGCGATGTTGTGCGGCTGGTGACGCCAGGCACCATCACCGAGGACAAACTGCTGGCGCCGTCGGAATCGAGTTTTCTGATGGCGCTGGGACGGGTCAAGGGCGGCGCCGAGCATTCCTTCGCGTTGGCCTGGATCGAGATCTCGACCGGTGTCTTCCGCGTCGCTGAAACCACCGCCGACCGGCTGCTCGCCGACGTCATCCGTGTCGATCCGCGCGAGCTGATCGTCGCCGAACCGGTGTTTTACGACCCGGAGCTGAAACCGGTGTTCGACGTGCTCGGCCGCGTCGCCAGCCCGCAGCCGCCGTCGCTGTTCGATTCGGCTTCGGCCGCCGGCCGCATCGCCCGCTTCTTCGAGGTGGCGACGCCTGACAGTTTCGGCTCGTTTTCGCGCGCCGAGCTGTCGGCGATCTCAGGCGTCATCGCGTATGTCGAGAAGACGCAGAAAGCGGAGCGGCCGCCGCTGTCGCGGCCGGAGCGCGAGGAGCAGGGATCGACACTGTTCATCGACCCGGCGACGCGCGCCAATCTGGAGCTGCTGCGCACGCTGTCCGGCAGCCGCGAGGGGTCGCTGTTCAAGGCGATCGACCGCACGGTGACCGGTGGCGGCGCAAGGCTGCTCGCTGACCGGCTGATGGCGCCGCTGACCGACCCGGCGGCAATCGCTGCAAGGCTGGATTCGGTGTCGTTCTTCCGCTCCGAGACGCGCCTCTGCCAGGCGGTGCGGGCCAGCCTGAAGAGCGTCGCCGACATGCCGCGCGCGCTGTCCAGGCTGGCGCTCAACCGCGGCGGTCCGCGCGATCTCGGCGCGCTGCGCGCCGGTTTCGAAGCGGCCGGCGCCATCGCCGGACTGTTCGGGCAAACCGCCTTGCCCGCCGAACTGGCGGCGGCGCTAGCGGCCATCAAGGCACTGCCCGGCGCGCTGGCGACGCATCTGGCACAGGCGCTCAGCGACGAGCTGCCGCTGCTCAAGCGCGACGGTGGCTTCGTCCGTTCCGGTTACCACGCCGAACTCGATGAGATGCGGGCACTGCGCGACGAGTCGCGAAAAGTGATCGCCGGGCTGGAGCGCTCGCTGATCGACGAGACCGGCATCCGCTCGCTGAAGATCAGGCACAACAATGTGCTGGGATACTACATCGAAGTCACCGCCAACCACCATGCGCTGATGACCGGCAGCGACGGCGCCAAGGCGCGCTTCATCCACCGCCAGACCATGGCCAACGCCATGCGCTTCACCACCACGGAACTCGCCGAGCTGGAATCGAAGATCGCCAATGCCGCCGACCGGGCGCTGGCGATCGAGCTTGCCGCTTTCGAGGCGCTGACGGCGGAAGTCGTCGGCCAGGCCGACAGGATCCGCGCCGGCGCCGAAGCGCTCGCCGTGCTCGACGTTTCGGCAGCCCTTGCCTTGCTTTCCGAAAGCGAGGCCTGGTGCCGGCCGCTGGTCGATGCGAGCCTTGCCTTCGAGATTTCGGGCGGACGCCATCCGGTGGTCGAACAGGCACTGCGGCGTTCCGGCGAAGGCCCGTTCGTCGCCAATGATTGCGATCTGTCGCCGCAAGGCGATGCCAAGGCCGGCGCGATCTGGCTGCTGACCGGCCCCAATATGGGCGGCAAGTCGACCTTTCTCAGGCAAAACGCGCTGATCGCCATCCTTGCCCAGACCGGCTCCTTCGTGCCGGCGGCATCAGCCCATATCGGCGTCGTCGACCGGCTGTTTTCGCGGGTCGGCGCCTCCGACGATCTGGCGCGCGGCCGCTCGACCTTCATGGTCGAGATGGTCGAGACAGCGGCGATCCTCAACCAGGCCGGCGAACGCGCACTGGTCATCCTCGACGAGATCGGCCGCGGCACCGCCACTTTCGACGGCCTCTCGATCGCCTGGGCGGCAGTCGAATATTTGCACGAGAAGAACCGCTGCCGGGCGATCTTCGCCACGCATTTCCACGAGATGACGGCGCTCGCCGGAAAACTGCCGCGGCTCTCCAACGTCACCATGCGGGTCAAGGAATGGGAGGGCGACGTGGTCTTCCTGCACGAGGTCGGCAAGGGTGCCGCCGACCGTTCCTACGGCGTCCAGGTAGCGCGGCTTGCCGGCTTGCCGGAAGCCGTCGTCGGCCGGGCCAAAGAAGTGCTGCACCAGCTTGAAGCCGGCGAGGTCTCGGGCAAGGCCAACCGTCTGGTCGACGACCTGCCGCTGTTTTCCGTGGCGGCGAAGCGGGAAGCGTCGAAGCCGGCCAGGAGTGATGGGCTGGGTGAAGCGCTAGCGGAGATCAATCCCGACGAGATGACGCCACGCGAGGCGCTGGAAGCGCTGTACCGGCTGAAGGGGATGGTGGGGAAGTAGTTGCTTTTGCGGTCGGAGCGGCGTCGCTGGAACCGCCAATCTCCCCCACGAGGGGGGAGATCGGCAGCCTCAACGTCCCGCTTGTCTGATGCCTCTAGATCATCGCCAGGCCCGACTTCCGCCTCGGCGGTGGGAAGGCGCGGTCAATTTCGGCGAAATCTTCGCTCGTGAGCTCGATGTCCAACGCCGCGACATTCTGCCGGATATGCTCCGGGCGGCTAGCTTTGGGAATCGCGATCACCCCGTCCTGCGCCATCACCCAGGCAAGCGCGATCTGCGCCGGCGTCGCACCGTGGCGAGCGGCGATGGCATCTAACCTGGCATTGCGCGCCAATACCCCCTGATCGACCGGCGAATAGGCCATCAGCGGCATACCGCGTTGCCAGCTCCACGGGGCGAGGTCGAACTCGACGCCGCGCTGCGACAGATTGTAGAGCACCTGATTGGTCTGGACGTTGCCGCCGGCCGGCAATCGGACCAGCTCTTCCATCTCGCCGGTATCGAAATTGCTGACGCCCCAATGGCGGATCTTGCCGGCTGCCTTCAACGCTTCGAATGCCTCGACCGTTTCCGTCAAGGGCACGCTGCCCGGCCAATGCAGCAGATAAAGATCGATGCGGTCGGTGGCGAGATGCCTCAGGCTGTTCTCGCAGGCCCGTTTCACGCCGGCGCGCGAGGCATTGGACGGCAGCACTTTGGAGACCAGGAAAACCTCGTCGCGGCGACCAGCGATGGCCTCCGCCACCACCTCCTCGGCACCGCCGCTGGCATACATTTCGGCGGTGTCGATCAGCGTCATGCCGAGATCCAGCCCGAGCTTCAGGGCATTGGCCTCGTCGGTACGGCGGCGGCCGTCTTCGCCCATCTTCCAGGTGCCCTGGCCGAGCACCGGCACGGCTTCGCCGCAGGGCAGGGTGGTCGTTCGTATCGTCGATGGCATGGCATGCTCCAGTCCGAGGCCCGGATAGCACCATAGCCGCCAAGGGAAATCCAGGTGAAGCAGAAATCCCGGTGAAGTCTCTCGCCTGGATTCCCGACAGCGTGAAGCCCTACTTCACCGGATGGGCAGCGAGCCAGTCCTGCATCTGCTTGATCTCGGCTTGCTGCGCGGCTATCACTGCTTCGGCCAGTTTGCGGATTTCCGGGTCCTTGCCATTGGCGAGCTCGACCTTGGCCATGTCGATGGCAGCCTGGTGATGCGGGATCATGCCGCGGGCGAAATCGACATCGGCACTGCCGGAATATTCAATCGCCATCATGTCGGTATGCATCTTGTCCATCGCCGCCTTGTAGCCCTCGGTCGAGGGGCTCTGCGCGCCCATGGCGCCCATGTCGTGCTTCATCTCCTCGGCTTGTGCAGGAACGCTTTCGAGGAAAACAGCAAGCAGCATTCCCGCCGCCATCATCAGCAGCACGATCTTCTTGGCCAAGGTCATTCATCGTCTCCTTTTTTGAACAGGGGCTATCTGGAAGTTTTACTCAGAGTTTCAATGTCCTGAGCCGCAATGCGTTGGCGATGACCGAAACCGAAGACAGGCTCATCGCCGCCGCCGCAATCATCGGCGACAACAGCGTGCCGGTGAGCGGATAAAGCACGCCGGCAGCCACCGGCACGCCAAGCACATTGTAGAGAAAAGCGAAAAACAGGTTCTGGCGGATGTTGCGGATCGTCGCGCGGGCCAGCGTCCTGGCCCTGACGATACCGTTGAGATCGCCCTTGACCAGCGTAATCCCCGCACTTTCGACCGCAACATCGGCGCCGGTGCCCATGGCGATGCCGACATCGGCGGCGGCAAGTGCCGGCGCATCGTTGACGCCATCGCCGGCCATGGCGACGCCGGCACCGCTGGCGCGCAACTCCTCGACCAGCGCGTTCTTCTGTTCGGGCAAAAGCCCGGCATGCACCGCGTCGATGCCGAGCTTGGCGGCGATGGCCTTGGCGGTGCGCTCATTGTCGCCGGTCGCCATGACGATCTTCAGCCCGCTGTCATGCAGCGCCTTGATCGCCTCGGCGGTGGTCGCCTTGATCGGGTCGGCGACGGCGACGAGGCCGGCGAGCTTGCCTGCGACAGCGACGAACATCGCGGTCTTGCCGTCGGACTGCAGCGCCTCGGCACTGGCCAGGACCGAAGCCGTATCGATGCCGAGATCGGCCATCATCGCGGCATTGCCAAGCGCCACCTTCTGTCCCGAAACCGTGCCGGAAACACCCTTGCCGGTGACAGCCTCGAAACCGCTCGCGTCGGGGACCTTCACCCCGCGTCCGCGGGCGCCGTCAACGATCGCCTCGGCCAGCGGATGCTCCGAGCCTTTTTCCAGCCCGGCGGCGAGCGCCAGCAACTCGTCTTGCGCCATGCCTTCGACGGCAACGACGTCGGTCAGTCGCGGCCGGCCTTCGGTCAGCGTTCCCGTCTTGTCGACGATCAGCGTATCGACCGAGGCAAAGCGCTCGAGCGCCGCCGCTTCCTTGATCAGCACGCCGGCATGCGCGCCGCGCCCGGTGGCGGTCATGATCGACATTGGCGTCGCAAGGCCGAGTGCACACGGACAGGCGATGATCAGAACCGAGACCGCCGAGACGATGGCAAACACCAGGCTGGGTTCCGGTCCGACGATCGCCCAGGCTACAAACGCAATGATCGCAACGAGAACAACGGCCGGGACGAAGTAGAACGAGACGCGGTCGGCCAACCCCTGGATCGGCGCGCGCGACCGCTGCGCCTTGGCGACCAGTTCGACGATGCGCGCCAGTGTCGTCTCGGCGCCGATCTTTTCGGCGCGCATGATCAGTGAGCCATTCTTGTTGAGCGTGCCGCCGGTGAGGTTGTCGCCTTCGGTCTTTTCGACCGGCAGCGGCTCGCCCGTGATCATCGATTCGTCGACGGAAGAGCGCCCTTCAAGCACAATGCCGTCGACCGGTACAGCGTCACCTGGGCGGATGCGCAGGCGGTCGCCGGCCTTGACAATATCGAGCGGCACGTCGTTTTCGGAACCGTCCGCGCCGATCAGCCGCGCCGTCTTCGGCGCCAGGTCGAGCAGCGCACGGATCGCCGAGCCGGTTTTCTCACGGGCACGCAATTCCAGCACCTGGCCGAGGAACACCAGCGCGACGATTACCGCCGCCGCCTCGAAATAGACCGGCACGGTGCCGTCATGGCCGCGGAACTGGTGCGGAAAGAGGCCTGGAAACAGTGTGGCGACGACGCTGTAGAGATAGGCGGCACCGACGCCGAGTGAAATCAGCGTCCACATATTGGGGCTGCGGTTGAGCATCGAATCCCAGCCGCGGTGGAAGAACGGGAATGCCGCCCACAGCACCACGGGGCTGGCCAGCGCCAGTTCCAGCCAGACCTTCGCGCGGTCGTCGATGAAGGCCTGAAACGTCAGGCCGAGCATCGGCGCCATGGCGATGACCAGCAACGGCACGGACAGCACCGCGCTCACCCAGAAGCGCCTGGTGAAATCGACCAGTTCGGGGTTAGGCCCCTCGTCGCCGGTCGGCACGCCCATCGGCTCCAGCGCCATGCCGCAGATCGGGCAGGAGCCGGGCTTGTCGCGGATGATTTCGGGATGCATCGGGCAGGTGTATTGCGTGCCCTTGGGCATCGCCTGCGGCGCCGGCTTGTCGCCGAGATATTTTGCCGGCTCGGCCTCGAACTTCGCCTTGCAGCCGGCGGAGCAGAAATAGAAGCCTTGGCCCTCGTGGCGCAAAAAGTGCTTGGCCGTGGCGCGATCGACGCTCATGCCGCAGACGGGATCGGTTGCGGTCAGATATTTTTCAGGTTCGGCGACGAATTTCGAACGGCAGCTTTCGCTGCAGAAATGATAGCGATGGCCGTCATGCCCGGCGGTCGGCTTGCCAGCGGCCGGATCGACGGTCATGCCGCAGACCGGATCCCGGACGACGGCGTCCGCGGCAGGCGAGGCGCTCTTTGCCGAGCAGCAGCAGCCATGGCTGTGATGATCGTGGTCGGAATGCGTCATGCCGAAAGCCCCTGTATTTCGATGTTGCAGCGGAGGTAGTACTTCCAGTAACTGGAAGGTCAAGGGCCGATTTTCGATTTTTCGCGGCCAGGCCCAAACCGAACCGGCTGCGGGCACGAGACGATCGTCCCGTCGGCGGCCGCGGAGAACGCGTCCGTCCGCCCCATACCCAGCGCCGCGAAAACGCGCTATAGACGCCGCCGAAACGGCGAGGCCGAACGGCATTTATGGCAAGAATATCCCTGAAGCTCGAGGAACTGATCGACGGCGAAGCCTTGCGCCGCGAGATGACCGAACTGACCGCGGCCACGGCAGGCGACGGTTCGGGCAAGGCCGCGCGCGGCGGCGTCCTCAAGCTACTCAAAAGCCGGCTCGCCGACGGGCGCACTGTCGCCGAACGCATGCTGATGGACGACGGCAGCGGCACCGCCTGCGCCGCCCGGCTGTCGCATCTGATGGATGAGATCATCCGTGCGCTCTACGATTTCGCTGCCACCCATGTCTACCGCGTGAAAAACCCGTCGTCGGCCGAGCGCATGGCGGTCGTCGCCGTCGGCGGCTATGGCCGCGGCACGCTGGCGCCGGGGTCCGACATCGATCTCCTGTTCCTGCTGCCCTACAAGCAGACGCCGTGGGGCGAGCAGATCGTCGAATATATGCTCTACATGCTGTGGGACCTCGGGCTGAAGGTCGGTCACGCGACGCGCAACATCGACGAGTGCCTCAGGCTGTCGCGCACCGACATCACCATCCGCACCTCGATCCTGGAGGCGCGCTTCCTGTGGGGCGAGCGAAAACTCTATGACGAGCTTCTGCAGCGCTTCGACCACGAGGTGGTGCGCACCACCGGCCCCGAATATGTCCAGGCCAAGCTCGCCGAACGCGACGAGCGCCACGCCAAGGCCGGCGAGAGCCGCTATCTGGTCGAGCCCAACGTCAAGGACGGCAAGGGCGGCCTGCGCGACCTGCAGACGCTGTTCTGGATCGCCAAATATTTCTACCGGGTGCGCACCGGCGAGGAACTGGTCGACAAGGGCGTCTTTACCGACGCCGAATACAGGGAATTTCAGAAGGCCGAGGACTTCCTGTGGGCGGTGCGCTGCCACATGCATTTCCTCACCGGCAAGGCGGAGGAGCGGCTGCATTTCGACATCCAGCGCGACATCGCTGAGCGGCTCGGCTACACCACCCATCCCGGCCTGTCGGCGGTCGAACGCTTCATGAAGCACTACTTCCTCGTCGCCAAGGATGTCGGCGACCTGACCCGCATTTTCTGCGCCGCGCTCGAGGAGGAGCAGGCCAAGCATGTGCCGGGCTTCAACCGCATCTTCCTCACCTTCTCGCGGCGCAAGCGCAAGCTCGCCGGCACGGCCGATTTCATCGTCGACAACCACCGCATCAACATTGCCGACGACGAGGTGTTCGAGCGCGATCCGGTCAACCTGCTCAGGCTGTTCTGGTTTGCCGACAAGCACGGCCTGGAATTCCACCCCGATGCGCTGAAGCTTTTGACCCGCTCTCTCGGCCTCGTCGGCAAGGCGCTCAGGCGCGACGAGGAGGCCAACCGGCTGTTCCTCGACATCTTGACCTCGGACCGCAACGCCGAGCTCAATCTGCGGCGAATGAACGAGGCCGGACTGCTTGCCAAGCTGATCCCGGACTTCGGCAAGATCGTCGCCATGATGCAGTTCTCGATGTATCACCACTACACCGTGGACGAGCATTTGATCCGCTGCATCGGCGTGCTGGCCGAGATCGAGCGCGGCGACGGCGAAAAGGTGCATCCGCTTTCCCACGCGCTGATGCCGGGGCTGAAGAAGAGCCGCGAGGCGCTCTATGTCGCCGTGCTGCTGCACGACATCGCCAAGGGCAGGCCGGAGGACCATTCGCAAGCCGGCGCCAGGATCGCGCGGCGCATCTGCCCGCATATGGGGCTCTCGCCGGCCGACACCGAAACGGTCGCCTGGCTGGTCGAGAACCACCTCGTCATGTCGATGACGGCGCAGACCCGCGATCTCAACGACCGCAAGACGATCGAGGATTTTGCCGCCATCGTGCAGTCGGTCGAACGGCTGAAAATGCTTTTAGTGCTTACCGTCTGCGATATCAGAGGCGTCGGGCCTGGTGTCTGGAACGGCTGGAAAGGCCAGTTGCTGCGCACGCTCTACTACGAGACCGAGCTTTTGTTGACCGGCGGGTTTTCGGAGGTGTCGCGCGCCAAGCGGACGGCGGCGGCGCGCGAGCAACTGGCCGAGGCGCTTGCCGACTGGCCGGAAAAGGCCCGCAAGCGTTATGTCGGCCAGCACTACGAGAACTATCTGCTGGCGGTCGATCTTCCCGACCAGCTGCGTCATGCCGAATTCATCCGCGAGGCCGATCACGCCGGCAAGAAGCTCGCCACCATGGTCAAGACTCACCAGTTCGAGGCGGTGACCGAGATCACGGTGCTGGCGCAGGACCATCCGCGCCTGCTTTCGGTGATTGCCGGCGCCTGCGCGGCGGCCGGCGGCAACATCGTCGACGCGCAGATCTTCACCACTTCGGATGGCCGCGCGCTCGACACCATCCTGATCTCGAGGGAGTTCGACCGCGACGAGGACGAGCGTCGCCGTGCCGAGCGCGTCGGCCGGCTGATCGAAGACGTGCTGTCGGGCAAGAGCTGGCTGCCCGAAATGATCGAGAAGCGCACCAAGCCACGGCGCGGCGCCAAGGTCTTCCGCATCCCGCCACGCGCCGAGATCCGCAACACCCTGTCGAACCGGTTCTCGGTGATCGAGGTCGAAGGACTGGACAGGCCGGGCCTTCTGTCGGAGATCACCGGCATGTTGTCGGACCTGTCGCTCGACATCGCCTCGGCCCACATCACCACCTTCGGCGAAAAGGTCATCGACACGTTCTACGTCACCGATCTCACCGGCCAGAAGATCGACAGCCCGTCGCGTACGGCGACCATCCGCAACAGGCTGATCGCGGTGCTCGAGGGCACGGCGTCCGAGCGCGGCAAGACCAAAACGGCCGCCGAGTGACTGTTACCTTCCATTTGCCCCAATCCCACAGGCAGTCTTCAAGCGCATGAGCCTTATCAAGAAATTCGCCACGGTCGCTTCCGGCACGCTGATGAGCCGCGCCCTCGGCTTTGGCCGTGAGATGCTGATGGCTGCCGCACTCGGCACCGGGCCGATCGCCGACGCCTTCAACGCCGCCTTCCAGTTTCCCAACACCTTTCGCCGGCTGTTCGCCGAAGGCGCCTTCAACGCCGCCTTCGTGCCGCTGTTCGCCAAAGAGATCGAGACGCACGGCACCGACGGCGCCAAGCGCTTTTCCGAAGAGGTGTTCGGCGTTTTGTTCACGGCGCTTCTGGCGCTGACCATCGCCATGGAACTGGCGATGCCGCTGATCGTGCGCTACCTGGTGGCGCCGGGCTTTGCCGACACGCCGGGAAAATTCGAGATGACGGTGGCACTGGCGACCGTCATGTTCCCTTACCTGATCTGCATGTCGCTCGGCGCCATGATGGCCGGCATGCTGAATTCGCTGCGCCGCTATTTCGCCGCCGCGGTGGCGCCGGTGTTCCTCAACATCATCCTCATCGCCGTGCTTGCCTATGCCTGGTACAAGGGTTCGGACGCCCGCACCGTCGGTTTCGGGCTGGCCTGGGGCGTACTGGCGGCCGGCTTGGTGCAGCTGGCGATCGTCTGGGCGGCGGTGCGCCATGCCGGCATTTCGATCGGCTTCCGCCGGCCGAAGATGACGCCCAGCGTCAAGCGGCTGCTGATCCTGGCACTGCCGGCGGCGATCACCGGCGGCATCACCCAGATCAACCAGCTGATTGGCACGGCGATCGCGTCGGCGCAGGACAGCGCGGTGTCGTCGCTGGCCTATGCCGACCGCGTTTACCAGCTGCCGCTGGGCGTTGTCGGCGTCGCCGTCGCCATCGTGCTTTTGCCGGAACTGTCGCGGGCGCTGAAGTCAGGCAATCTGGTCGAGGCGGCCAATCTGCAGAACCGCTCGGTCGAGTTCACCCTGTTCATGACCTTGCCGGCGGCGGCCGCCCTGCTGGTCATGTCCGAGCCGATCGTGCGGCTGGTCTATGAGCGCGGCGCCTTCGCCGCCAACAATTCGACGCCGACGGTCGCGGCAATCCTGGCGATCTTCGGCCTCGGTCTGCCGGCCTTCGTGCTGATCAAGGCCTTCACCCCAGGCTATTTCGCCCGCGAGGACACGCGCACGCCGATGATTTTCGCCGCCATCTCGGTGGCGGTTAACATTACGACGGCACTGACGCTGTTTCCGACGATGGGCGCGCCCGGCATTGCCGTTGCCTCCGCCGTCGCCGGCTGGGTCAATGCGGCGATGCTGCTGGCCGTGCTGATCCGGCGCGGCCACTGGGGCCGCGACGTGCCGCTCATGAAACGCATCCCGCGGCTGGTGCTGTCGGCGGCGGTGATGGCGGCGGCGCTCTATTTTGCCGAGCACTGGTTCGCCGCAAGTCTCGGCTCGGGCTCGCCGCTGGTGATCAAGGCGGTAACGCTGCTTGCGCTCGTCGCCGGCGGGGCGCTGCTTTACTTCGTCACTGCGTTTGCCACCGGGGGTGCGGATTTCGGCATGATCCGCCGCAATATCGGGCGTAAAGGCTCCCAGCCGGTCAAGGAGCAATCTCCGGATTCGTGAGGCGGAAAATTCGTCAGGTCCAATTTTGTTCTTGCTTTGTGCCTGCAGCTATGCTACTAATTTGCGTATGGTGCTGATTCGCACCGACGACCCCGCCGCAAGGCGGGTTTTTGATTCTGGTCGGCGCCATCCCCTTCAAACAGCCTTCTGTGGCGTCTTGCTCGGCCACGGTCAAAGCCCCGCGCGGCCTAGCCAACACCCCTCTTGATCGTCTCCTCGCTCTCGTCCATAAGCGCGCCGTCGCAAGACTTTCGCCGCGCGCGAAACGGCCCTCCACAAGCCAGGGATACACCATGACCGGCCTCAACCAGCCCGCCTTCAAGCC
Organism: Mesorhizobium sp. M1217; assembly: GCF_040318275.1. NCBI lineage: Bacteria > Pseudomonadati > Pseudomonadota > Alphaproteobacteria > Hyphomicrobiales > Phyllobacteriaceae > Mesorhizobium > Mesorhizobium sp. M1217. Next base: position 179,785 of record NZ_JAMYMA010000007.1, on the reverse strand, counting down.
ACTCGTCTTTTCCGGCGTCCAGCCAACCGGCAATCTGCACCTCGGCAATTATCTCGGCGCCATCAAGAAATTCGTCGCCCTGCAGGACACCTCCGACTGCATCTACTGCGTCGTCGACCTGCATTCGCTGACCGCGCAGCTCGTCTATGAGGATCTTCAGGACCAGACGCGTTCGATCACCGCGGCGTTTCTCGCCTCCGGCATCGATCCGACCAAGCACATCGTCTTCAACCAGTCGCGGGTGATGCAGCACGCCGAGCTTGCCTGGATCTTCAACTGCGTGGCGCGCATCGGCTGGATGAACCGCATGACGCAGTTCAAGGACAAGGCCGGCAAGGACCGCGAGAACGCCTCGCTCGGCCTGCTCGCCTATCCCTCCCTGATGGCCGCCGATATCCTCGTCTACCGCGCCACCCATGTGCCGGTCGGCGACGACCAGAAGCAGCATCTGGAGCTGACCCGCGATATTGCGCAGAAATTCAACAACGACTTTTCGGACCGTATCGCGGCGCTTGGCGTCGGCGTCGAGATGCAGGTCGGCGAAGAGACGGTGAACGGCTATTTCCCGCTGACCGAGCCGGTCATCGGCGGCCCGGCGGCGCGCATCATGTCGCTGCGCGACGGTTCGAAAAAGATGTCGAAGTCCGACCCGTCGGACCTGTCGCGCATCAACCTGACCGACGATGCCGACGCCATCTCGAAGAAGATCCGCAAGGCCAAGACGGACCCGGAGGCTTTGCCCGGCGAACTGGACGGGCTTGCCGGCCGGCCGGAAGCGGAAAACCTCGTCGGCATCTATGCCGGCCTCGCCGAAATATCGAAAGAGGCGGTGCTGGAGGAATTCGGCGGCCAGCAGTTTTCGGTGTTCAAGCCGGCGCTGGCCGATCTCGCGGTGGAAAAGCTGGCGCCGATCGCCGGCGAGATGCGCCGCATCTCCGGCGACCGCGCCTATGTCGACGCGGTGCTGCGGGATGGCGGCGAGCGTGCCGGCACATTGGCCGAAGCGACGATGAAGACCGTGCGCGACATTATCGGCCTGCTGCAAGGCTAATTTATGTCGCGCAAAAGTGTGCAGCGGTTTTGCGATAACGACATGCATAAAACAAGAACCTGAAGCGCGTCGCATGAGGCCGGTCGAACGCGACGCGCTTTAAGCTGCACCAACATCGCCACAGCCGCCGGTCGCTTGCGGGCGGGCTGTGGCGGTGGCAGATTGCGGCCGAAACCATCGAGCAGGGTGAATATGGTCTCCAAACGCCTCAGCCGCGAAGCCGGTCATCGCCGCAAGTTCCTGGCGATCATCGACGACACGCCGGAATGCGAGCGCGCCGTCGCCTACGCCTCGAAGCGGGCGCAAAGCACGGGCGGCGTGCTGGTGCTGCTCTATGTCATCGAGCCGGATGATTTCCAGCACTGGCTGGGCGTCGAGAAGATCATGCGCGAGGAGGCGACCGCCACGGCGCGCGCCGCGCTCGACAGCTACGCCAACAAGGTGCGCCAGAAGCTCGGCATCGAGCCGGAACTGGTGGTGCGCGAAGGCAAGCCGACCGAAGAGATCCACAAGCTGATCGAGGAAGACCAGGACATCGCCATCCTGGTGCTGGCGGCAGGCGCCGGCAAGGAAGGGCCCGGGCCGCTGGTCGGCGCGGTCGCCGGCAAGGGCGCCGCCTTTCCGATTCCAGTGACTGTGGTGCCGCAGAACCTGTCGGACGAGGAGATCGACAGCCTCGCCTGAGATGTGCCGATATTCAGGTGAGGCCGGCCTACAAATGGCGGCTTCCTGCGCTTCCGGTGCTCACGTACCAAAAGTACGCTCCGCTCCGGCCTTCGCCGACCGGAGCCCTCGTAGGCGCCTCCGTCCTATGAAGGCTACGGCCGGCGTAGGCCGGTTCTCGGAAACCATCATTTTCGGCTCGGCCTGACCTGAATCTCAACACATCTCCAATTGTTTCAGCGAGCTAGCAAAACATTCCACCAGCCAGCCGTTCCCCGCGATGCCTTTCGCTTGAATGTCGGGCGGATAAAGCCTAATTAGAATTATTCCAAACTAGCTGCCCGAAACGGGCACGGAGATGGCCATGTTCATCCAGACCGAGTCGACGCCAAACCCGGCGACGCTGAAATTCCTGCCCGGCAAGGAAGTGCTGCAAGAAGGTACCGCCGATTTCCGCGATGCCGACAGTGCCGCGACGGCTTCGCCGCTGGCCGGCCGGCTGTTCGAGATCCCCGGCGTCACCGGCGTCTTCTTCGGCTATGATTTCATCACCGTGACCAAGGACGGTCCCGACTGGCAGCATCTGAAGCCGGCTATCCTCGGCGCCATCATGGAGCATTTCATGTCCGGCGCCCCGGTGATGGCCAAGGCCGGCCCCGCCGCCGAGACCAGCCAGACCGGCGAATTCTACGACAAGGCCGACGAGGAGCTGGTCGTCACCATCAAGGAGTTGCTCGACACGCGGGTGCGCCCGGCGGTGGCCCAGGATGGCGGCGACATTACCTTCCGCGGCTTCGAGAACGGCACCGTATTCCTGCACATGAAGGGCGCCTGCGCCGGTTGCCCGTCCTCGACGGCGACGCTGAAGCACGGCATCCAGAACCTGCTCCGGCACTTTGTGCCGGAAGTGCAGCACGTCGAACAGGTCTCCTGACGCGCCGTTCCATCGTCAACGTCGATAGACAACAAAAAACCGGGCCAAAGTGCCCGGTTTTCTGTTTGCGACGTCTGTGTGTTGCCTAGACGGTCCGCGTATAAAGCTCTTCTTGTTTGACCATGATCTTGTCCGAAAACCGGGTCCCGCTTTTCGGGATCATGGTCTTACAGCACAATGACCTTGGCGCCGACCGAGGTGCGGTCGTAGAGGTCGATAATGTCCTGGTTCATCAGCCGGATGCAGCCCGACGACATCGCCTTGCCGATCGAATTCCATTCCGGGCTGCCATGCAGGCGGTAGCCCATGTCGCCGCCCTTGTTGAACAGGTACATGGCGCGCGCGCCGAGCGGGTTCTTCAACCCCGGCTCCATGCCGCCGGCAAACTTGGCCAGCTCCGGCTGCCGCCTGATCATCTGCGACGGCGGCGTCCAGGTCGGCCATTCGCGCTTTAGTGCGATACGGGCGGTGCCGTGCCATTCGAAACCTTCACGGCCGACGCCGATGCCGTAGCGCATCGCCTCGCCGTCGCCCATGACGAAATAGAGGAACTTGTTCTGCGTATCGACGATGATGGTGCCCGGCTTTTCCCTGGTGTCGTAGTCGACGATCTGGCGGCGGTATTTGAACGGCACCTTTTCGATCGGGATGCGCGGCAGATGATAGCCGGCATCGGTCACCGCGCCGTAGTTGTTGGTGAAGATCTGCGAGCCGATGGTGCTGCAACCGGCGACAGCCGTCGACACCGCCAGGGCCGCGACGATTGCAAGTGACTTCATGCGCATGAAAAGGTCCGATGCCTGCCCAAACAACAGCGGCTCGAGTCGGCCGCTTTTTTCATCTTCATTCATGCTGGCATTTGCTTTGCTTGCCAAGCGGGCGATGCCTATATCCTTGGGCTTGCGTGCTGGTAAACCGGCGACTATGGCATTTCGGCAACAGCCCCCGCAGGATTATGCTGCAAAATCAATGGGCCAAGAACAAGAACCCCGAGACGGGTCGGTGACGCTGGCTGGCGCTCTGGCCGGCCAGCCAAGGCCATCCGTTACTACGAGGAGATCGGCCTGATCTCGCCTGAGACGCGGCCGCTGCAGGAGATAATCCTGACAAGCCTGGTTCAATAGGCCGGTTCAATAAAGAACGCCGCGAAGAACCGTCCAAGCCAGAAGCCCGAACGTGCCGATCACCACCACTGCACCAAGGACCGTGCCGATCTTTTCAGGCAGTCCATCGGGGCGACCAGGATCGTCGGCCATTCAACTATCGATCATGACGTAGGCGGCACCAAACACGGCAACGATGATTGCCCCAAGCACCGCCCAGCCTCTGATGGCGAGCGGATTTCCTCCGGTGTCGCCGATTTGCGTCCGTCATCGTCCGTCATCTAATGCTCCTCGTAAAATACCGTGGCCGACATTGAAAGCGCAAGCTGCCGGCGCTGCCAAGAGGGTGCAGCGGACATTTTTTTTGCGCAAAAGTTTAGGAGCGTGCGCCGTTCGACAGCAAGCGTTACCTAGCCTTCGACACTCCGCGAAGCACGGGCGGCCGTCACGATCCCGGTGGGCGATACCGGATCGACTTCGCCCTGCCAAGCGCTTCCATCGTCTCTTCGACACTTAGCAGCACGGTGGTCTCGTAGGAGCTGAGCGCGCCTCCCGCACCAATGGCAAGCATGACCGATGCCATGGAGACGTTGTCCGGCGCCTCCCACAGATTCCAGCCGTCGTGTTCTCCGAAGGCATACCAGAACCCGTGCAGCTTTCCGCCCACCGACTCGATGTAGGAACGGGCAGCCTCGCGTCTGTCCTCGGGGTTGTCCATCAAGCGCGCCCAGGTTTCGGGCCTGTAGCTGAATCGCGTGAGATACATCGGCATGGTTCGTCTCCTCCCAGAGCTGCCCCCACCAAGACAGTTAAGCGCCCCAATCCGGGCGAAGGCGAGTCGTTTCCGCGGCGTAGTACCGCTGGCTTAGTTGCGGGACCGCTAATGGACCTGCTTCAATGCCTTTCCCAAGGGGAGTAAATTCAATGGCAGCCTATCTTATTGCCGATGTCGACATAACCGACGCCGCCGTGTTCGAGCAATACCGCCGCGACGTGCCAGCAACCGAAGCCCGCTACGGGGGAAGGTACATCGCTCGTGGCGGAGCCACCAAAGTGCTGGAAGGCGACTGGGAACCTCATCGCCTCGTCATTGTCGAATTCCCCGACATGGCTTCCCTCATTGCATGGTACAACTCCCCAGAATACGGCCGCCTCAAAGCCATCCGCGAACGCTGTGCAAAGACGAGGATCATTGCTCTGGAGGGCATGATGCCGGTTAGTTAGAGGGGGTTGTCAACCAGATAATAGCCGCCCAGAAGGCGGCTATATATTTGACAAACCCGGATGACCGCTGACCAAAGCTCCGCTACAAATCAGCCGTGACGCCCGCGCCTATTAGTAGTTTCATTGGAGCCATGATCCTCAGTTTGGTTGGGGTTCTAGCCTACCGCTGGTTTGGCCCTATCGCGCTGGTTATTGTCGGAGGCATTGGTCTTCCAGCGGTGCTCGCCTGTTCCTTATACCGATTTGATTTGAAAAACCGGAAGGCGCGTGAGTGGCTTAATCCGACAGACAAGAGCTCCTAGACCAGCACTGGCCCCAGCACAAAGGCGATTATCTGGTTGGCAACCCGCCTTGGCAGCGGCGACAAAACATGATTCAAATGCGGTTGTGTTGGGGGAAAACATGATCCGCATAGCCATCGTTATAGCCATTGCCGTCAGTGCATCGGCATGCACTAGCCAGGCGAACGTTCCTTATGACACGAGTAAAAAAACCTGTAGAATCTATGTTGAGCCGGGGTCAGGCCACAAGCGTGAACTTTGTCTTCCGGACACTCCAAATAAATACTGTGTGCGTGCTTATTATATAAACACACCAGGTGGAGAAAGGGTAATGTGCGGCCCACTAACCCGCAAGGCAACCACTGCCGAGGGTCGTGCCAGACAGCTTGCAGGCAGTAAATACCCGTAGGAAAACACCCACGGTAGGCCGCTTGCGCTTCAGGGTTCTGCACCGGCGGTGTCCCGTTCTGGTTGGGTTTGTCAAACCAGATAATCGCCCCAAAAAACCGGGTTCAAACCGTGAACAAAATCTGACATGGTGCGGCCATGCCTATCATCTCACCTCTACCCCTTAACCCGCTGATCGACGGTCGCCAGTCGGAGCGTGCCATGCTGGTCAGGCGTGGCGTGCAGCGGCTGCTCAAGCAGATGGGCGCGCATGTCTTGCCCGAACTGTCGCTGGCCACCGGGCGCCGCGCCGATCTCGTAGCGCTGACCCGCCAGGGCGATATCTGGATCATCGAGATCAAATCCTCGATCGAGGATTTCAGGGTCGACCGCAAATGGCCGGACTACCGGCTGCATTCCGACCGCTTCTTCTTCGCCACCCATCCCGGCGTGCCCCAGGAGATCTTTCCGGAAGAGTGCGGCTTCATTCTCTCCGACGGCTATGGTGCCGAGGTCCTGCGCGATGCGCCCGAGCACCGGATGGCGGCGGCGACGCGCAAGGCGCTGATGCTGAGGATCGCGCGCGCCGGTGCCGCGCGGTTGCTGGCGGCGGAGCTTGCCGGGGTGTCGGTGCCGGCGCTGGAGGGTGAGAGCGAGTAGGGGGTTTCGCTCTCCGTAGTCATGGAGGCTTGCGCTGCCCCGGCTGCCGCCACCTTGCATAAGAGACGATGTATGACTGCGGTGTTCCGCAAGGAACGCCAACAGCCGGCTGTAGCCTTCGTCTTCCCAGTGCAGGTCGAGATTGGAAATGAAACCCGGCACGAAGACGAGATTGAGCGATCCCTGGCCGACCACCTGATAGGCGATCCGCACGTCGCCGCTGAGCGCGTAGCGAGTTTCGATCGGCCTCACGAGGTTTGTCCGCCCGACCCGACGATTTCTTATCGCCGGATCATACCAGAGCCGCGAGACTTGCGGCAGATGAAACCTTAGAGGGTGTGAATGTAGGCCCGCGGCGCCTACTTCTGTGACGCAGCCGTAGTCTCGGTGCTCGCTCCGCCGACGCTAAAACCTGCGCCCTCCGGCGCGCCCGGCCGCTTGATGTGTGGGGCGGCCGCGACGACAAGCTCGTTGAAGCCTTCGCCGCCGCTGTCGAGCATCTCGAACAATTGCCGGCGCATCCTCGGCTCCCAGAACTTGTTGATGTGCTCGGCGACGCCGGCAATGCCTTGCTCGCGCGGCTTGGAGTGGAAAAAGGCAGCGATCTGGTTGGCCATGCGAACCAGCTTTTCGCTGGTGCTCATGAGGTGGCCTTCGTCATGCGACATGCTTGGCAACTCCGGAAACCACGCGGTCAGGATGGGTGAAAATATCGAAATCATCGCCGCGCACCAGCGCCACCAGCGTCATGCCGGCGTCGTCTGCGGTGCGGATGGCAAGTGCCGTCGGCGCCGAGACGGCGATGATGAAGGCAGCACCGATCGCCGCGGTCTTCTGCACCATCTCGACCGAAACGCGCGACGTCACGACGACGGCCCCCGACCTGCCGTCGATACCGGCTTTGGCCAGCGCGCCGGCCAGCTTGTCCAGCGCATTGTGACGGCCGACATCCTCGCGCGCCATGACGATGCCCTTGCCGGGGAGGTAAAAACCGGCGGCGTGGACCGCGCCGGTCTCGGCGTGCAGCGGCTGCACCTTCGACAAAAGCTTGACCGAGCGGACGATGTCATCGGCCTGAAGTGTAAGTTTCGACGCACCGACCGGATCGACCGAGCGCATCGCTTCCTCGATCGATTCGATGCCGCACAGCCCGCAGCCGACCGGGCCGGCGAGCCGTCTGCGACGCGCCTCGAAACGGGTGTTGGCCTGGTCCTTCAGCCGGATCTGGATATCGATGCCGGCGCCGTGATCCTCGACCTCGATGGCTTCGATTTCGTCTGGCGAGGCAATGATGCCTTCGGTCAGCGAGAAGCCGAGCGCGAAATCCTCGAAATCGGCCGGGCTTGCCATCATCACCGCATGCGTGGTGCCGGCAAAGGAGAATGCTACCGGCGTCTCTTCCGGCACCATGCGGTTGGCGGCCGCGGTGCCGCCGGCGCGGCGCGCGAGGCGGCTGATCTGGGTGACAGCACGACGTTTGGGCATCACGCGGCACCCCCCTCTGGCCTACCGGCCATCTCCCCCTCAAGGGGGGAGATTGGCAGTTCAGACGTAAGGCACCCTTCGACGCTGGTGATTGGCGAAAGCCGAGATGACATCCAATCTCCTCCCTTGAGGGGGAGATGGCCGGTAGGCCAGAGGGGGGTGCTCCGGCACGACGCCAAAACGCTACTCCGCTGCTTGCAGCGAGGCGATGCGGCGGCTTTGCTTTGCCTGCTCGTCATAGTCGCGCTGCCATTCCGACGGGCCGTTGGATGCACCCACCTGCACCGCGGTCACCTTGTATTCCGGGCAGTTGGTCGCCCAGTCGGAGAAGTCGGTGGTGATGACGTTGGCCTGGGTGTCGGGATGGTGGAAGGTCGTATAGACGACGCCCGGCGACACCCGGTCGGTGATCAGCGCGCGCAGCGTCGTCTCGCCCGAGCGGCTGGTCAGCCGCACCCAGTCGCCATCGCGCAGGCCGCGATTTTCGGCATCATGCGGATGGATCTCCAGCCGATCCTCGCTGTGCCACACGACGTTGTCGGTGCGCCTGGTCTGCGCGCCGACATTATACTGCGACAGGATGCGGCCGGTGGTCAGCAGCAGCGGGAAGCGCGGCCCGGTCCTCTCGTCGGTCGCGACATATTCGGTGCGGATGAACTTGCCCTTGCCGCGCACGAAGCCGCCAATATGCATGATCGGCGTGCCTTCCGGCGACTTCTCGTTGCAGGGCCACTGCACCGAGCCCACCCGGTCGAGAAGGTCGAAGGAAACGCCGGAGAAGCTCGGCGTCGTCTTGGCGATCTCGTCCATGATCTCGGAGGGATGCGTGTAGTTCCAGCCGAGGCCGAGCGCCTTGGCGAGCTCCTGCGTCGTCTCCCAGTCGGCATAGCCGCATTTCGGCTCCATCACCTTGCGCACCATGTTGATGCGGCGCTCGGCATTGGTGAAGGTGCCGTCCTTCTCGAGGAAGGTCGAGCCGGGCAGGAACACATGCGCGTAGTTGGCCGTCTCGTTGAGGAAGAGGTCGTGCACGACGACACATTCCATCGCGGCGAGACCCGCGGCGACATGCTTGGTGTCGGGGTCCGACTGCAGGATGTCCTCGCCCTGTACATAGAGCCCCTTGAACGAGCCGTCGACGGCCGCGTCCAGCATATTGGGGATGCGCAGGCCGGGCTCGTCGTCGAGCTTGACGCCCCACAGGCTCTCATAGATGGCGCGCACCGCGTCGCCCGAAATGTGGCGGTAGCCGGGAAGTTCGTGCGGGAACGAACCCATGTCGCAGGAGCCCTGCACATTGTTCTGGCCGCGCAGCGGATTCACGCCGACGCCCGGCCGGCCGATATTGCCGGTCGCCATGGCGAGGTTGGCAATGGCGATGACGGTGGTCGAGCCCTGGCTGTGCTCGGTCACGCCGAGGCCGTAATAGATCGCGCCGTTGCCGCCGCGCGCATAGAGCCGCGCCGCGCCGCGTATGTCGTCGGGATCGACATTGGCGAGCTGACCGACGACCTCCGGGCTGTTTTCCGGCAGTGCCACGAACGATGCCCAGTCCTGGAACTCGTCCCAGTCGCAGCGCTCGCGGATGAACGCCTCGTCGAACAGGCCTTCGGTGACGATGACATGGGCAAGTGCGGTCAGCATGGCGACGTTGGTGCCCGGCTTCAGCGGCAGATGGAACTGCGCTTCGACATGGGCCGAGCGCACGATATCGGTGCGGCGCGGATCGAGCACGATCAGCTTGGCGCCCTGGCGCATGCGCTTTTTCATGCGCGAGGCGAACACCGGATGCGCATCGGTCGGATTGGCGCCGATCAGCAGGATGACGTCCGTCTGCTCGATCGAATCGAAATCCTGCGTGCCGGCGGAGGTACCGAAGGTCTGGCCCAGGCCATAGCCGGTCGGCGAATGGCAGACGCGGGCGCAGGTATCGACATTGTTGTTGCGGAAGCCCTGCCGGATCAGCTTCTGGACGAGGTAGGTCTCCTCGTTGGTGCAGCGCGACGAGGTGATGCCGCCGATCGACGTGCGGCCGTACTGGTACTGGATGCGGCGGAATTCATTCGCCGTATGGGTGAGCGCCTCTTCCCACGACACTTCGCGCCACGGATCGCTGACCCGCTCGCGGATCATCGGCTTCAGGATACGGTCCTTGTGTGTCGCATAGCCATAGGCGAAGCGGCCCTTGACGCAGGAGTGGCCGTGGTTGGCCTTGCCTGCCTTGTAGGGCATCATGCGAATGACCTCGTCGCCCTTGACCTCGGCCTTGAATGAGCAGCCGACGCCGCAATAGGCGCAGGTGGTGACGGTCGAGCGCTCGGGCAGGCCTTTCGCCAGCACGGTTTTCTCCCTCAGCGCATCGGTCGGGCAGGCCTGCACGCAGGCCCCGCACGACACGCATTCGGAATCGACGAACGCCTCGTGCATGCCGGCCGAGACCCTGGATTCGAAGCCGTGGCCCTCGATGGTCAGCGCGAACGTGCCTTGCACCTCTTCGCAGGCGCGCACGCAGCGCGAGCAGACGATGCATTGCGCCGGATCATAGGTGAAATAGGGGTTCGATTCATCGCGGGCGATGTAGTCGATGGTCAGCGAGCCATGGCCGGGCGCCACGCCGTTTTCTTGCTCGACGTGGTTGCGGCCGTCCACGCCATAGCGGTTCTCGGTCAGGCCGACCGTCCTGACGACCCTGTCGAACTCGCTGGCGCCGGTGCCGGCCGTCTCGCCCCACGCAGCCGGATGGTCAGAGACATAGAGCTCCATCACGCCGCGACGAATGGCGTTCAGCCGGTCGCTCTGGGTATGCACGACCATACCTTCGCCAACCGGCGTCGTGCACGAGGCCGGCGTGCCGCCGCGCCCGTCGATCTCGACGAGGCAGACCCGGCAGGAGCCGAACGAGTCCAGCATGTCGGTGGCGCAGAGTTTCGGGATTTCAACGCCCGCTTCCATCGAAGTGCGCATGATCGAGGTACCCGCCGGCACCGTCACCGGCTTGCCATCGACGGTCAGCGTCACCTGCTGTTCCGCTTCGGAGGCGGGTGTGCCGTAGTCGATTTCCTGGACCAGCGATTTGATGTCGAATGCCGCGTTCATGCCTGTCCGCTCCTATTCCGCTGCTTCGGCGACCGGCGTCGGCCGAAAGTCGTCCGGGAAATGGTTGAGTGCACTCATCACCGGATATGGGGTGAAGCCGCCGAGAGCGCAAAGCGAGCCGAACTTCATCGTGTTGCAAAGGTCGGTGACCAGTGCGATCTGCTTTTCCGGTTCGATGTTCTCAGCGAGCCGGTCCAGCACCTCGACGCCGCGCGTCGAGCCGATGCGACAGGGCGTGCACTTACCGCAGCTCTCGATGGCGCAGAATTCCATGGCAAAGCGTGCCTGCTTCAGCATGTCGGCACTGTCGTCGAAAACGACGATGCCGGCATGGCCGATCAGCCCGTCCTTGGCGGCAAATGCTTCGTAGTCGAACGGCGTGTCGAACAGGGCGCGCGGGAAATAGGCGCCGAGCGGGCCACCGACCTGCACCGCCTTGACCGGACGCCCGGTCGCCGCGCCGCCGCCGATATCGTCGACGATCTCACCCAGCGTCATGCCGAACGCCGCCTCGTAGAGACCAGGATATTTGACGTTGCCGGCAATCTGGATCGGGATGGTGCCGCGCGAACGGCCCATGCCGAAATCCTTGTAGAAGGCGGCGCCCTTGTCCATGATCACCGGCACCGAGGCCAGCGAGATGACATTGTTGATTACCGTCGGCTTGCCGAACAGGCCCTTATGCGCCGGCAGCGGCGGCTTGGCCCGCACCTGCCCGCGCTTGCCTTCGAGGCTGTCGAGCAGGGCGGTCTCCTCGCCGCAGACATAGGCGCCGGCGCCGACGCGCACTTCCATGTCGAATGAATTGGGTGACCCGAGCACATTGACGCCGAGCACGCCGGCCCTGCGGGCGATCTCGACGGCCTTCTGCATCACCGCCACCGCATGCGGATATTCCGAGCGGATATAGATGAAGCCCTTGGTCGCGCCGGTGGCGATGCCGGCGATCGCCATGCCTTCGATCAGCACGAAGGGGTCGCCTTCCATGATCATGCGGTCGGCGAACGTACCGGAATCGCCTTCATCGGCATTGCAGACGATGTATTTGCGGTCGGCCGACGTATCGAGGACCGTCTTCCATTTGATGCCGGTCGGGAAGCCGGCGCCGCCACGACCGCGCAGCCCGGACTCGGTCACCTGCTTGACGATGTCGGCCGGTGTCATCGCCACCGCATTCTGCAGGCCGTTCAGCCCGCCATGCGCCTTGTAGTGATCGAGCGACAGCGGATCGGTGACGCCGCAACGTGCAAAGGTCAGCCGCGTCTGTTTGGCCAGGAACGGGATCTTGTCCGGTGCGCCCAGCCAGCGCTTGTGATGGCCGCCGGTGAGGAAGCCGCAGTCGAACAGGCTTTTGACGTCGGATGGCTTGACCGGCCCATAGGCGACGCGGCCATTGGCCGTCGCCACTTCGACCATCGGCTCGAGGAAATAGGCGCCGCGCGAGCCGTTGCGCACGATCTTGGCCTCGATGCCGCGCTCGGCCAACTCCGCCCGAACCGCCTTGGCGACCTTTTCCGCACCCAGCGCCAGCGCGCCGGAATCGCCGGGAATATAGATGCGCGGGATCATGAGCGCACCTCGGCAACGATCTCACTGAGCTTTTCGTCGTCGAGCCGCCCGATCACCTCGCCGTCCAGCATCGCCGATGGCGAGCAAGCGCAAAGGCCAAGGCAATAGACCGGCTCCAGCGTCACCGAACCGTCGCGGGTTGTCTCGTGGAAACCGATGCCCAGCATTGATTTGAGCTTGGCGGCAATCGCATCCGAGCCCATCGCCTGGCAGGCTTCCGCCTGGCAAAGCTTCAGCACATGGCGGCCGGCGGGCTGGCTGCGGTAATCGTGATAGAAGGTGACGACGCCATGCACCTCGGCCCTGGAGATGTTCAGCGCCTCGGCAATGACCGGCAGCGCGTCCCGCGGCACACAGCCGAACTCTTCCTGTATGCCGTGCAGGATCGGCAACAGCGGGCCTTCGAGGCCTTTCAGCTCGTGGATGATCGCCGCCGTGCGCGATGCGATCTCGGTACTTGCAGGCTGCATCGTCATGCAGCGCCCTCCCTGGTCGTGGCGGTCTTCCGCTAAGTGCTTAGGAAATCAGAGGAAACCCGCTAAATCAATAAAGCCGATCCGTTGCTCGATAGAAATTTTCTATCGATCTCGATCACCAGCATTATCTAGCCTAGCGGCGGGCGCGGAAATCGTCCGCCAGCGCCATTGCCTCGTCCAACAGCGCCGAGACCAGCGGCGTGTGCGGTTCGCGCGGCGCCGCCACCAGCCCGACGGTGTGGCTGGCATCCGGCTCGACGATCGGGATAGCCCGGATCGGCTCGGAAAAGCCGAACGTTTCCGCAAGGTTAAGCGGCATGATCGACGACCATTTGCCGGTGCGGATATGTGAAAACAGCACGATCATCGAGTTGGATTCCAGTGTCGGCCGCACCTGCACGCCGGCTTCGGCCAGATGCTGGTCGATGATGCGGCGGTTCTGCATGTCCGGCGTCAGCAGGCAGAGCGGCAGCTGGGAGAGTTCCGCCCATGTCACTTTGTCGCGGTCGAAATGTGGGTTCCCGACAGCGGTGATCAGCTGGTAGCGTTCGTCGTAGAGCGGCACGCTGGTGACGCGTCCGAGCGGCTCGTTGTCGAGATAGGTGATGCCGGCATCGATGTCGAAATTGCCGAGCAGCGACAGCACCTCGATCGAGGTCCGCGACAGCACCGAGAAGGTGACGCCGGGGTGCTTTGCCCGAAACGGCGTGGTCAATCGCGCCACCATGGCCAGCGCCGTAGGGATCGCGGCGATGCGGATGCGGCCCGACAGGCCGTGGCGTGCCGCCCGCATCTCCTCGCGCATGGTCCTGCTGTCGCCGACGATGCGGCGCGCCCACACCAGCACCTGCTTGCCTTCCGGCGTCAGCCCCTGGAAGCGCGAGCCGCGCAGCACCAGCATCACGCCGAGCTGGCCCTCCAGCTGCTTGATGCCGGCCGAAAGCGTCGGTTGGGTGACGCCGCACACCTCCGCCGCGCGGCCGAAATGTTCTTCCCTGGCGAGTGCTATGAAGAATTCCAGCTTGTCGATCATGCCGTCGGGAGCCTGTCACGGACGCTATGTCCGATCTTAGCGCGCAAGGTCGGGGAAATCGCCTTCGGCCGCAAGCCGCCTGTGCAAATCGCCCGCATCCACATCTTTCAGCCGGCTTACTGTTTCCCGCGATGGAACGCGGCGCTATGTGGATGGGACGGGGTCGTGGACTGGACACGACGGGAGACCGAAACATGCTGGGCTGGTTCCGCAAGCTTTTGCCGCGCGAAGATCGCTTCTTCGACCTGTTCGAGCGGCATTCCCGCACTGTGGTCGGCGGCGCTGAGGCACTGCAGCAGCTTTTGCAGGGCAACGACATCGACCGCTGGTGTCAGACGATCATCGATCTCGAGGACGAAGCCGATCAGATCACCGCGGAAGTTCTGCTGGCCGTGCGCCGCTCCTTCATCACGCCCTTCGATCGCGGCGACATCAAGGACCTGATCCAGTCGATGGATGATGCCATCGACATGATGCACAAGACCGTCAAGACGGTAAGGTTGTTCGAAAAGAAGGAATTCGACCCGCTGATGCAGGAAATGGGGGCCGTCATCGTCGAGGCCGCCAAGTTGGTGGCCGAGGCGATCCCACTGCTCGGCAAGGTCGGGGCGCATACGGTGCGCCTCAACGCCATCGCCGAGGAGGTCATGCGCGCCGAAGGCCGGGCCGACGACCTGCACGAACAGGGCCTGAAGGACCTGTTCAAGCGGCACGGCCGCAGCGATCCGATGGCCTATCTGATCGGCAGCGAGATCTACGGCCAGCTGGAAAAGGTGGTCGACCGCTTCGAGGACGTCGCCAACGAAATCAGCGGCATCGTCATCGAGAACGTATAGTGGAAGCCGCGATAGCCTTTCCGGTGCTGGTCGGCCTTGTCGCCGTCGCACTGTTCTTCGATTTCCTCAACGGCCTGCACGATGCCGCCAACTCCATCGCGACAATCGTCTCCACCCGCGTGCTGAGGCCGCATTATGCGGTGTTCTGGGCGGCTTTCTTCAATTTCATCGCCTTCATGTTCTTCGGTCTTCACGTGGCGGAGACGCTGGGAACCGGCATCATCGACGCCAGCATCGTCACGCCGGCAGTGATCTTCGCAGCACTTGTCGGCGCCATCGTCTGGAATATCGTCACCTGGCTCGTCGGTATCCCGTCCAGCAGCTCGCACGCGCTGATCGGCGGTTTGGTCGGCGCCGGCGTTGCCAAGGCCGGCACCGGCGCCATCGTCTGGGCCGGATTGGGCAAGACGACGGCGGCCATCGTGCTGTCGCCGGCGGCAGGCTTTCTGCTGGCGCTCGTCTTGATCCTCGCGGTCTCCTGGCTGTTCGTGCGGCAGACGCCGTTCGCCGTCGACAGCACCTTCCGCGTCATGCAGTTCTTTTCCGCCTCGCTCTATTCGCTCGGCCATGGCGGCAACGACGCGCAGAAGACCATGGGCATCATCGCCGTGCTGCTTTATTCGCAAGGCATGCTCGGCGCGAATTTTTACGTGCCGCTGTGGGTCGTCATCACCTGTCAGTCGGCGCTGGCGCTGGGCACGTTGCTCGGCGGCTGGCGCATCGTCCACACAATGGGATCGAAGATCACCCGGCTGAACCCGATGCAGGGTTTCTGCGCCGAGACCGGCGGTGCGATCACCCTGTTCGCCGCCACCTGGCTCGGTATTCCGGTATCGACCACACACACGATCACCGGCGCCATCATTGGCGTCGGCGCCGCCCGCCGCGTCTCAGCCGTTCGCTGGGGCATTGCCGGCAACATCGTGGTTGCCTGGATTATCACCCTGCCGGCAACCGCGGTGATTGCGGCCCTCACCTACCTCGCGGTCGGCCTGGCAAGGTGAGAGCACCGCAGCACTGCGCGGCGGCGGTGCGTGAACGCCGTATCTACCTGTCCACAAGGTTCAGGATGTTGCCGTCCGGATCCTTGAACCATGCGACCTTCATGCCCTGACCGACATGAACGTCACCCTCCAGCGTCAGGCCGGGCATGTCGTAATGCTCGAAGGCCACGCCCTTCGATTTCAACGCCTCAACGATTTTGCCGAGCTCGTCGCCGACCGTCCAGGTCACAGCCGTCGCCTTGTTGGTCCCAGCGAAATTCGAACGGTACACGTTGATGCTGGTATCGCCGCTTTTATAGACGATCAGTTCGCCACCTTCATTGTGCACCTCTTTCAGGCCGAGCGTCCCTTCGTAGAAAGCCCTGGCCTTGGCCAGGTCCTTCACTGCGAGATTGGCCGTTGCGTTGCTGTTTGCGAGCATGATCGTCTCCTTCCCTTGATGTCGTGCTCATGCTGCTCCTTCAGATAGGTCGTAGCGGATGGTTGGCGACCGTCGATCAGGCAAATCTGACAGCGTCGGTCCGTTTTCCGGGGCACACCAGGCCGGCTGTTGCTCCACGACTTGGTTCTCTCCGGAAACTGCACTATCTCAGGCGCGAGCTTGCATAAGGAAGATCTGATGTCCGTCACCAAGGAAATCGTCATCGAACGCCTGAAGACGGTCAACGGGCCGGATTTCACCGGCAATATCGTCGACCTCGGCATGGTTTCCGAGATTTTCATTGCCGATGCCAAGGTGTTCTTCTCGATCACCGTTCCCGCCGCCCGTGCCCAGGAGATGGAGCCGCTGCGTGCGGCCGCCGAGCGTGTCGTCAAGGCGATCCCCGGTGTCGCCGGCGCCGTGGTCGCGCTGACGGCGGAAAAGAAGGGCGGCGGCATGGAGGCGCCGGTTCCGCAAAGACCGGCTCAGAGGCCCGCTCCGCCGGCCGCACCTGCTCGTCCAGCGCCGCAGGCGCCCGCCTCGCACAGCCAGGGCAAGCGCGGCGTACCAGGCATCGACGCCATCATCGCTGTTGCTTCCGGCAAGGGCGGCGTCGGCAAGTCGACCACCGCCGTCAATATCGCCCTTGGCCTTGCCGCCAACGGGTTGCGGGTCGGCGTGCTCGATGCCGATATTTATGGCCCGTCCATGCCACGCCTGCTCAACATTCATGGCCGGCCGCAGACCGTCGATGGCAAGATCCTGAAGCCAATGCAGAACTATGGCCTCAAGGTCATGTCGATGGGCTTCCTCGTCGATGAGGAGACGCCGATGATCTGGCGCGGGCCGATGGTGATGTCGGCATTGACGCAAATGCTGCGCGAAGTCGAATGGGGACCGCTCGACGTGCTCGTCGTCGACATGCCGCCCGGCACCGGCGACGCCCAGCTGACCATGGCCCAACAGGTGCCGCTGGCCGGCGCCGTCATCGTCTCGACGCCACAGGACCTGGCCCTGATCGATGCGCGCAAAGGCCTCAACATGTTCAGAAAGGTCGACGTGCCGCTGTTGGGCATCGTCGAAAACATGAGCTATTTTCTCGCCCCCGATACGGGGAAACGCTACGACATCTTCGGCCATGGCGGCGCGCGCCGTGAGGCCGAGCGCCTCGGCGTCACCTTCCTTGGCGAAGTGCCGCTCGAGATGGGCATCCGCGAAAGCTCCGATGCCGGCACGCCGGTGGTGGTCTCGAAGCCCGATAGCGCCGAGGCGAAAATCTATCGCGACATCGCCGCCAAGGTCTGGCACCGCGTCAATGAAGAGCGCGGCGCGGCCGAGGCTGCAGTGCCGAGCATCGTGTTTGAGTGATGCGGATGTCCCTCCCCAAGTCGGCCCCTTGAGGGGAGGTGGCCGCAAGGGTCGGGTGGGGTCCGCGACGACATGCTCGAACTTT
This sequence comes from Mesorhizobium sp. M1217, assembly GCF_040318275.1. Lineage (NCBI taxonomy): Bacteria > Pseudomonadati > Pseudomonadota > Alphaproteobacteria > Hyphomicrobiales > Phyllobacteriaceae > Mesorhizobium > Mesorhizobium sp. M1217. The sequence continues at coordinate 162,109 of NZ_JAMYMA010000007.1, read as the reverse complement.
TCCGGGATAGCGGGCTGACAAACCACGATCCCCTCTGGCGCGGAGGCAGATGTGTGTCTATCGCACCAAAGTGCGGATTCGGATGGCGCGTGCCCTTGCCTGCTCCCGCGCGTTGTCATATCGATTTGTCATACAAATACGGAGACCACGATGGCAGGCGCCCCCACCAGCAAGAAAAAATTTCGCTCGCAAGAGTGGTTCGACAATCCCGACAATCCGGGCATGACAGCACTTTATCTGGAGCGCTACCTGAATTACGGGCTGACGCGGGCCGAACTGATGTCCGGCAAGCCGCTGATCGGCATCGCCCAGACCGGCTCGGACCTGTCGCCCTGCAACCGCCATCACATCGAACTGGCCAAGCGCGTGCGCGAGGGCATCGTCTCGATGGGCGGCATTCCTTTCGAGTTTCCTTGCCACCCGATCCAGGAAACCGGCAAGCGGCCGACAGCTGCGCTCGACCGCAACCTTGCCTATCTCAGCCTGGTCGAGGTGCTCTACGGCTATCCGCTCGACGGCGTGGTGCTCACCATCGGCTGCGACAAGACGACGCCGGCCATGCTGATGGCCGCGGCTACCGTCAACATTCCGGCTATCGCGCTTTCGGTCGGCCCGATGCTCAACGGCTGGCACAAGGGCAAGCGCACCGGCTCCGGCACCATCGTCTGGGAATCGCGCCAGCGCCTGTCGGCCGGCGAGATCGGCTATGACGAGTTCATGGACATCGTCGCCTCCTCGGCGCCGTCGACCGGCTATTGCAACACGATGGGCACCGCTACCACGATGAATTCGTTGGCCGAGGCGCTCGGCATGCAATTGCCGGGCTCGGCCGCAATCCCCGCCCCCTATCGCGAACGCGGCCAGATCGCCTATGAGACTGGAAAGCGCATCGTCGACATGGTGCATGAGGATCTGAAGCCCTCCGACATCATGACCCGCAAGGCCTTCGAGAACGCCATCGTCGTCAACTCGGCGATCGGCGGCTCGACCAATGCGCCGATCCACCTCAACGCCATCGCCCGCCACCTCGGCGTGCCGCTCGACAACAACGATTGGCAGAAGGTTGGCCTCAACATTCCGCTCATCGTCAATCTGCAGCCGACCGGCGAATATCTCGGCGAGGACTATCACCATGCCGGCGGCGTGCCGGCTGTGATCGCCGAACTGATGAAGGGCGGCATGCTGCCCTATCCGGAAGCCATGACCGCTAACGGCAAGACCATCGGCGACAATTGCAGCGGCGCCGTCAACGAGAACCTCGACGTCATCCGCACGGTTGCCGAGCCGCTGAAAGCCAATGCCGGCTTCATCAACCTCAAGGGCAATCTGTTCGATTCGGCGATCATGAAGACCAGTGGCATCTCGCCCGAATTCCGCGAACGCTATCTGTCGAACCCGAAGGACCCGGAAGCGTTCGAGGGCAACGCCATGGTCTTCGACGGCCCCGAGGATTATCACGCCCGCATCGACGACCCGGCACAGGGCATCGACGAGCACACCATCCTGTTCATGCGCGGCGCCGGCCCGATCGGCTATCCCGGCGGCGCCGAAGTCGTCAACATGCAGCCGCCTGCCTATCTGATCAAAAAGGGCATCCACGCGCTGGCCTGTATCGGCGACGGTCGTCAGTCAGGCACGTCGGGCTCGCCGTCGATCCTCAACGCCTCGCCGGAAGCCGCCATCGGCGGCGGCCTGGCGCTGCTGAAGACCGGCGATCGCGTCCGCATCGACCTGCGCAAGGGTACCGCCGACATCCTCGTCAGCGACGACGAGATCACGCGGCGCCGCGCCGAGCTGCAGAACAATGGCGGCTATCACTATCCGAAGCACCAGACGCCGTGGCAGGAAATCCAGCGCGGCATGGTCGACCAGTTTTCCGAAGGCATGGTGCTGAAGCCGGCGGTGAAGTACCAGGATGTGGCTCATACAAGCGGCGTGCCGAGGGACAATCACTGACCAGGGTCCGTCGCACGAGCCGTCAGGTCGCCAGCGTAACGGTCACCTCATTTCTCCCCGTTAACAGCCCGTTAACGGGGAGAAATGCCCGCCACAGAGTTGGACGCGGTCATTTGTCAAAAGCGATTGCTCCCGCGAGAACGGGAATGCTTGACAAGCGGGCGTGACAAATCCACGATCATCGTAAGGGGTGCATCGCGACGACCCCGTGAGGCGTCAGCCCAACGTTCGCGTCCAAGCTTCTCGTTCAAGGAGGTGGACGCCATGCCGTCAACAACCGCTATCACTGTATCGCAACTGTCTCGTCTGATTGGGCTGCCGGGTGCGCCCGCAATCATCGAAGTCCGCACCGACGATGACTACAACGCCGATCCGCGCCTGTTGCCGGGCTCAACTCGGCGGGACTTCAAGGCTGTCGCCACCTGGGCTGGCGAATTCACTGGCCAGCAAGTGACGGTCGTCTGCCAACAGGGAAAAAAGCTCTCGCAAGGCGTGGCCGCATGGCTGCGGCACGAGGGCATTGCCGCCGAATCGCTCGAAGGCGGGTTTGAGGCATGGCGCGATGCCAAGGGGCTTTTGGTTCACACCGGCAAGATACCGCCCGCCGATGCCAAGGGCCGCACCGTTTGGGTGACGCGTACGCGCCCGAAGGTCGATCGCATCGCGTGCCCCTGGCTGATCCGACGCTTCATCAATCCTCACGCGGTCTTTCTCTTCGTCGAGCCGGCCGAAGTGGCGGCCGTCGCCGATCGCTTTCAGGCCGTGCCTTTCGACATCGAGAACGTGTTCTGGAGCCACCGCGGCGAACGCTGCACCTTCGATACCATGATCGAGGAGTTCGGACTAAAATCCGAAGCGCTCGATCGCCTCGCCACGATCATACGCGCTGCCGATACTGCGAGCCTCGATCTTGTCCCACAGGCGGCCGGGTTCCTGGCCGCCTCGCTTGGCCTGTCACGGATGTTTCGCGACGATCTGGAGCAGCTCGAGGCCGGCATGCTGCTTTACGATGCGTTCTTCCGCTGGTGCCGCGATGCCACCGAGGAGACGCATAACTGGCCGGCCGCCGGCACGGGCAATCTCGGCGCGGGCAAGCCTTCGTGAGCGCCGTCCTTTCGAAAAAGCCGCCGGAGATCCAAGAGCCGGTTGTGCCGAGCTTCCGGCAGGCCGTGAAAGTCTGGGCGAAAATCGGCGTGCTCAGCTTTGGCGGCCCGGCCGGGCAGATCGCACTCATGCACAAGGAACTGGTCGAGGAACGGCGCTGGATCGGCGAACAGCGTTTCCTGCATGCGTTGAACTACTGCATGCTGCTGCCTGGCCCCGAGGCCCAGCAACTTGCCATCTATATCGGCTGGTTGCTGCACAAAACGGTCGGCGGCCTTGTTGCCGGCATTCTCTTCGTCGTGCCGGGCGCGCTTGTCATGCTCTTCCTGAGCAGCCTCTATGCGCTCTACGGCGATGTACCACTCGTCGCGGCGCTGTTTTTCGGGGTCAAGGCGACCGTGCTCGCCATTGTCATCGAGGCGGTGATCCGGATCGGCAGACGCGCGCTGAAAAACCCGGTCATGGTGTCGATCGCACTCGCCGCCTTCATCGCCATCTACGCGTTGAACGTTCCGTTTCCGCTGATCGTCCTGCTTGCCGGCCTGGCAGGCTGGATCGGCAACCGTAGTGCGCCGGCATTTTTTTCCGGCGCCTCGCATGGCAAGGGCGATGTTCCCGACATCAAGGGCGCGGTCGATCTGATGTTCGAGCGCGGTGAACTGACCCACGTCAGGCCGACGCGATGGCACGCGCCGCGCATCTTGGCGATCTGGCTGCCGATCTGGCTCGGGCCTGTTCTGCTGGTCTGGGCTGTCACCGGCTCGGCCAGCGTCTGGACGCAAATCGGTGGCTTCTTCAGTGTCATGGCGGTCGTTACCTTCGGCGGCGCCTACGCGGCCCTTGCCTATGTGGCGCAGGCAGCGGTCGAGTACTTCGGCTGGCTGGCACCCGGTGAAATGGTCGACGGCCTCGGACTTGCCGAAACCACGCCGGGCCCGCTTATCCTGGTCTTGCAGTTCGTCGGCTTCGTCGCCGCCTTCCGCCAGTCGGGCTCGCTGGCGCCGCTGCTTGCCGGGTTGTTTGGCGGGCTGTTCACGCTGTGGGCGACGTTTACCCCATGTTTTTTATGGATATTCCTTGGCGCGCCTTACATCGAAGCGCTGCGCGGCAACAAGGCGCTGTCGGCGGCGCTCGGTGCGATCACCGCCGCCGTCGTCGGCGTCATCATGAATCTCGCTCTATGGTTCGGCTTGCACGTCATCTTCGGCGAAGTGCGCAATGTCGGGCTTGGAATGGACGTGCCGGTGCTTTCATCGATAGACTGGCGCGCGGCGCTGCTTTCCTGTGCCTCCATGATCGCCATTCTGAAGCTGAAGATCGGCATGCTGCCGACGCTTGACGGATCGGCGCTGGCCGGCGTCTTGTTGCTGGCGGCGAGCGGGTAACGCCTCAGCCGCCCATTCTGCCGCGCGGCAGCTTGATCATATCGCCGAAACGGGCGCGCAATTTGTCGTCGACGGGCTTCGGCACATGGCGCGGGAAGCGTTCGGCAAGCACGCGTTTCTTCTCGATGATCGCCCGCTGCAAGATGTCGGGCCTGCCTTTCTCATTCCATTCCTTCGGCGAAAAGCGGTCGCCGACGGCCGGATAGAAATATTCGGTCTGCATCAGCCGCAGCGTCTGCTCGTTGCCGAGATAATGGCCCGGGCCCTTCAGGCAGACATCGGTGATGGTGTCGATCGACAGCGACTCGTCCGTCACCTCGATGCCACGCACGCAGCGCAGGCAGTGGCCGAGCATGTCGTTGTCGATGATCAGGCTCTCAAGGCAAAAGCCGAGCAGCGAGGCGTGCATGCCGGCCGATTCGTAAACCAGGTTGAGGCCGGCAAGACCGGCCATCACGTCGGTTATGCCCTTTTCGTAGCCGGACTGAATGTCAGGCAGTTTCGAATCCGTCATGCCGGCGGCCGAACCGCCCGGCAGGTCGTAAAATTGCGCCATCTGCGCGCAGGCCGCGGTCAGCACCGCCTGCTCGGCCGAACCGCCCGACATGGCGCCGGTCCGGAGGTCCGAGACGAACGGCCAGGTGCCGAAGATTGCCGGGTGGCCCGGCTTGATGGCGTTGACATAGATTAGGCCGACCAGCACTTCGGCGACCGCCTGCACCACGGCACCGGCAATCGCCGCCGGTGCCGTCGCACCTGCCTGGCCTGCCGACAGCAGCAGGATCGGAATGCCGCCCTGGACACAGGCTTCGAGCACGCCGCAGGCGTCCTCGGCAAACTTCATCGGCGGCACGACGAAACAGTTCGAATTGGAGACGAAAGGCCGGGCGCGAAAATTCTCTTCGCCGCCGGCGATGGCATAGAGCATGTCGAGCGCCGGCTTGACGTTCTCACGCACGGTAAACGAGGTGCCGACATGCTTCGACGTGCCCATGACACAGGCGTAGAGCGTGTTGAAATCCATATCGAGCGGGTCGGGGATGTCGCGTGGCACCATCGGCCGCTGGAAGAAATGGATGTTGTCGAGCCCCTCGACCAGACGCGCCGCATCGTAAATGTCCTGCAGCAGCGACTCGCGATACTCACGCTTTTCGACATCGACAAGATGCACCGCAGCACCAGCCGTGCCGTAATGCACACGCTTGCCCTGGATCACCATGTCGTGCTTCGGATCCTGGCCGTGCAGGGTGAAATGCCGCGCCGCTTTCTTGATCGTTTCGACCACCATACCGCGAGGAAAGCGCAGGCGGCCGTCCTCGCCAAGCGTTGCGCCGGCCTTGGTCAGTGCCTCGATGCAGGAGGGGATGGCGTTGGCGAAACCGACCGTCTCCAGAAGGGTAAGCACAGCCTCGTGGATACGTTCGCAATCATTGCCGCTGAGCGGGCTGTAGCTTCCGCCTTCGAGGCCGGCGCGCACCGGCTTGACGTCGTCGGCGAGCGGTGCCGCCCGCATGGCGCGGCGCGCCTCGCGCCCGCCGGACCGCCGCGAACGCTGGTCTGCGGACACGTCCTGCTTCTCATGGGCCATTGGCATGAAGGCACTCCAACTTTAGCTGCGGAGCGGGCGCGGCGGTTGGTCCACCATCGGCCTGCTTCGTCCCCTTTATACAGCGACTATGCCGCCGGCATTGGCACAGCCTATGTGCCAGCCGGTCCCGTCGCATATGCCAAGGAGCTAAAGAACCGGAGCCGCACTACCTGCGCCAGGCTCCGGTCGGGGAAGGGAGATCAGGCCGCTGCCGGCCTGCGTCCAGCTGCCGTCGCCAGTTCGCGGATGCCGGGTTCGATGTGCTGCAACGCGATCGAGGAAATGCCCAAGCGCATGAAACGCGATGGCTTTTCGGTGCGGTCGAAGAAGCGGTCGCCAGGCTCGATGATGACGCTGCGCGAGGCCGCGGCCTCCGCCAGCCCGCGCGAATCGGTGCCGCGCGGTCCCTCGAGCCAGAGCGACGTGCCGCCGGCCGAATCGGTCGAGCGCCACTCCGGCAGGAAGGCGGAAATCGCATGGACCAGACGCTTGCGCCTCTCGTCGAAGGCGCTCGACAGCCGCCGCACCAGCGCCTCGTGATGGCCGAGCGACAGGAACAATGCGACGGCGCGCTGGTTGTTCGCCGGCGGGTGGCGCAGCATGAAGCGGCGTAGCGCCCGAAGCTCGGAGATCAGCCCGGCCGAGGCGACGATGTAGCCGAGCCTGAGGCCGGGAGCCAGCGTCTTCGACATCGAGCCGACGTAGACGACGCGGCCGGACCGATCGAGGCTCTTCAGCGCCTGCTGCGGCGCCTCGTCCAGGAGCTGGCTGTCATATCCGTCCTCGATGATGATCTGGTTGTAGCGGTTGGCGCGCGCCAAAAGATCCTGCCGCCGCTCCGCCGACAGCGGCACCATGGTCGGGCAATGGTGGCTGGGCGTGACGAAGACGAAGCCAGAATCATTGGGAATGGCCGAGGTTACGATGCCGGAGTGGTCGACCGGAACCGGCTGGATCTCGGCGCCGGCCAGCCGGAAGATCGAACGTGCATCGGGATAGCCCGGATCCTCCATCGCCACCTTGGAGCCTTTCGTCATCAACAGCGTCGCCAGCATGTAAAGCGCGTTCTGCGCCCCCAGCGTCACGATGATCTCGTCCGGATTGGCGAAGATGCCGCGTCGCGGCAGCAGCCGTGCCTGGATCTGCTCGATCAGGAGCGGATCGTCGCGGTCGACCATGTCGGACGCCCAGTTGCGGATTTCGAGCACCGCCAGCGCCATGCGGTTGCACTCGCGCCATTCGGCGGTCGGGAACAGCGCCGGGTCGAACTGGCCATAGACGAAGGGGTAGGACGATTTGATCCAGTTGTCGTGCTTGGCCGGCGGTGGCATGTCGCTCGCCGCGATCTGCCGGCGGGCCTTCCAGTCGATCTCGTTGGCCTGGTCGGGCGCTTTCTGCTGCGGCTTGGCCGGCGTCGCCAGCACTTCGGGATTGACGAAATGGCCGCGGCGCTCGCGCGCCACCAGGAACCCCTGATCGACCAGCTGCTGGAAGGCCAGCACCACGGTGCCGCGCGCCACGCCGAGTTTTTCGGCAAGAATCCGGCAGGACGGAAGCGGCATGGAAGCCGCGATCTGCCGGTCGAGGATGGCGGCGACGATCGCCTGACGGATCTGCGCCTGCAGGGTCTGACCGGATTCCGCCGAAATCCGGAACAGGCCGGACCATATGGCCGTGTCGTTTCGCTGTGGCATGGGAGATGTTCCTCGATGGCCAGCTTTTTTCACTTGGCTGGACTAGTCGAATGTACCGGTGGCACAAGGTGTTGCGCCAATCAATTTTTCTGATCGCTGGGATTTATGCCAGTGATCCTTTGCGCCGGCCCACGCTGCGCTGCGGCATCGCTGCGCATTGAAACGGATGGAATTCGACCCGATAGTTTGCCGCGACGACACGCGCCGGAAACATCCGGCCTGATAAGATACATTCAAGAGACCGGAGCGAAGCAGTGGATCAATCGTCCTTTCAAAAGCAGCTCGATGCGTTGCGCGATCATCGTGCGGCCAAATCAGGCTCGATGCGCGAGGCTTTCGCTGCCGATCCGCAGCGCTTCGAGAAATTCTCCGCCAGCGACGGCGAACTGCTGCTCGACTGGTCGAAATGCGCGGTCGATGCGCGGACGATGGAGTTGCTGGAGAACCTAGCTGAGGCCGCCGATCTCGAAGGCCGGCGCGCCGCGATGTTTGCCGGCAAGAAGATCAACGTCACCGAAGGCCGCGCTGTGCTGCATACTGCGCTGCGTAACCTTACCGGCAAAGGCATCGTGCTCGACGGCCAGGACGTGAAGGCGGAAGTCCTCGGCGTACTCGACGCGATGGGCGCCTTCGCCGACGCGGTGCGTTCCGGTAAGGCGGCCGGCGCGACCGGCAAGAAGATCACCGACATCGTCAACATCGGCATCGGCGGCTCCGATCTCGGCCCGGCCATGGCGACCTTGGCGCTGGCGCCCTATCATGACGGGCCGCGCGCGCATTACGTGTCCAATATCGACGGTGCCCATATCCACGACACGTTGAAGGGTCTTTCCGCCGAAACCACCCTGTTCATCATCGCCTCCAAGACCTTCACCACGGTTGAGACGATGACCAATGCCGAGACGGCACGCAGATGGGTCGAGAAGGCGCTCGGCAAGGAAGCGGTCGGCAAGCATTTCGCCGCCGTCTCGACGGCGCTCGACCTGGTCGCCAAATTCGGCATCGCAGCCGACCGCGTCTTCGGCTTCTGGGACTGGGTCGGCGGTCGCTATTCCGTCTGGGGTGCGATCGGCCTGCCGGTGATGATCGCCATAGGCCCTAAGGATTTTCGCGCCTTTCTCGACGGCGCCCATGAGATGGACGAGCATTTCCGCACCGCGCCGCTAGCGAAGAACCTGCCGGCGCTGATGGGGCTGATCGGCTGGTGGCATCGCGTGATCTGCAAATATCCGGCTCGCGCCGTCATCCCCTACGATCAGCGTCTGTCCAGGCTGCCGGCCTATTTGCAGCAGCTCGACATGGAATCGAACGGCAAGAGCGTCACCCTGGATGGCGGCGCTGTGACGACGCCGACCGGCCCGCTGGTCTGGGGCGAGCCCGGCACCAACGGCCAGCACGCCTTCTTCCAGCTTCTGCATCAGGGCACCGATTTCATTCCGGTCGAATTCCTCGCCGCTGCCGTCGGCCACGAGCCGGAACTGAAGCATCATCACGACCTTCTGCTCGCCAATTGCCTGGCGCAGTCGGAAGCCTTCATGAAGGGCCGCACGCTTGAGGAAGCCCGCGCGCAGATGCTGGCGAAAGGCATGAAGCCCGCCGATGTCGACAGGGTTGCTCCGCACCGCGTCTTCTCCGGCGACCGCCCCTCGGTGACGATCCTCTACAGGAAGCTCGACCCACATACATTCGGACGGCTGATTGCGCTTTACGAACATCGCGTCTTCGTCGAAGGCACGCTGTTCAACATCAACTCCTTCGACCAGTGGGGCGTCGAGCTCGGCAAGGAACTGGCGACCGGGCTGCTGCCCGTTGTTGAAGGCAAGGAGAATGCCGCAAAGCGGGATGCCTCGACTGCCGGACTGGTGGAATACATTCACCGCTTGCGCGGCCCGGAGTGAAAAGCTTGGCGGACATCAAGGGAATATTGTTCGACAAGGACGGCACGCTCGTGGATTTCAACGCGACATGGCTGGGCATCGCCGACTTCATGGCGATGGATGCGGCCGAAGGCGATCGCTGGAAGGCAGACAGGCTGCTTGCGGCGGCGGGCTTCGACTTCGCCACCAGGCGCTTCAAGCCGGATTCTATCTTTGCCTCCGGGACCAACATGGACGTCGTCGAACTGTGGTTTCCGCGGCTGTCCGACGAGGACCAGATGCTTGCCGTCGCCCGCTTCAATGCCATCACTTCGGCGCAAGGATCGGCGATGGCCGTGGCGCTGCCGGGTGTGGTCGAGACGCTTGGGCTGCTTCACAGAAAATCCTACCGGCTTGGCGTCGCCACCAACGACTCGACCAGCGGCGCGGAAAAGACCTTGGTCACGCTGGGCGTCGCGCAGCTTTTCGAAGCCGCCTATGGTTACGACGCGGTGGCCAATCCAAAACCGGCGCCGGATACGATCCTTGCCTTTTCGGATCTGACAGGGCTCAGGCCGGCGACGATCGCAATGGTCGGCGACAATCGTCACGATCTGGAGATGGCGCGCGCCGGCGGCTGCGGCCTGGCGATCGGCGTGCTGTCCGGCACCGGCACACGTGAATCGCTGTCACAGATCGCCGACGTCATCCTGGATTCGGTGGCCGATCTGCCCGATTTTCTTGCGGCCCGGGTCAGCGAGACGGTCTAGACTCGTAGTTATCTGGTCCGAACGAGAACACGCCGCTCGGTTTCATCGCCGCATTCCTGCCCTCGCCGACATCCGGCACCTCGTATTCGGCCAGCAGGCGAAGCCGCGAGCGCGGCAGATAGGCGCGGCCCGGATCGCCGATCAGCACGGCGATGCCGGCAGCAAGGCAGCGGTCGAGGAAGGGAACGACCCGGCCGGCAAGATCGCGGGCGTAAAACAGGTCGCCGACCACCACGATGTCCACCGGTGGCGGCGGACCGCCGGTGATGTCGTCGCCAACGATCATGATAGCGACGCCGTTCGCAGTCGCATTGAGGCTGAGCGCAACCACACCATTACGATCGATCTCGGCCGCGACGACCGCGCTGGCTCCGGCTTTCGCCGCAGCGATGCCGACGAGGCCCGAGCCGGCGCCGAGGTCGAGCACGCGACGCCCGGCCACGGTCTCCGGCCGGTCGATTATGTAGCGGGCAAGCACCGCGCCGCCGGCCCAGACATAGGCCCAGTACGGTGGCTCCGGTTCAGGTTCGTCTTCTTCGGTCCCATGTTGGTTCCATTCGAGAAGCCGCCTGAGGCCGCTTCCCGGATGGGCGGTGTAAAGCCGGATTTCGGGAAGCGCGGGCACGGGGGCGATCCGCATGTGCGCCCGGATGAACTCTGCCGGGTCTGGCCGCGAACCTATATCCACGGCGGTAGTGCCGACGATGCAATCGCTCAAGCTGCGCCTAGCCCCGCAACGCTCGTCGCAGGATCTTGCCGACCGGTGTCTTCGGCAGTTCGGTGCGGAACTCGATATATCTGGGGCGCTTGTAGCCGGTCAGGTTCTCGCGGCAATAAGCCGTCAGCATCTCGGCGGTCAGTGCCGGGTCCTTTTTGACGACGAACAGCTTTGGCACTTCACCCGAATGCTCGTCCGGCACGCCGATCGCCGCCACCTCGAGTACGCCCGGATGCTGCGCCACCACCTCCTCGAGTTCGTTCGGGTAGACGTTGAAGCCGGAAACCAGGATCATGTCCTTCTTGCGGTCGACGATCTTGGTGTAGCCGCGCTCGTCCATGAAGCCCATGTCGCCCGATTTGAAGAAGCCGTCCTCGGTCATCACCTTGGCGGTCTCGTCCGGCCGGTTCCAGTAGCCGGCCATCACCTGCGGTCCGCGGATGCAGATTTCGCCGACCTCGCCGAGCGGCAAATTGTTGCCATCGTCGTCGCGGATGGCGATCTCGGTCGAGGGCAGCGGCAGCCCGATCGTGCCGGTGTAGACTCCGTCGCTGAATTTGTTGGCGGTCGCCCCCGGCGAGGTTTCGGAGAGTCCGTAGGCCTCGCTGATCGGGCAGCCGGTCAGCGCCTTCCAGCGCTCTGCGATGCCCTTCTGCACTGCCATGCCGCCACCCAGCGTCAGGATCAGCGGCTTGAAGTCGAGCCTGCGAAAATCCTCATTATTGAGCAGCGCATTGAACAGCGTGTTGAGGCCAGGAAAGATGTGGATCGGGTATTTCTGCAGCTCCTTGACGAAGCCGGGAATGTCGCGCGGATTGGGGATGAGCACGTTCTGCGCGCCCTGCTGCATTCCCATCATCGCGTTCACTGTGAGCGCAAAGATATGATAGAGGGGCAGCGCGCAGAGGAAGTTCATATGCGCCGGTTTCGGCTTGACCGTGTAGGCGTCTTCGACCCAGAGCGCGTTCTGCGCGACGTTCGCCAAGACATTGCTGTGCAAAAGCATCGCGCCCTTGGAGATGCCGGTCGTACCGCCCGTATATTGCAGGAAGGCGATGTCGCCGGCCACGACCTCGGCGGGTTTGAAGGTCACGCCGGCGCCGGCCTTCAATGCGGCGTTGAATTTGACATGGCCGGGCAGCGACCATGCCGGCACCATCTTCTTGACGCGGCGCACGACGAAGTTGACGATCGTTCCCTTGAGCCCGCCGAGCATGTCGCCCATCGTGGCGACCACGACATGCTTGACCGCGGTCCTGGCGATCACCGCCTGCAAGGTGCAGGCGAAATTTTCGAGGATGACAATGGCTTGAGCGCCGGAATCCTTGAGCTGGTGCTCCAGCTCGCGCGGCGTGTAGAGCGGGTTGATGTTCACCACGACATAGCCGGCGCGAAGCACTGCCATCATCGCCACCGGATATTGCAGCACGTTCGGCATCATCAGCGCGACACGCGCGCCCTTCTGCAGCCCCTTTGATTGCAGATAAGCGCCAAAGGCCGCCGACCGTCGCTCGAGATCGGCATATGTGATCGATTTGCCCATGCAGACGAAGGCCGGCCGATTCGCAAACTGCTTGCAGGCGGCGACGAGAAAGTCGCCGATCGAGCTGGAGGGCAGGGCGCCGATCTCGGCCGGCACGATCTTTGGATAACTCTTGAGCCAGGGTTTTTCCGGCAGGCCGGCGGCCAGCGACGTGATCGCCTTCGGTAATCTCTTGGCCGGACCTGCCGGCGGTTTTGGCGCAGTCGGCACTGCCTTCGCCGCCGGCTTGGCAGCAGCGTCGGACTTTGCGGGGGTCGCCGTCTTACTGGCTGCCGGCTTGGCAGACTTTCCAGCCGCGGTTTTCGCCGCCGGCTTCGCGCTTGTCTTCGCGGGCGCGGTGACAGCCTTCGGCTTGACGGCCTTCACGGCGGCGGCCTTTGATTTACTCGCTCGCTCGACCGCTTTCGAGGCGGCCTTGGCCCCTGCTTTCGCAGGGGTCGTTGTCTTTGCTGCTTTTGCCACCTGTCGCTCCCTCGGTCGTTCTTATTGTCTCTGGTCGCTTTTCGTGCCACCGCGCCGACTCCTGACGATCAGAGGCATCCTCCGCTACCGCGATGTCGGGATTCCTGGAAATCCAGCATGCCGTCTATGTATTGCGACTACTGGCGGCGGTGCAAGTCTTCCCCCTTCGGCAGAACGGGAAGACGTGGTCGTCAAGCCGATCCGTTCGGACGCGTTGCAGACAGCATCTTTCGGCACCCGTGGCGATCCGAATGCGCCGGTCGGCCAATGTTGCCGATATCGCCAATCAATAAAAAATTGAGGTCGTTAATAATCTCGTGATCTCAAGATTCGATTAGTTTTTTCTACAATTCAGCCTGTACCGGAATTTTTTTCTGCTTACCGTGGGTTAGGCAAACGAGGAGTTCCAAAGCCTGAAAAACGGTGCTTATATGCGCCCTTCGCGAGCCTGATCGAGGGGCTTGGAAGAACATCAGGGAGTGCTCAATGAAAAAGAAACTGACTTTTGCAGCCGCGTTGCTGGCTGCAAGCGTCCTCGGCGGCATGGCCAATGCAAAACAACTGGTCTATTGCTCGGAGGCATCGCCGGCCGGCTTCGACCCGTCGCCATGGAGCGGCGGCAACGACTTCGACGCCTCGTCGCGCACTATCTATTCGCGCCTGGTCGAGTTCGAGCATGGCAAGACCACCATTTCGCCCGGCCTCGCAGAGAGCTGGACGGTTTCCGACGACGGTCTCGAATATACATTCAAGCTTCGCCCGGGTGTGAAATTCCAGACGACCGACTATTTTACGCCGACTCGCGACCTCAATGCCGACGACGTGATCTTTTCCTTCGAACGCCAGTGGAAGAAAGAAAGCCCGTGGTACAGCTATCTGGAAGGCACCGGCTGGGAATATTTCACCGGCATGGGCTTCCCCGATCTCCTGAAGGAAATCGTCAAGGTCGACGACCTGACCGTGAAATTCGTTCTGAACAAGCCTGAAGTCGCCTTCCTGCCTGACCTCGGCATGGATTTCGCCTCGATCGTCTCCAAGGAATATGCCGACCAGCTCGACAAGGCCGGCACCAGGCAGCAGTTCACCCAGAAGCCGGTCGGCACCGGTCCGTTCCAGTTCGTCGACTACCAGGTCGATGCGGTCATCCGCTACGCCGCATGGGACGGCTACTATGGCGGCCGCCAGAAGATCGACGATCTGATCTTCGCCATCACGCCCGATCCGGCCGTGCGCGCGCAGAAGCTGAAGGCAGGCGAGTGCGATATCATGTCGTACCCGGCGCCGGCCGACATCGCCGGACTGCAGGCCGACACGAACCTCAAGGTGGACGAGCAGGAAGGCCTGAATATCGGCTACATGGCTTACAATACGACGCAGCCGCCCTTTGACAAGGTCGAGGTCCGCAAGGCCCTCAACATGGCGGTCAACAAGAAGGCGATCATCGACGCGGTCTATCAGGGCGCCGGCGCGCCGGCCATCAACCCGATCCCACCGACCATGTGGTCCTATAACAAGGACATCAAGGACGATCCCTACGATCCGGAGGCGGCCAAGAAGATGCTGGCCGATGCAGGCGTCAAGGATCTCTCGATGAAGATCTGGGCTATGCCGGTCAGCCGCCCCTACAACCCGAACGCCCAGCGCGTCGCCGAGTTGATCCAGGCCGACTACGCTGCCGTCGGCGTCAAGGCGGAGATCGTCAGCTACGAATGGACCGAGTACCGCCAGCGCGGCAAGGCCAAGGATCGCGACGGCGCCTTCCAGCTGGGCTGGACCGGTGACAATGGCGATCCGGACAACTTCTTTTTCCTGCTCGGTTGCGATGCCATCGGCCAGTCCAATTATGCGATCTGGTGCAACCAGGAATTCGAAGCCCTGCTGAAAAAAGGCAAGGCGACGACGGACGTGGCCGAGCGCACCAAGATCTACGAGGAAGCTCAGGTGGTGTTCAAGCGTGAGGCTCCGTGGCTGACCATCGCCCACTCCAAGGTCTTCATGCCGATGAACAAGAAGGTGTCGGGCTTCGTTATGGACCCGCTCGGCATTCATCGGTTTGACGGCGTCGACGTCACCGAATAAGTCCTGAGAAATTGAACGGCGGCGCTGGACTTCCTGCGCCGCCGTTCTATGAAGCAAGATGCTCCGTTATCTCCTCCACAAGCTCGCTTTGATCATCCCGACCGTGTTCGGCATATCGCTGGCGGCGTTCGCTTTCGTCCGGCTTCTGCCCGGCGATCCCATTCTGGCCCTGGCCGGCGAGCGCGGCGTCAGCCCCGAACGCTACGCCCAGCTCATCGAGCAGTTTGGCTACAACCGGCCTTATGTCATCCAGTACCTGGAATATATCGGCAGGGTCCTGACCGGCGATTTCGGCATATCGATTGCCACCAAGCGGCCAGTGCTCGGCGAATTCCAGGCGCTGTTTCCAGCCACGCTGGAACTGGCGACGGTGGCGTTGATCATCGCCGTCCTGCTCGGCATTCCTGCCGGTATCTTCGCGGCGGTCAAGCGCGGCTCGTGGTTCGACCAGGCGACGATGGGTGTCGCGCTGACCGGCTATTCGATGCCGATCTTCTGGTGGGGGTTGCTGCTCATCATCTTCTTCTCCGGTTATCTCGGCTGGACGCCGGTTTCCGGCCGCATCGGCCTGCAGTATTTCTTCAGGCCGACGACCGGGTTCATGCTCATCGACAGCCTGATCTCCGGCAGGAGCGGCGCTTTCAAATCCGCCGTCAGCCATTTGATCCTGCCGTCCATCGTGCTGGCGACGATCCCGCTTGCCGTCATAGCGCGCCAGACTCGCTCGGCGATGCTTGAGGTGCTGGGCGAGGACTATGTCCGCACCGCGCGCGCCAAGGGCCTGGCGCCGCGCCGTGTCATCGGGCTGCACGCTTTTCGCAACGCGCTGATTCCGGTGGTCACCACCATCGGACTGCAGGTCGGCACGTTGATGGCGGGCGCCATTCTTACCGAAACCATTTTTTCCTGGCCCGGCATCGGCAAATGGATGATCGACGCCATCGGCAAGCGCGACTATGTCGTCGTTCAGAGCGGATTGCTGATCATCGCGCTGATCGTCATGGCGGTGAACCTGATCGTCGACGTGCTCTACGCCGTCATCAATCCGCGCATCCGGGTGCAGTGAGATGACCGACGAATCCGCCGCCGAAGCCACCGCTGCCTCCATCCCGACAGGCGGCAGGCAACGCGCCTTCGCCGAGTTCTGGCACTACTTCTCGATGAACACCGGCGCGGTCATCGGCCTTGTCGTGTTTTCGGCGTTGGTGCTGGTGGCGGTCTTTGCGCCGTTCGTCGCGCCGCATCCGCCCGACGAGCAGTTTCGCGATGCGCTGCTGGCGCCCCCTGCCTGGCAGCAAGGCGGCAAATCGATGTTCCTGCTCGGCACCGATGCGGTCGGCCGCGACATGCTTTCGCGGTTGATTTTCGGGGCGCGTTTCTCGCTGTTCATCGGCCTGGTGGTGGTCGTCTTCTCGCTCACCAGCGGCATCGTGCTTGGCGTGCTCGCCGGCTATTTCCGCGGCTGGGTCGACACGCTGATCATGCGCATCATGGATATTATCCTGGCCTTCCCGTCGCTGCTTCTGGCGCTGGTGCTGGTGGCGATCCTCGGCCCCGGGCTGTTCAACGCCATGCTGGCGATCGCGCTGGTGCTGCAGCCGCATTTTGCGCGTCTCACCCGCGCCGCCGTGATGGCCGAAAAGAACCGCGAATATGTCATCTCCGCCAAGGTGGCTGGTGCCGGTCATCTTCGCTTGATGGTGAGGACGATCTTGCCGAACTGCCTGGCACCGCTGATCGTGCAGGCCACCCTGTCCTTCTCCAACGCCATTCTCGAGGCTGCGGCGCTCGGCTTCCTCGGTGTCGGTGCGCAGCCGCCGACGCCGGAATGGGGCACGATGCTCGCCTCGGCGCGCGAGTTCATCCTGCGCGCGCCTTGGGTAGTGACCTTCCCCGGCCTTGCCATTCTGATCACTGTGCTTGCCATCAATCTGATCGGCGATGGTCTGCGCGATGCCTTCGATCCCAAGCTGAAGAGGTCATAATCCAATGCCTCTTCTCGAGATCAAGAACCTGACCGTTTCCTTCGACACCGCCGCTGGACCATTCATGGCGGTACAAGGCATCGACCTGTCGGTCGAACCGCGCGAGGTGTTGGCGATCGTCGGCGAATCCGGTTCCGGAAAATCAGTGGCAATGCTGGCAGTGATGGGGCTTTTGCCCAACACGGCGACGGTGAGGGCGGACCGCATGGCCTTCGACGGCATCGACCTGCTTAAGCTCGGCCCGTCCGAGCGGCGCAAGATTGTCGGCAAGGACATCTCGATGATCTTCCAGGAGCCGGTCGCCAGCCTCAACCCGTGCTTTACCGTCGGCTTCCAGATTGAGGAGGTGCTGCGCTTTCACATGGGCATGGACCGCGCCCAGCGCCGGGCACGCGCCATCGAACTGATGAAGTTGGTCGGCATCGCCGACCCTGAGGAACGGCTGGGCTCCTTCCCGCACCAGATGTCGGGCGGCCAGTGCCAGCGCGTCATGATCGCCATCGCCATCGCCTGCAATCCCAAGCTTTTGATCGCCGACGAGCCAACCACGGCCCTCGACGTCACCATCCAGAAGCAGATCCTCGATCTGCTGGTCGGCCTGCAGGCCAAATACGGCATGGGCCTGATCATGATCACCCACAATATGGGGGTGGTTGCCGAGACCGCCGACCGTGTCATCGTCCAATACAAGGGCCGCAAGATGGAAGAGGCCGACGTGCTGTCGCTGTTCGAATCCCCCAAGAGCAATTACACGCGCGCGCTCCTGTCGGCGCTGCCGGAAAACGCCGTCGGCGACCGGTTGCCTACTGTTTCCGACATGCTGTTCGAGCCGGCCCCATCTGTAGTCGCAGCCCGATCCGCGGGAGGAACCGCCACATGAGCGTGACGGTAGTCGAAGGCAAGAACATCGTGCGCGACTATCATGTCGGCGGCGGGCTTTTCCGCCCCTCCCGTACGGTTCACGCGGTCAAGGGTGTTTCGTTCAGCGTCGACAAGGGCAAGACGCTGGCCATCGTCGGCGAGAGCGGCTGCGGCAAGTCAACGCTCGCCCGCATCATCACCCTGATCGACCCGGCGACCTCCGGCGAGCTTTTCATCGACGGCAAGAAGGTAGACATCGCGAGGGACGGCCTGTCGAAGGAAATGCGCCGCAAGGTGCAGATTGTCTTCCAGAACCCCTATGGTTCGCTCAATCCACGCCAGAAGATCGGCGACGTGCTTGGCGAACCGCTGCTCATCAACACCGACAGCACGGCCGGCGAGCGGCGCGATCTCGCCATGAAGATGCTGAAAAAGGTCGGTCTCGGCCCCGAGCACTACAATCGCTACCCGCATATGTTTTCGGGCGGCCAGCGCCAGCGCATCGCCATTGCCCGCGCGCTGATGCTCAACCCCAGCCTCCTGGTGCTGGACGAGCCGGTCTCGGCACTTGATCTTTCGGTGCAGGCGCAGGTTCTGAACCTGCTCGCCGACCTCCAGGATGAGTTTCAACTGACCTATGTTTTCATCAGCCACGACCTGTCGGTGGTGCGCTATATCGCCGACGATGTGATGGTGATGTATTTCGGCGAAGCGGTCGAATACGGCTCGCGCGACGAGGTCTTCGCCGACCCCAAGCACAGCTATACCAGGACGCTGTTCGCGGCGACGCCGCGTGCCGACGTCGCCAGCATCAAGGCAAGATTGGCGAAAAAGAAGGCCGCCTGATCCGGCGAGGTTTGCCGGCCGGCTACCGCTTCTCGATCCCCGGAATGCCGGAGATCTGCTCGGCGAGAAAGTCGACCAGTAGCCGCACCCGGGCAATGCCCGCACGCTCCGGAACGATCAGCATGCTCAGCGGGACGGGAGGCGGAAAATAGCCCGGCAGGATAATTTCCAGCCGGCCGGCCGCCAGAAGATCGTCGACAAGCCAGTGGTGGGCGGGTGCGATACCGCGTCCGGCGACAAGGGCTTTGCGCGCAGCAAGCCCATGGTCGACCCGAAATCGGCCGCCAAAGGGCACCGCAAAGCGCTCGCCGCCCGGCCCCTGCAGGGCGAGCGTGTCGCTTCCCGCGATGTTCGACATCCGAATGCCTTCATGGCCAGGCAGATCCTGCGGGACAGCCGGTCTGCCCCGGGCCGCCAGATAGGCCGGCGCCGCCACCAGCAGACGCCGGGACTGACCGAGCGCCCGCAGCTTCATCGAGCTGTCGGTGAGCGGACCGAGGCGAAGCGCGATGTCGACGCCCTCCCGCACAAGGTCGATGCGCTCGTCGGTTAGGCTGAGATCGATGCCGATGTCGGGATAACGGTCCTGAAAGGCGAAGATCAGCCGGCTGACGTGCAAGACGCCGAGCGCCGCCGTGCAGGATATCCGGATCGTGCCAGCCGATGCGCCGCGCGTGCCTCGCGCCTCATCGCCGGCCTGCTCAACGAGGCGCAGGATCTGGACGCTGTCGGCATAGTAACGGCTGCCTTCATCGGTCATCGTGACACGCCGGGTGGTCCTGCTGAGCAAGGGCACGCCGACGGCCTCCTCGAGCTCCCGCAGATGCCGCGTGACCGTCGACTGACCAACTCCGAGCTCGCGCGCCACCGCCGAGAGGCTGCCGCGCTCGGCGACGCGAACGAAGGTGCGCATGCGCTCGAGGGTGACGTCCGATTTATCCATTATTCGGCATTATCTTATACATTTCCGACATATAGTGGATTAGCCGACGGCTGGCTACCTTTGGTGTCTATCGTCCTTCTTCGGAGTAGACCCATGAAAGTCCTGCTTGTTTTTGCTCATCCTGAACCGAATTCGCTCAACGGCGCACTGCGTGACGTCGCCATCAGGGAGCTCGAGACCCAAGGCCACGAGGTGCGGGTGTCTGACCTCTATGCCGATGGCTGGAAATCCGAGGTGGACCGTGCCGACTTTCCGTCGTGGCCGCCCGAAGCACGCTTCCTGCCGGCCGGCGCCTCCAAAAAAGCTTTTGCGAGCGGCACTCTGACCGATGACGTCAAAGCGGAGATCGACAAGCTGCTATGGGCCGACACCCTGATCCTCCAGTTTCCCCTGTGGTGGTACGCCATGCCGGCGATCCTCAAGGGCTGGGTCGATCGGGTGTATGCCTACGGCTTCGCCTATGGCGTCGGCGAGCACAGCGATAAGAGGTGGGGTGACCGCTTTGGCGAGGGAACGCTCGCCGGCAAGCGCGCGATGCTAATCGTTACCACCGGCGGCTGGGAGGAGCATTATTCCGCCCGCGGCGTCAACGGCCCGATCGACGACCTGCTGTTCCCGATCAACCACGGGATTCTATACTATCCGGGCTACGACGTGCTTCCGCCGTTCGTGGTCTACAGGGTGGACCGTTTCGGGGAGGCCGATTTCGAGCCTGTCGCGGAGCGACTGCGCGAAAGGATGCGGACGCTCGAGACAATCCAGCCCATTCCTTATCGGCAGCAGAATGGCGGCGATTACCTGATCCCAAGCATGCAGTTGCGCCCCGGCTTGGAGAACCCGGGTGCGACCGCCTTCGCCCTTCACGAGGATCGCGCCGGCGCCGCCGGCCAGCCCGATCAGGACAGCCGGGCAATGATGGTGCGAAGCGCCTCGCCGAAGCGCCGGACTTCCTCGATCGTATTGTAATGCACCAGCGAGGCGCGGACGGCGCCGCTGTCCATGCTGAGGTTGAGCCGCTTCATCAGGCGCGGCGCATACATGTGGCCGTCGCGAATGCCGATCTGCATCTCGGCCATCTCCTCGACGATCCTCTGCGGCGACAGCGTGCCGATGTTGAAGCAGAAGGTCGGCACGCGCTCGCGGAGGCGTGCCTCTTCGGCCACGCCGTAGATCGTCGCGCCGCAATCTTTGAGCACCGCCAGCATTTCGCGCGCCAGCACCTGCTCGTAATCGCGAATGGCATTCATACCGGCGACGATGTTGTCGCGGCGCGATCGGTTATTGGCTGGAGCGAAATTGCGGCCGATCGATTCGAGATAGCGCACCGCGGCATCCATGCCGGAGGCGTTCTCGTAGATGAAGGTGCCGGCCTCGATCTTATAGGGCGGCTCGTCGGGAATGAAGTCCTCGCGGAAGGTCGGCAGACGCTTCAGCGTTTCGAAGCGGCCCCACAGGAAGCCCATATGCGGCGAGAAATTCTTGTAGCCGGAGCAGACCAGATAGTCGCAGTCCCATGCCTGCACATCGATCAGCCCGTGCGGGCCGTAATGCACGCAGTCGAGGAACACTTCGGCGCCTGCCGCATGCGCGATCCCAGCCACTGAAGCAACGTCGACGATCGAGCCGATCGAATGCGCCGTCACCGTGCAGGCCACGAGGCGGGTGCGCTCGGAGACCAGCGGGCGCAAATCGTCGACATGCAGATTGCCGTCCTCGCGCATCCGCCACCATTTGAACTTGGCGCCGGCGGGTGCCAGCGCCAGCCACGTCGCGATATTGGCATCGTGATCCATGTCGGTGATGACGATCTCGTCACGCTCCCCGTTTGGTCGCTCAGAAAGCATCTGGCCGATGCCGAGGCTGACCAGGCGGATGAACGAAGTGGCGTTCATGCCGAAACAGATCTCCGCCGGGTTGGTGGCGTTGATCAGCAAGGCCACGCTTTCGCGCGCGCCGGCGACGGCTTGATCGACGGTGACGCTGCGGCCGTAGCGGCCGCCGCGCTGCACATTATGCGCGACCAAATGGTTGGTGACCGCGTCGAGCACACTTTGCGGGATCTGCGCGCCGGCGGCATTGTCCATGAAGATGAAGTCGCCGGCCTGCTGCAAGGCGGGAAACATGGCGCGGATCGTCTCGACCGGGAAAGCTGCGGCATCGCCCGTTTTCGAAATCTGATGCTGGTTCAAGGTCGTCTCCTGCGAAGTGCGCTGACAGATTCAGCGGGTCTTTTCGGTTTGAAATCGGCGTTCAAGGAGGCTGACGAGACGGACCATCGGCCAGAGAAAGATGAGATAGACCAGCGCGGCGCCGATCAGCGGTGAGGGGTTGGCATAGAGCGATTGCGCGTTGGTCGCTTCCTTCAGCAGTTCGGGCAGCGCCACGGTGGAGGCGAGCGAGGTGTCCTTGAACATCGAAACGCAGTTGCTGGTCATCGGTGGAATGACGACGCGGATCGCCTGCGGCAGCACTACCTTGCGCAAGGTCAGCAAGAACGGCAGGCCGAGCGCCTGCGCCGCCTCGAACTGGCCGCGCGGAATGCTTTCTATGCCGGAGCGGAACACCTCGGCCGAATAGGCCGCCATGATGATGGCGAACGCCATCACCGCGGAAGTCCAAGACGACAGGCGTATGCCGAGAAACGGCAGCGCATAGTAGATCAGGATCAGCACGACCAGCACCGGCATCGCCCGGAAAATGTCGATGTAGCCGACAGCCAGCAGCCGAAGCGGCTTTGGCGCATAGAGCCGTACCAGGCTGATCGCGAGGCCGACGGGAATACCGATGCCGATGCTCATGATTCCGAGCAGCAGCGTGTTCAGGAAGCCGCGCAGCAGTGCCGGCAGGCTGGAGATCATGACGTCGGCGTTGAAGAAGGTGTCCAGCAGCGACATCGCAGCATTCCCGAAACGTTTGGCGTCCCGCGACGCTCGAGCCCGAGCCCGAAATCCGAAATCGTGCCGGCACCGAAAGCCGGCACGACATTTAAGCGCGAACTGCCGCTCAGGCCTTCGGCATAGGCATTTCCTTGACGGTCGAGGAATCGGCCGGTGCGTCGCTGCCGAACCATTTCTTGTGGATCGCGGCCAGCGTGCCATCCGTCTTCATCGCGGTCAGCGCGTCGTTCAGCTTGCCGAGCAACGGGTGGTCCTTGGTCATCATCAGGCCGTACTGCTCGCCGGTCTTGATGCGCTCTTTTACGGCGAGATCCTTCATCCTGGTGAAAGAATATTCCAGGCCCGGAATATCGCTGACCGCCGCATCGACGCGGCCGGAGCTGAGATCGAGCAGCAAATTCTGCTGCGTGTCGTAGCCCTTGACGTCACTGAACCCGTCCGCTTCCTGGTGCGCCTTGACCCAGGTTTCGCCGGTCGAGCCGGACAGCACGCCGACGATCTTGCCCTTGAGGTCGGCCTCGGCCTTGATTGGGCTATCGGCCTTCGCGGCGATGCCCATGTCGGAATCATAGTAGGGTTGCGTGAACGACTGCGACTTCAGCCGCTCCGGCGTGATGGTGATCGACGAAATGGCGACGTCGATGCGCTTAGAGGTGGTGGCGGCGAACAGCGCCTGGAAACCGAGGTCGGCGATGTCAGTGGTCATGCCGATACGCTTTGCCGCTTCGTTGATGATGTCGACTTCGAAACCCTCGAATGTACCGCTCTCGTTCTTGTATTCAAAAGGCGGATTGGTCGGATAGGCGCCGACATTCAGCGTGCCTTCGGCATAGGCCGGGCCGCCGGCGATGCCGATGGCGGCAGCAACAAGAAGCAGGTTGCGACGGGTGAAGTTCATTTTCGTTCCCTCTGGTTGTGATCGGACGGGTTGGCCCCGCACGGTTTTGATACGCCAAGTAACCGGACTGCCGGAAAGCCCTCCCGCCACGGCAGTCGTAAGACATCGGATGCTATCCAAAGTACCGCGCTTTTCAAGGCGAAAGTTTTAAGCTTAAAAAATTGCCGCGTGCTGCCATCAGTCCGGAATAACCGCCGTGGCCTGGATCTCAACCTTGGCGCGATCCTCGACCAACGCCATCACCTGCATGGCGGCCATCGCCGGAAAATGCCGGCCGATCACCTCGCGATAGACCTCGCCGATCCCCTTGAGATTGGCCAAATATCCCGCCTTGTCGGTAAAGTACCAGGTCATCGAGGTGATATGCTGCGGCTTGGCGCCGGCCTCGGCGAGCACGGCGACAATATTGGCCAGCGTCTGCTTCACCTGGCCGACAAGATCGTCGGTCTCGAAGCGGCCCTGCCCGTTCCAGCCGACCTGCCCGCCGACGAAGACAAGCTGCCCACGCGCGGCGACGCCATTGGCGTAGCCGACGGGTTTCGCCCAGCCTTCCGGCTGCAGGATGGTGTGCATATCAAAGCCTCCCAATGCTCAAATCCGGTCGCTCAAAACTCAAAGACAATCAATTCTTCCACACAAACTCCGGTCTCAGGCCGCTCCCATCACTTGCCGTGCAATCACCACCTTCTGCACGTCCGACGCTCCCTCGTAGATGCGCAGTGCCCGGATCTCGCGATACAGTCTTTCGACGATATGGCCCCTGCGGACGCCGTCGCCGCCATGCAGCTGCACAGCCCTGTCGATCACCTCCTGCGCCTTGTCGGTGGCGAACAGCTTGGCCATCGCCGCTTCGCGGGTGACACGGGCGGTCCCCATGTCCTTGGTCCAGGCGGCGCGGTAGACCAACAAGGCGGCGGCATCGACATCCAGCGCCATCTCGGCGATGTGGCCCTGCACCATCTGCAGCTCGGCCATCGCTGCACCGAACAGCCTGCGCTCGGCCACTCTTTTGATGCTTTCGTCCAGCGCGCGCCGGGCAAAGCCGAGCGCAGCTGCCCCGACCGTCGAACGGAACACGTCGAGCACCGACATGGCGATGCGAAAACCATCACCGGGTTTGCCGATCAGCGCCGAGGCTGGAACGCGGGCATTGTCGAAAGACAGCCGGGCGAGCGGGTGCGGCGCGATCACCTCCAGCCGCTCGGCGATGGTCAGGCCCTTTGTCTCGGCCGGCACGATGAACGCCGAAAGCCCCTTGGCACCGGGCGCTTCGCCAGTACGGACAAAGACAACATAAAAGTCAGCGATACCGCCGTTGGAGATCCAGGTTTTTTCGCCGGATAGGATATAGCTATCGCCGTCACGCGTGGCCGTCATTTCCATATTGGCAACGTCCGAGCCCGAACGCGCCTCCGACAGTGCGAAAGCCGAAATCGCCTTGCCGGCCCGTGTCTTCCCCAGCCAGTGCTGCTGGTCTGGCGTGCCGAACAGGCTGAGCGCGCCGGTGCCGAGCCCTTGCATGGCGAAGGCGAAATCGGCCAGCCCGTCATGCCGGGCCAGCGTTTCGCGCGTGAGGCACAATGTGCGCACGTCGAGTGCTGCAGGGTTTTCGGTGTCGAGCGCTGTCGGTTTCAGCCAGCCATCCCGGCCGAGCTTGGCCACCAGCTCGCGGCAGGCTGCGTCGACATCGTCATGCGCGACCGGCAGGTTCTTGGCGCACCATGCCTCCAGCCGCTCTGCCAACTCGCGGTGATGGTCCTCGAAAAACGGCCAGGTGAGGAAGGAACGGTCAGGCATTTCTGCCTCCACAGTTCTCCGGCGCTGGCGCTCCACGGCGCCCCCCTCTGTCCTGCCGGACATCTCCCCCTCTAGGGGGGAGATTGGCGGCTTCGCTGCCACTGCTCTCCCGGCGATGTTGGAGATTGGCGAAAGCGGGCCTGACATCCAATCTCCCCCCTTGAGGGGGAGATGGCCGGCAGGCCAGAGGGGGGTGCTGTCTTGCCAGCGTGCCCATGGAAGCGATCATCCTCAATCCCCCTCGAACACCGGCTTCTCCTTGGCGACGAAAGCCTTGTAGGCCCGTTCGAAATCGCGGGTCTGCATGCTGATCGCCTGCGCCTGCGCTTCCGCCTCGATAGCCTGGTCGAGGCCCATCGACCACTCCTGGTTCAGCTGCGTCTTGGTCATGCCATGGGCGAAGGTTGGGCCGGAAACGATGCGCGCGGCCATGTCGAGCGCGTCGGCCTCGAGCGTTGCGGCATCGACCAGCCGATTGTAGAAGCCCCAGCGCTCGCCTTCCTCGGCGCTCATCGTGCGGCCGGTATAGAGCAGTTCGGCGGCGCGACCCTGGCCAATGATGCGCGGCAGGATCGCGCAGGCGCCCATGTCGCAGCCGGCAAGGCCGACGCGGCTGAACAGGAAAGCCGTTTTTGCCTGTGGCGTGGCGATGCGGATGTCGGAGGCCATGGCGATAATCGCGCCGGCGCCGACCGCCACGCCGTCGACCGCCGCAATAATCGGCTTGCCGCAATTCAGCATCGCCTTGACGAAATCGCCGGTCATGCGAGTGAAGGCGAGCAGCGCCTTCATGTCCATCTTGACCAGTGGGCCGATGATTTCGTGGACATCGCCGCCCGAGCAGAAATTGCCGCCATTGGGAAGGAACACCACCGCATCGACGTCGTCGGCATAGACGAGATCGCGAAAAGTGTCGCGCAATTCGGCATAGCTGTCGAAGGTCAGCGGGTTCTTGCGCTCCGGCCGGTCAAGCCGGATCTTTGCGATTTTGCCTTCAACCTGCCAGAGGAAATGCTTCGGCTTGCGGCCGGCTATCTTTGCCATTCCCGTCCCTCCCAATTGCTGCGGAAGGAGGTCAGCATGCCGGTCAGCCGGCGCGCCTCGTCCTCGCTCACATTGCCCAGCAATTCGCCGACCCATTTTTCATGCGCGGCGGCGATCACGGCGAAAGTCTTCGATCCCTCTTCCGTCAGCCGTACCATCGAGGTGCGGCGGTCGCCATTGCGTCGGGCTCGCATCACCAGCCCTTCCGAGACCAGCCGGTCGATGATGCCCGTGACATTGCCGTTGGACACTAGCAGGAAGCGCGACAGGTCGCTCATCAGCATGCCCTCGGGCGCCCTGTAGAGCGCGGCCATCACGTCGAAGCGTGGCAGCGTTGTGTTGAATTCTTGCCGCAAGCGTTCGCGCAGCTCGGCCTCGATGGTGCGCGAGGCGCGCAGCAAGCGTATCCACAGCCGCAGGCGGTCCTTGCCGGGTCCGGACGGGGCGGGCAGGGGACCGGCTACCATGTCTCACCTCCGGAGATCGAAATCGTTTGTCCGGTGATCGACCCGGCGGCGTCGCTACACAGATAGAGCACGGCGGCTGCAATTTCCTCTGGCTGGATGAAGCGGCCTTGCGGGTTGGTCTCGGCAAGGCTTGTCCGCGCCTGCTCGGCCGAGCGGCCGGTCGTTTCGAGGATGCGCCGAACGGCGCCTTCCAGCATTTCGGTTTCGACGAAACCCGGGCACACCGCATTTACGGTCACGCCGGACTTCGCGGTCTCGACGGCGAGTGCCCGCATCAGACCGACGACGCCATGCTTGGCTGCGACATAAGCTGCAACATAGGGATAGCCTTTCAGTCCGGCGGTGGAAGCGATGAAGATGATACGGCCCGTCTTGCGCGCGGCCATGCCGGCCAGCGCCGGCTTCACCGTCAGGAACACACCGGTCAAGTTGACGTCGAGCGTGCGCTGCCAGTCTGCCAGCGAGGTCCGCTGCGCCGAGGCGCTGCCGGACATGCCGGCATTGGCAACGACGACGTCTAACGGTCCGCGTGCCGCTTCCGCGTCCTCGTAGAGCGACGCCATCGATGCCTCGTCGGTGACGTCGGCGGCAATGGCGAAGATGCGCTTGTTCTGAGCGGCGACCTCGGCAAGCGGCTCCACGCGCCGGCCACAGATGGTCACATCGATGCCTGCGCCGGCCAGCGCCAGCGCGATCGCCCGGCCGACGCCGGAGCCGCCGCCGGTGACCAGCGCATGTCGCCCTGAAATCGCTGCGGCGGAACTCATACTTTCAACCCCGCCGCCGCTTCGCGCTCGGCCAGCCGGTAGAGTTGGTCGCGGCCGGGCAGATAGGGATCCGGCCATTTGACGCCGCGATCGCCAAGCGTGACCGCCGCATGCAGCGTCCAGTAGGGATCGGCAAGATGCGGCCTTGCCAGTGCGACGAGGTCGGCGCGGCCGGCCATCAGGATCGAGTTGACATGGTCCGGCTCGTAGATATTGCCGACCGCCATGGTCGCCATGCCGACTTCGTTGCGGATGCGGTCGGAAAATGGCGTCTGGAACATGCGGCCATAGACCGGTCTTGCCACGGCCGAAGTCTGGCCGGCCGACACGTCGCAGATGTCGACTCCGGCTTCATGCAGCTGCCGCGCGATCTCGACCGCATCGGCCGGCGTCACGCCCTCGATGCCGAGCCAGTCATTGGCGGAGATGCGCATCGAGATCGGCTTTTCAGCCGGCCATACGGCGCGCACCGCATGAAAGATTTCCAAGGGATAGCGCATGCGGTTTTCCAACGAGCCGCCATAGGAGTCGGTGCGCCGGTTGGTCAAGGGTGTGATGAAGGAGGACAGGAGATAACCGTGCGCGGCGTGGATTTCGAGCATGTCGAAGCCGCAGCGCGCCGCCATCTCGGCCGAAGCGACGAACTGCTCGCGCACCGTATCCATGTCGGCGCGGTCCATCGCCTTCGGCACCTGGTTCTGCGGCGACCACGGCACGGAAGATGCCGCCATGACGGGCCAATTGCCCGAGGTCAGCGGCACGTCGGTTCCCTGCCAGCCGAGCCGGGTCGATCCCTTGGCGCCGGAATGGCCGATCTGCGCACAGATTTTGGCTTCGGTTTCGGCATGGACGAACTCGACCAGCCGCTTCCAGGCGACCTCATGCTCGGGCGCATAGAAACCGGGGCAGCCAGGCGTGATGCGGCCTTCCGGGCTGACACAGGTCATCTCGATGTAGAGGAGAGCGGCGCCGCCCTTGGCCCGTTCGGCATAGTGGGCGAAATGCCAGTCGGTCGGACAGCCGTCGACCGCCTTGTACTGCGCCATCGGCGAGACGACGATACGGTTCTGCAGCGCCATGTCGCGCAGCCGGAACGGCGCAAACATCGGCGCGCGACGCAGACTGTTGCCGCCAGCACCGGCCTGACGTTGGAACCATTCCTCGGCGCCGGCCAGCCATTCGGCATCGCGCAGCCGCAAATTCTCGTGACTGATGCGCTGCGAACGCGTCAGCAGCGAATAATTGAACTGCACCGGATCGAGGCCGAGATAGCGCTCGACCTCCTCGAACCATTCGAGCGAATTGCGTGCCGCCGACTGCAGCTTCAGCACTTCGGTGCGACGGGCGTCCTCATATTTGCGGAAGGCTGCCTCGAGGTCCGGCTCGGACTCGACATAGTCGGCCAGCGCCACCGCGCTTTCCAGCGCCAGCTTGGTGCCGGACCCGATCGAGAAATGCGCGCTCGCCGCCGCGTCGCCCATCAGCGCCAGGTTTTTGTAGGACCAGCGTTCGCACAAGACGCGCGGGAAATTGATCCAGGCCGAGCCGCGGATATGATTGGCGTTGGTCATCAGCGCGTGGCCGCCGAGATGGCGGGCAAAGATGCGCTCGCAGACGGCAATCGATTCCTGCTGAGACATCGCGCCGAAGCCGAAGCGTTGCCAGGTCTGCTCGCTGCATTCGACGATGAAGGTCGCGGTATCGCTGTCGAACTGGTAGGCATGCGCCCAGACCCAGCCATGTTCGGTTTTCTCGAAGATGAAGGTGAAGGCGTCGTCGAATTTCTGACGGGTGCCGAGCCAGACGAACTTGCATTTGCGGACATCGATATCGGGCTTGAACACGTCGACGAAGGCGCCCCGCGCTTTCGAGTTCAGCCCATCGGCGGCGACGACCAGGTCGTGCGTCTCCATATATGGCTTGGGATCGGCGATGTCGATTTCGAAGACCAGCTTGACGCCGAGTTCGCGCGCCCGCCGCTGCAGCAGCGTGAGCAGCCGCTTGCGGCCGATGCCGCAAAAGCCGTGACCGGTCGAGACCGTGCGCACGCCGTCATGGATAACGGCGATATCGTCCCAATAGGCAAAATGCTTGCGGATCCAGACGGCGCTGACCGGGTCGTTCCTGGTCAGGTTCTCCAGCGTTTCGGCCGACAGCACGACGCCCCAGCCGAACGTATCGTCGGCACGGTTGCGCTCGAACACCGTCACCTCATGCGCCGCATCCCGGAGCTTCATCGAGATGGCAAAGTAGAGGCCGGCTGGTCCGCCGCCGAGAACCGCAACTTTCATCGTGCGATCTCCTCTTCGCTTCTGTTTGTCGAGTTTACGCCTGAGGAAAATTAATTCAAGCTTGAAGTTTCAAGATTGAAACAATCCGCCCCGGATAACTCGCCTTGCCGGCAGTCGGCTCGGCAGGCCAGGGACTCCCGGGCTATTTTTCCGGGTTCTTCGGGCTCCACAGCACCGTTTCTGCATCCTTTTCATAGGCCATGCCATTGGGATAGCTGATCGCTTCCAACTGCAAGCCCCAAGGGGCCTGGAAGTAAAGGATGGCCTGGCCGGCGGCGGGGCCTTCGGTAACCGGCAGCGGTCCCATTCGCGTCTTGACGCCCTTGCCGTCAAGATAGGCTTTTGCGGCGGCGATGTCGTCGACATAGAAGGCGATATGGAAGCCGCCTATGTCGCTGTTGCGAGGCGTCAGGTCCTTCTGGTCCGGCGCGGTGTATTTGAACAGCTCGATGTTCGACCCGTGTCCGCAGCGGACCAGGGTGATCTCCTCGATCACCGCCTTGGGATCGACGCCCAGCAGATCCTGCATGAATGTGCCCTTGTCGTCGGCGAACGGGCCGAACGACATCGCCTTCTTGCAGCCAACCACTTCGGTGAAGAAATCGACCGCCTGCTGCATGTCGGGGACGGTGACGCCGGTGTGGTCGTGGCCACGCATGCCGGGTATGGAACTGGCGCAAGCGGTGCCGATGCTTCCCAGCACGGTGGCTGCAAGCGTCGCATATCGGATCGCATTCTTCATATCAGTCATCCTCCATAGCGAGACATTTTGCCGGGCGCACGCCCGAGGCCCGCTCTTCGGCGTGCGAATAGGATTGTGCTTCATGCCGGCGCCTTTGGGGCGGGAAGCAGCCAGGCGTCATCGATCTCGGGCAGCGGAATGGCGGCGAGGAGGTCGCGCGTGTAGGCCTGCCGCGGGTGCTCGAACAAAGTATCCGTCGCGCTGGCTTCGACGATCGCGCCTTCGCGCATGACGATCACTTGCCGGCAGAGCCTCCGGATCACCGACAGATCGTGGCTGATAAAGGCAACGGTCAGGCCCATTTCGGCGGCGAGTTTTTCCAGCAACGTCAGGATCTGCGCCTGGGTCGAGACGTCGAGGCCGGAGACGATTTCGTCGGCCAGCACGAATTTCGGCGACAGCGCCAGTGCGCGGGCAATGCCGACGCGCTGGCGCTGGCCGCCCGACAATTCGTGACGGCAGCGGCCGGCAAAGCTCTGCGGCAGGCCGACGCGCTGCAGCGCCTCCGCGACGCGTGCCTTGAGATTGTCGCCAAGCCCGTTCTGTTTGAGGGGTGCTGCAATGATGCTGAAGATGGTGCGGCGCGGGTTGAGCGACGACATCGGATCCTGGAAGATCATCTGCAGATTGCGGCGCAGCGGCCGGAGCTCGGCCTCAGGCAGATGTGTGATGTCGCGGCCGTCGAACATGACGTTGCCGGCACTGGGCTCCAGCAGGCGCACCAGCGCGCGGCCGAGCGTCGATTTGCCGGAGCCGGATTCGCCGACGATGCCGGTCACCGATCCCCTTGGCAGGTCGAAATCCAGGCCTTTCAGGATCTCGGCCAGCGGCGCCCGGCCGATCAGCGGTTTGCGCGTCATATCGGGCAACGCAACCTTCAACCCGCGCACGGAAAACAGCGGCTCAACCATGCGGTCGCCTCCATGCCTGGTCGGCGGCGGCGATCTCCGCGGCCAGCCCGGCCAGTACCTTGTCGTCGACCGGCTTCAGCGAGGCGAACGGATCGGTGTAACGCGGTGTCGCCGCCATCAGCGCCAGCGTATAAGGGTGCTGGGGTGCGGCGAACAGCGCTGCGGTATCGGCCTCTTCCACCACCTTGCCAGCATAGAGCACCGAAACTTTCTGGCTGATCTTGGCAACCACACCGAGATCGTGAGTAACGAACAGGATCGCCGTGCCGTGCTCGCGCTGTAATTGCGCGATCAGCCGCAAGATCTGTTTCTGCACGGTCACGTCGAGCGCGGTCGTCGGCTCGTCGGCGACGATCAGCCTTGGTTCGGCTGCAAACGCCGCGGCGATTAGCACGCGCTGCCGCATGCCGCCGGACAGCTCGTGCGGATAGCATTTGAGCACGCGCTCGGGGTCGCGGATCTGCACCTCGTCCAGCAATTGGCGGATGCGTGCATCGGCCTTCTCACCGCTCCAGCCGAGGATGCGCACCAGCCGGTCGGTCATTTGCGGGCCGATGCGCCGTGACGGATTGAGCGCCGTCAGCGGGTCTTGCGGGATCAGCGCCGTGCGCGCGCCGATCAGGGTGCGCCTTGCCTTGGGTGCCAGCCGGCCCAGATCCTCGCCTTCGAGCAGCATATCGCCTTCGACGATGCGCACGCTCGGTGGCAGCACGCCGAGCACGGCCTTGCCGATCATTGTCTTGCCGGCGCCGCTCTCGCCGACCAGCGCGCGGACTTCTCCGGGCTCGACGGCGAGCGACACCGAGCGCAGCACGCGCAAGCCATTAGGCAGCACCGCGCTAAGGTTGCGTATGTCCAGGCAGGGTTTCGCAGGCGCGTTCATCGCAGCACCGGATCGAAACGCGCCCTGAGGCCCTCGCCGAACTGGCTGAACGACAGCACCGTCAGGATCAGCGTGACCAGCGGGAACACCAGCACCCACCAGGCCTGATGGATCGACAGGCGGCCCTCGGCGATGATGCCGCCCCAGGTCGGGTCGTCTGTCGAGATCGACAGATTGACGAAGGACAGGATCGCCTCGACGATGACGGCAATGCCCATCTCCAGCGACAGCAGCGCCACAATCGACGGCACCACATTGGGCAGCACCTCGCGCAGCATGATGCCGATGCGGCCATAGCCGGCGATGCGGGCGTTCTCGACATAGTCCATGCGCGACTGACCCATGGTCTCGGCGCGGATCACCCGGCAGAAGCGCGTCCAGTCGATGACGGCGATGGCGATGATGACCGAGCTCAAGCCGGTGCCGAGCACGGCGACCAGAAGGATGGCAAACAGCACCGGCGGAAACGCCATCCAGACATCGACGATACGCGAGATGATGCGGTCGGCCCAGCCGCCGAAATAGCCGGCGATCAGGCCGAGCGCCGAGCCGACCAGGCAGGCGGCAAAGGCCGCCGCGAAGGCGACGATGAAGGCGATGCGCGCACCGAAGATCAGCCGTGACAACAGATCGCGGCCGAGGCTGTCGGTGCCGAGCCAGTAGCCGGGCTCGGCACCGCCCAGCCAGAACGGCGGCAGGCGCTCCAGCATCAGATCCTGCGCCAGCGGGTCCTGCGGTGCGACCAGCGGCGCAAAAATTGCGGCCAGCAGCGCAATCAGCAGCCAGCCGCCGGCCAGCCACAGGCGGGCGCGCGAGCCATGTCTTGAAATGCGGGCCTCATCCATGGCGCAGCCTCGGATTGAGCAACGCGTACATCATGTCGACGGCAAGGTTGATCAGCACGAACAACAGCGCGAAGACCAGCACGATGCCCTGGATCAGCGGCAGGTCGCGATTGATGACGGCATCGATCGCCATATTGCCGAGACCTTCATAGGAAAACAGCCGTTCGACGATGACCGTGCCGCCGATCAGGAAGGTAAACTGCACGCCGACCAGAGTGAGCGTCGGCAGCGCCGCGTTCTTCAACGCCTCGCGCAGGATGACCTGCGTTTCCGAAAAGCCCTTTACCCGCGCCAGCACGACATAGTCGAGGTCGAGCACTTCCTTCAGCGACTGTTTCAGCAGCTGCGAGATGATCGCGGCCAGCGGCAGCGCCAGCGCGATCGCCGGCATCAGCATGTGTGCCAGCAGGTCCTTGGTCAGGTCGAAGCGCAGTCGCACGATGCTTTCGAACAGATAGAATTGCGTGGCGAAGGGCAGGTCGAGCTGCGGCGACACCCGGCCGGAAATGTCGAATATAGGCAGCAGCACGCCGAACAACAGGATCAGCACCAGACCCCACAGGAAATCGGGAATCGAGAGCGCCGCACCACTGGCAATGTCGATGCCGGCCTCGACCGCGGTGCCGCGCTCGCGCGCGCCGAGGATCGCCATCGTGCCGCCGATCGCCATCGCCATCACAAGCGCGACGGAGGCGAGCTCCAGCGTCGCCGGGAGGCGATTGAAGACCAGCCCCAGCACATCCTGCCGCAGTGAGATCGACGTGCCGAAATCGCCTCTGACTACGCCGGACAGCCAGATGAAGAATTGCTGGACGATCGTCTTGTCCAGCCCGTACAGCGCGCGCAGCCGCGCGATGTCGGCATCGGTGGCGCCGGGCGGCAGCATCATCGCGATCGGATCGCCGGGGGCGACGCGGATGACGATAAAGACGACGACGGCCACGCCGAACAGCGTGATCGCCATCGTCAGAAGACGGATCAGGAATCTTTGCAGCAGCATGGTCGCCTGTATGCCTGGCGGAAAAGGCGCGCCGTCGTTGCAGACGGCGCGCGTTAGTCCCGGGCCGATCTCAGGCAGGGCTCATCAGCGCCGGCAACAGCGCGCCCGACACATGCTGCACGACATTGACGCCCTTGGCATGCACGATCGGCTGCGCATACTGGATCAGCGGCAGCACATAGGCCTGCTCGGCGATGTATTTGTCGACGGCCTTCCAGCCGGCAATGCGCTTGGCCTCGTCCTTCTCGCCCCATAGCGGGTTGATCATGTCGATCAGGTCCTGGCTGTCCCACACCGAATGCGGGCTTGGGCCATACATGGCAAAGCCGGTCGACGTGGTGGGATCGCCGATGGCATTGCCCCAATTGTAGAAGGCTGCCGGCGCCAGCTTGTCGGCGGCGCGCAGCTCGTAGTGCTTGGCAATTTCGTAGACCTCGATCGTCGCCTCGATGCCGACCTTGCGCCACATGCCGACGATCGCCTGGATCATCTCGTAATCCTTGGGCTTGAAGCCCTTGGTCGTCTGGATCGTGAACTTGACCGGCTTTTCCGGCGAATAGCCGGAGGCGGCCAGCAATTCCTTGGCCTTTTCCGGGTTATGTTCGACCTTGATCGACGCATCGTAGGCAGCGTATTCCGGCGTCTCCAGCGTACCGATCGGCTGGCCGTAGCCGCGCAACAGCCGGTCGACCAGCAGCTTCTTGTCGACCGCCATCACCGCCGCCTGGCGCACGTTCTTGTCCAGCATCACATCGATGTCGTTGAAAAAGATCATGCCGATGTCGGAAACGTTCTTGCACGAGCCGGCAAGCCCGTCCTTGGCGATCAGGCGGTCATATTCCTCATAGGGGATTTCGAGCGTCACCTGCGAGGAACCGGACTCGATCTCGGCGACGCGGCTCGCCGCATCGGTGACGAACTTGATGGTCACGTTTTTGAAGGCCGGCTTGCCACCCCAATAGTTAGGGTTGGCCTTGAGCCGCAGGAAGGCGTTGCGCTCGAATTTGTCGACCATATAGGGCCCGGTGCCGATCGGAGCTTTCTCGAAGCCTTCGGCGCCGACCTTCTCGTAATAGGCCTTCGGCATGATGTAGCCGGTCAGGAACGACATCCATTTGAAATACACCGGGTCGAATTGCACGACATCGCCGGTGATCTTGTTGCCGTCGATCTTGAAATTGTTGACGTTCTTCCAGACGAACTGGATCGGGTTGCCGGTCTTCTCGTCGCCCGCCCGCTGCAGCGACCAGACCACGTCTTCGGCCGTGAAGGGCGAGCCGTCATGCCAGGTGACGCCTTCGCGCACCGTCATCATGATCTTGGCGCGGTCGTCGTTCCAGCCCCATTCGGTGAGCAGGCCGGGCGCAAAGGACAGATCCGGTTTCTGCGGGATGAACTGGTCGAACACCGACTGGTAGAGGCCCTGGATGGTCGGGTTGACCGCCGAAGGCCCAGTGGTCGGGTCCCAGGACGGCAGGTTGACATTGTAGGCGATGGTCAGTTCGCCGGCTGCCTTGGCTTGTTGCGGCAGGCCGAGCGCCGTGGCGCCAAGTGCGGCCGCGCCATATCCGAGCAATTCTCGTCTGTTGATTGTCATGGTCGTTCCCCTGTTGCTTTTATGCGCGGTGTCGTTGTCAATCGGTGGGTTCAGGCTCCTTGGGCAACCGCGCCTTATCCTCCTTCACCCTAGTTGAAAATTACGGCTTTACCTCCCGCCAAGTTGTTGTGCGAGCATGAAGCCCGAGCCCGCACCAGTGCCGGCGCCCGGCCATGTTGCCGCCCCGGTCAGATGCAGATTGCCGACCGGCGTGTTCCAGCCGGCGTAGCCGCGCGCCGGCCGGAACAGGAAATTCTGCGCCAGATGATGGCTGCCGCAGATCTGGTCGCCGCCGACAAGGTTGGGGTTCTCGCGTTCGAGGTCGATGGGCGAGAACACGGCGCGGCCGAGGATCTTCCGGCGAAGGTCGGGCGCATAGCGCTCGATAATGTCGAGGACGCGCTCGGCGTAGTGCTCCCTAGCCTCGTCCCAGTGAGCCGCCGCGATCGTGCCCGCCGCATCGCTCACAATCTCGGCCGGCAGCATGCGCACCTGCACCCACAGCACATGCTTGCCGTCCTGCGCACGCGAGGGATCGACCGCGGTCGGCTGACCGACGACCAGCACCGGTTCATCCGGCAGCATGCCGGACATCGCCTGCTGATAGGTTCGCGACATGGCATCAAGCGACGGCGACAGATGCACATAGGCGAACTGCCGAAGCTCGGCGCGGGCGCGCCAGTCCGGCAGATCGTCGAGCGCCAGATGGATCATCATCGTCCCCGGCGCATGGCGGAATTTTTTCATGGCCGTGTCGAAGCCGGCGTCGCCCGAACCGTCAGGCAACAGCTTCCCGATCAGCGCCTTGGGCGCGACACTGGCGATGACAGCCCTGGTGGCGGTGTGGATCTCGCCGGAAGCGAGCCGCACGCCGGTCGCCTTGCCGGCGGACACCGTGATTTCGGCGACGTCAGCCCCAGTGACGATCTTGCCGCCGGCAGCCGTGAGCATCCCCGACAAAGCGTGGATGATGGTGTCGGCGCCGCCCTTGCCGAGCACCATGCCGAAGCACTGGTTGGCCATGGATTCGAGGTAAGGGAACACCGCGCCGCCGGCGATGTCCGGGGCAAAATCGAGATGCATGCCCCAAGTAGCGAGCGTCGCCCGAACATGCGGCGACTGGAAAATCTCCTCGAGCCACGCGCGGGGTGAGGAAAGCAGCAGCCGCCCGGTATCGAGCGCGCCGGCAAAACCCTTCTTGCGCCACAGGTTCCAGGCAGTGCCGGCGAGCGCTCGAGCGCTCATCGGCGAGCCCAGCAGCCGGAACAGATGCTCGGCCTCGGCCGGGAATGCCGCAACCAAGCGGCGCCATGTGGCGACGTCGATTGCGGAGAAGGCGGCCATTCGTGCAGCGGTCGTTTCCAGATCGCTGCTGACACCGAACCAGCGGCCGTCGGGGAACGCACTGGCAAAACAGTCGGCCACCGGCACGAATTCCAACCCGTGGGTTTTCAATTCATTTGCATATTTCTTGTGAAAGGCCGAGCCGGCAAAAAGGCTCAGATTCATCGCGCCGAAATCGTGCCGGAAACCCGGCAGCGTGAATTCGCGCGTCTGGACGGCGCCGCCGATCGTTGCGTTGCGTTCGAAAACCGCTGTTTTCCAGCCTTTGAGCGCCAGATGCGCGGCGCATGCCAGACTGTTGTGGCCTGCCCCGACAAATATGGCGTCGAACTCGCTCACATCCCACCCAACCCATTTCCTTTATGCTTAAAGATAATTGCAGATGCATATGTTTTCGTCTAGTAGGATATTAAGGGCCGCAACGAGCCTTCAGAGCCATCCAAGAAGAGGGAACAGAGACCATGGACACGCAACACCTCCTCGGCGAAGTCGCCGGCCAGCTTCTTTCAGGCGCCATCCAGGTGGTCGACCTGACGGCGCCGCTCGGGCCGAACACGCCGCTGATCAAGCTGCCGCCGGAACTGGCGGTCGACACGCCGAAGATCGAGATCCATGCCATCTCCGCCTATGACAAGAACGGACCTTGGTGGGCGTGGAACTGGCTGAAGCTCGGCGAGCATTCGGGCACGCATTTCGACGCGCCCAATCACTGGATCACCGGCAAGGATTATCCGGACGGCGCCACCGACACCATTCCGGCGCAGAATTTTGTCGGACCCGTCAATGTCATCGACTGTTCGAAGCAAGCGGCCGCCGATCACGATTTCCTGCTCACCGTCGACCATATCAAGGCGTGGGAAGCCGAGCACGGGGCTATCAACCCCGGCGAATGGGTGGTGATGCGCACCGACTGGTACAAGCGCAACGGCTCGGAAGCCGAATTCCTCAACGCCAATGAGACCGGACCGCACACGCCAGGCCCGACCGCGGAAGCCATCCAGTATCTGATCGGCAAGGACATCAAGGGCTGGGGCAGCGAGACGATTGGCACCGATGCCGGCAAAGCAGGGGGAATGGAGCCGCCATTCCCGGCGCACAGCCTGATGCACAAGGCCAACCGCTACGGCCTCGCCAGCCTTTGCAACCTCGACCGGCTGCCGCCGAAGGGCGCGATCCTGATCGCGGCGCCGCTCAAGATCGAGCACGGTACCGGCAGCCCGATCCGCGCCCTGGCGCTGGTGCCGAGACAATAGGGCAACTGGCGGTCTTCGGGAGAAGATCATGTGCGCAGGCAATGCTGTGGTGACGGGTTGGGAGCGGCAGCGTTGCAAAGCTGCCGCTCTACGGCGCCCCCCTCTGTCCTGCCGGACATCTCCCCCTCTAAGGGGGAGATTGGCAGTTTCGGCGCCCCGCTCATTCCTGCGACGTTGGAGAGTGGCGAAGGCCGCGGTGACAGCCGATCTCCCCCCAAGTGGGGGAGATGTCCGGCAGGACAGAGGGGGGCGCGAAGGGAATTCCACCTTCCGCTCACCGGGAGCACGCATCGATGAGCGCTCCTGATCACATCATCGTCGGCAGCGGCATCAACGCGCTGGTCTGCGCCGCGATGCTTGGCGGCAAGGGGGCGAAGGTGCTGGTGCTCGAGCGCAACGACCGCATCGGCGGCTGCATGCGCACAGAAGAAATCACCGCGCCCGGCTTCATCCACGACGTGATGGCGACGACCTTCGTTCTGTTCATCACCTCGCCGGCCTATGCGGCGCTGGGCAAGGATCTGGCGCGGCACGGGCTGGAGTTCTGCAACACCTCCACGCCGACCGGCGTGCTGCGTCCGGATGGCAGCCATGCCATCCTGCGCACCGATCGCGCCGCCAATGTCGCGGCGGCCAATGCGCTTGCCGCGGGCGACGGCGACCGGCACGGCAGCGATGTCGGCGAGATCGAGCGCAATGCCGGCCTCCTGTTCGGGCTGCTCGGCGGCAGCCTGTGGTCTTACCCGACGGCAAAGCTGCTGGCGGGCGAGGCATGGCGGCGCGGCCCGCGTGGCCTTGCCGCCTTTGTCGGCGACGCGCTGGTGCCGGCGCGCGGCTGGCTGGAAAGCGCCTACCAGTCGGAAACCATGCGCGCGCTGTGGGCGCCCTGGGTGCTGCATGCCGGCCTCGGGCCCGAAGATGCGTTTTCGGGACAGATCGCCAAGGTCATCGCCTTCGCGCTTGAGGCGGCCGGCGCGCCGATCGTCAAGGGCGGTGCCAGGAACCTGCTGTCCGCCTTCGAAGCCCTGATCAGGGAACGTGGCGGCGAAATCCGCACCGGCGCCGACGTCGCGGCCATCGTCCAGAGCGGAGGCCGTGCAACCGGCGTGCGGCTGGCTTCCGGCGAGATCGTGACCGCCAAGAAGAGCGTGATCTGCTCGGTCACGCCGACCCAGCTTTACGACCGGCTGCTCGGCAGGGATGCTGCAAAGGACGACGCCGAAGCAGCGCAAAAATACCGCTACGGCAAGGGCAATTTCCAGATCCACTATGCCTTGGACAGACCGCCGGCATGGCGCGGCGAGGGCCTGGACAAGGTCGCGCTGCTGCATCTGACACCCGGGCTCGACGGCGTGTCGAAGGCCTGCAACGAGGCGGTGCGCGGCATGCTACCGGAGGTGCCGACCATCTGCGTCGGCCAGCCGCATGCGCTCGATCCTTCGCGCTGTCCGGATGGCAAGGCGATCCTGTGGTTGCAACTGCCCGAGGCGCCACGGCATATCAAGGGCGATGCCGCCGGCAAACTGCAGACACCTGCGGACGGCCGCTGGACCGAGGCGCTGCGCGAAACCTATGCCGACCGCGCCGAAGCCATCCTTGCCAGTCATATCGAAGGATTCAAGGAGAGCGTCATCGCACGCCGCGCCTATTCGCCCGCCGATCTGGAAGCGATGAACATCAACTTGGTCGGCGGCGATCCCTATGGCGGCTCCTCGGCTATCGACCAGTCGTTTCTGTGGCGGCCGTTCAAGACGAGCCGCAATCACGATACCGGCGTCAAGGGCCTCTATCATATCGGCGCCTCGACCCATCCGGGGGCTGGCTTGGGTGGCGGCTCCGGCTTCCTCCTGGCGGGGAGGCTGTGATGGAACAGAAGGTTGTGCGCCAGCGCATCTCGACACTGGGCCAAATCGGCCTGCAGCAATTCGCGCCCTATCTGATGAACCGCATCATGGGCCGCTACAATGCCACCTTGCGAGATAATTTCCGCAAGCAGGGCCTGACCATTCCGCAGGTGAGGACGCTGGCCGTGTTGTCGGTCACCGAGGGCGTCACCGTCAACGATCTGTCGGTCTATACTGTCATCGAGCAGTCGACCTTGAGCCGGACGCTCGACACGCTGGAGGGGCAAGGGTTTGTCCGGCGCGAGCAGGGGGTCACCGACAGCCGTATCCGCCACGTGTTCCTGACCGACGATGGCCGCGCCGAATTCGCGCGCGCCTGGCCGGCCATGCATGACGCGTTCGAGGTCATGTTCGACGACATCGACGATGCCGAATACGCGGCGCTGATCGCGACACTGCAGAAGATGCTGAAGAACATTCGCAAGCACGACATCTGATCTTACGCGCCGCCAGATTCCTGGCGGCAACGGAAGGAGCTCAAAATGGCCGAACGATCTTTTGCCAAGGAAGTCGAAAAGCTCAGGCTCGGTGCCGGCGAGGAGTTTTCCGGCGAGGGCATCCTCGCCATCACCAAGGCGCTGCTGCAATGCGGCGTCGGTTATGTCGGCGGCTATCAGGGCGCGCCGATCAGCCATTTGATGGACGTGCTGGCCGACGCGCAGGATATCCTGGGCGAGCTTGGCGTGCATTTCGAGGCAAGCGCCTCGGAAGCCACCGCCACTGCCATGCTGGCGGCATCGGTGCACTATCCGATCCGCGGCGCGGCGACCTTCAAGTCGACGGTCGGCACCAATGTCGCGTCTGACGCGCTGGCCAACCTGGCGTCCGGCGGCGTCACCGGCGGCGCACTGATCATCGTCGGCGAGGATTACGGCGAAGGCTCCTCGATCATGCAGGAACGCAGCCACGCCTTTGCCATGAAAAGCCAGGTCTGGTTGCTCGACCCGCGGCCGAACCTGCCGTCGATCGTCAAGGCGGTAGAGGACGGCTTCGAGCTGTCGGAAATATCCAACACGCCGGTCATGCTGCAGGTCCGTATCCGCTGCTGCCATGTGCACGGCCATTTCATCGCCAAGGACAACAAGCGCCCGGCGATGACGGTGGCCGATGCGCTCGACGCGCCGCGCCGCGACACCGGCCGCATCGTGCTACCGCCCGCGTCCTTCCTGCATGAGAAGGAGAAGGTGCAGAAGCGCTGGCCGGCAGCGGTGGATTTCATCCGCACCAACAAGATCAACGAGTTCTTCGGCCCGGAGCACGGCGCGGTCGGCATCGTCATGCAGGGCGGCATGTACAATTCCGTCATCCGGGCGCTGCAGCGGCTCGGCCTCGCCGACACCTATGGCGACACCGACGTGCCGCTCTATGTGCTGAACGCCGTCTACCCGCTGGTCGATGACGAGTTCCTGTCCTTCTGCGAAGGCAAGGACGCCGTCCTCGTCGTCGAGGAAGGCCAGCCCAATTACATCGAGCAAGCCTTTGCCGCGATGCTGCACAAGGCCGGGCGCGGCACCAAGCTCGTCGGCAAGGAACATCTGCCGATGGCCGGCGAATACACCGGCCAGGTGATGCTCGACGGCATCGGATCATTCCTGCGCGCCACCATCCCGCATCTGCTGCCAAGCGAGGTCCGCGCGCCGAACAAGATCGGCGACGGGCTCGATACGGCCGACCTGATCAATGTCGTCCCGGGCCGTCCGCCCGGCTTCTGCGTCGGCTGCCCGGAACGGCCGATCTTCGCCGCCACCAAGCTGGTCGAGCAGGAACTGGGCAAGCACCACATCGCCTCCGACATAGGCTGCCACCTGTTCTCGATCATGCCGCCTTTCGAGCTGGGCGCCACCACCATGGGCTACGGATTGGGGCCGGCTTCCGCCTCGGCGTTCAATGCGCCCGATGCCAGGCGCCGCTCGATCTCCTTCGTCGGCGATGGCGGCTTCTGGCACAACGGCCTGACCTCATCGATCGGCAATGCGGTGTTCAACAAGAATGACGGCGTCATCGTCATCGTCGACAATTTCTATTCGGCCGCGACCGGAGGGCAGGACATCCTGTCGTCCCGCGCCGGCAACAAGACGAAGTCGACCAAGCATCCGATTACCGAGGCGGTGAAGGGGATGGGCGTCAAATGGCTGCGCCACATCGACCGCACCTACGACGTAACCAAGATGCAAGACGCGCTGCGCGAAGCGCTGACGACGGACGAAAAGGGCCCAAAAGTCATCGTCGCCTCGTCCGAATGCATGCTCAACCGGCAGCGCCGCGAAAAGCCTCTGGTCGACAAGGCGATCAAGGGCGGTAAGCGGACGGTCAAGCCGAAATTCGGCGTCGACGAGGATATCTGCACTGGCGATCACGCCTGTATGCGGC
Organism: Mesorhizobium sp. M1217; assembly: GCF_040318275.1. NCBI lineage: Bacteria > Pseudomonadati > Pseudomonadota > Alphaproteobacteria > Hyphomicrobiales > Phyllobacteriaceae > Mesorhizobium > Mesorhizobium sp. M1217. The sequence goes on along the minus strand of NZ_JAMYMA010000007.1, from coordinate 119,309 downwards.
TTTCCGGCTGCCCGTCGCTATCGGTGAAGTCGCTGGACGACCCGCTGCGCGACGATCCGGTGGCGCATATCGACGAGAGCTGCGTCGGCTGTGGCAATTGCGGCGAGGTTGCCGACGCGGCGGTGCTCTGCCCGTCCTTTTACCGCGCCGACGTGGTGCACAATCCGAGCCGCCGGGACCGTTTCCTGCAAGCGGCGCGCCGCGCCATGATCGGCCTCTTGCAGCGGCGCCGTGAAAGCCGGCGCCTGACATTCGCCGATGCTTGACGCTGTCCCATCAGCCCGTTCCAAGGCCGGCGCGCCGGACGACGAGCGCGTCATCAAGCTTGCCGTGCTGGCGGTCGGCGGCCAGGGCGGCGGCGTGCTGGCCGACTGGATCACCGACGTCGCCGAGCGCAACGGCTATGTCGCGCAGTCAACCTCGGTTGCCGGTGTCGCCCAGCGCACCGGCGCCACCATCTACTATGTCGAAATGTGCCGCGACACCGGCCGCCTGCCGGTCTTCGCGCTGTCGCCGTCGCAGGGCGACGTCGATATATTGATCGCCGCCGAACTGATGGAGGCCGGCCGCGCCATCATCCGCGGCTTCGTCACGCCGGAGCGCACAACGCTGATCGCCTCGTCGCACCGCATCGCCGCGGTCTCGGAGAAGATCGAGCCTGGCGACGGCCGCGCCTCGTCCTCCAAGGTGCATGCCACGGCGGAAGCCGCGGCCAAGCGCTTCATCGCCTTCGACATGGAGAAGATCGCCGCCGACAACGGCTCGATGATCTCGGCCAGCCTGCTCGGCGCGCTGGCCGGCTCCGATGCCTTGCCGTTCACACGCGAGAGCTATGAGCAGGCGGTCAGTGCCGGCGGCCGCGGTGTGAAGGCCAGCCTCGCCGCCTTCGGCGCCGCCTACGATCGGGCGCGCGGCATCGCGAGTGCGCCTTCGGGCGACAAGACTGAACAGCCGGCGGCCGCTGAAACCGGCTCGGGCGCGGCGACAGAAGTCAGCGGCCCGGAAAGGCTGTTGAAGGGCTGGCAACAATTGGCGGCGCGCGTCGCTGCGCTGCCTGTGCCACTGCACGACATGGCGCTTCGCGGTCTGAAAAAGGTTGTCGACTATCAGGACATCGCCTATGGCGGCGAGTATCTCGACCGGCTAGACCGGGCCGTCGTCCTGGACAATGCCGAACATGACTACGCGCTGTCGATCGCCGCGGCAAAGCATTTGGCCAATGCGATGTGCTACGACGACATGATCCGCGTCGCCGACCTGAAGACGCGCTCGAGCCGCGACCGACGCGTACGCCGCGAGGTCGGCGTCAAGGACGGCTCGGTCCTGCAGGTGACCGAATATTTCCATCCGCGCATTGAGGAATTCTGCGGCACGCTGCCGGCCGGGCTCGGCAGCTATATCGAAAGCCGGCCGAAGCTCGCCGCATTCCTCGACCGCCGCATCAACCGCGGCCGCCACATCCGCACCGACAGTTTTGCCGGCTTTGCCGCATTGTGGTTCATCGGCGGCCTGCGCCGCTGGCGCCGCCGCCTGCTGCGCCACAAGGTCGAGACCGCCCATCTCGAGCGCTGGTATGCGCTGGCGCTCGGCCAAGTCGGCCAGGACTACGCGCTTGGCACGGAGATCCTCAACTGCCGCCGGCTGATCAAAGGCTACAGCGATACCCATGCCCGCGCGCAGTCGAAGTTCGACCGCGTGCTGTCGGCGCTCGACGTGGTCAAGGGCCGCCCGGACGCCGCCGACTGGATCAGGCGCCTGCGCGAAGCCGCGCTGAAGGACGAGAAGGGCGACATGCTTGACGGCGCGCTGAAAACCGTGGCGTCGCTGGGTGACACCTCGCCGAGCTGAGGCGCTCGTTCAACCCCGGCTGCAACTCAGTCTGTTGCCCATGTCGCCTTCGACGCGGCAGTCTGCAGGGCAATTCTGAGGCCAATGATCTCGGCGATCGCAGCCTCCAGCACCAGGACGATCGTTTCCTTTGCCACATCATCGAAATTTTCGGCGACATAGCTCTGGTCGCTTAGGACATCGTCTTCCTCTTCCATGATTTTCACCCCCTGTTGAACGTCAGGCCGGAACGGCCGACGATGAGATAGGCTTTGGGCTGGATCGATGGAACGCGTTTCTTTCACGCTATCATCACGGACGTGAGGCTATCCAGCCCGCTTCGCTAGGTCTTGTCGCCGCCTTGGTTGTCTGCCTGTTTTGTAGTCTTCATGCCTATGGCAGCAGCAAACATATCGGCTCCGGGACAAAATAACGCCCGCTTCCCAGGGGTGATTTGCCAAATCGCCGCGGTCATGTGAGGTCATGTGAAATGAGCGTGTTGCACTCATTGCCTACTGTTGTACCTTCAATATTCTGGAGGCGCGGGTTTGATGCTGCTTGAGCGAGAGGACCCACTTGGAGCTTTGTTGGCCGCGGCCGAGAGAGCTGCTGCCGGACATGGTGGGACCGTGCTGGTGCATGGCGAGGCGGGCCTAGGCAAGACCTCTCTGCTGCGCGAATTCGCGGAAAACGCCGACCGGGACTGCCGGGTGCTGTGGGGCTGGTGCGAGGCGCTCTTCACGCCGCGTCCATTGGGCCCTCTCCAGGACATGGCGCACTTGCTCGACCCGCGCGTGGCAGCGCTGCTTGAGGAGACCGCAGCCCCGGAGCGGCTTTTCCCGGCATTGCTGAACGCGCTGCAGCGCGCCAAGGGCACGACCGTGCTCATCTTCGAGGACATGCATTGGGCGGATAATGCGACGCTCGACCTCGTAAGATATCTCGGTCGCCGCGTCTCCCTGCTCCGCACCATGCTGGTGCTCAGCATGCGCAGAGAGGACTTGAACGCCGATCACCCGCTGACCCACGTGCTCGGCGATCTTCCCGCCGCCTCCGTACGCCGCGTGACGCTTAAACCGCTGTCTCCCCAGGCGGTTACGATGCTGGCCGAACAGGCCGGCCGTTCCGCCGACGGGCTTTACCGCATTACTGAGGGCAATCCCTTCTTCGTTACCGAGCTCCTGTCCAGCAGCGAGACCGAATCGGCGCGCGTGCCCGATTCCATACGCGACGCGGTGTGGTCCCGCCTGTCGCGCCTGACGCCTGGAGAGCGCGACGTGCTGGAGGTCATGAGCATCATGCCGGGCAGCGTTGAGCCGTGGCTGATCCGGGCCCTTCTCGGGGACGAGACCGAAGCGCTGGTGGATCGATGCGTCGACCGTGGATTGCTGCGGCGGGACGATCAGGGCGCGCTGACATTTCGCCACGAGCTTGCCAGGGAGGCGACGCTCGACCGGCTCTCCCTCTCTCTGCAACGCTCGCTCCATTCCAAGGTCGAAGCGGCACTCTCTGAAGTTCCGGCGTCGCAGGCAAGCGCTCTGCTTTCGCGCCGCGTCCATCACGCCGGCGGCGCCGACAATGGCGAACGCGTGCTCGAACTCGCGCCGCTCGCCGCCCGGCAGGCCGCCCGCCTGGGCGCGCACCGGGAGGCGGCCTCGCATCTGGCGACCGCACTCAGATATGTCGACCAAGCCCCGCCGGAACTGGCCGCGCAGTTGCACGAGGACTGGGCCTACGAGGCCGGCCTGGCACTGCTTGTCTATGATGCCATCATCGAGGCCCGGCATCGCGCCATCGCCATCTGGCGGCAGCTGGACCGGGTCGACAAGATAGGGCTCAATTTGCGTTGGCTGTCGCGGCTGCACTGGCGGCGCGGCGAAGGCCCGCAGGCGGAAGAGTATGCGGACCAGGCCGTGCATGAAGTGGAAAGGCTGCCGCCGGGTCCCGAAGTGGCAATGGCCTACAGCACACGCTCGCAGCTCCAGATGCTGCACTATCGTTTCGACGAGGCGATCGAATGGGGCGAGCGCGCGATCAGCCTGGCCGATCGGCTGGGTGAGGTCGAGACGCGCGTTCACGCCCTCAACAATGTCGGCACCGCGCTCATGTTCGCCGACCGTCCCGGCGGCCGTGAGCGGCTGGAGGAAAGCCTTGCCCTGGCGCTCGAGCACGGGCTCCACGACCATGCGGCGCGGGCCTATACGAACTTTGCGGAATGCGCGGTGGTGGCCAAGGACTTCGAGCTGGCGGAGCGGCTGCTGGCCGAAGGCATCGCATTCTGCACCAGGCACGACCTCGATTCGGCGGCGCAATACCTGCTCGGCCGGCAGGCGCAGCTTTGCATGGAACAGGGCCGGTTTCGCGAGGCCGCAACCATCGCTCAGGGCGTCATGAATGTGGAGCGCCTGCCGATGGTGATGCACTTGCCGGCGCTCACCGTGCTTGGCACGGTCCGCGTAAGGCTGGGCGAGACCGACGGCGTCGACCTTTTGCAGCGGGCCCTTGCGGAGGGGCAGACGACCGGCGAGCCGCAGCGTATCGTCCCGGTTCGCCTGGCGCTGACGGAGGCGGCCTGGCTTGCCGAGGATATCGGCGCCGGCCACGCGCAGCTTACCGAGCTGGCGGCCATGAACCTCGACAATTTCCGCCCCAGGGACCTTGGCGAATTGTCGGTCTGGTGGCGTCGATGCGGAATGCCCGGATCGCTGCCGGCGCTATCGGCGCCCATACCGTCGCCCTGGTCCGCCGAGCTTGTCGGCGACCCGCAGGCCGCCGCGGCGGAGTGGACGCGTTTCTCGCTGCCCTACGAGGCAGCACTTGCCCTCATGCAGGTTCGTGGGGCGGATGCCGGAACGGCGCTCGCTCGCGCCGTGGCGATGCTGGACGAGATCGACGCGCCCGCGGCCGCAGCGCTGGCGCGCAAGCTCGCGCAGCGTCAGGGCCTGTCAGGCCTGCTGCCGAAGGTGCAGCGCGGACCCTATGCGGCGGCCCGTCGCCATCCGCTCGGCCTGACACAGCACGAGCAGAAGGTGCTCGCCCTGATCGCCCAGGGCATCAGCAACAAGGAAGTCGCGCGACATTTGTCGCGCTCGCCCCGCACGATCGAGCATCACGTCTCCTCGCTGCTCGGCAAGCTCAACGCCGCAAACCGCATGGAAATCCTCCTGCGGCTGCGCGGCGAGCCGTGGCTCCTGACCGGCACCCATCCGTTGGAACCGCACCAGACGGGACCATGATTCCAGCCGATTCTGTCGGGATGGAACAGGCTCTGGGTAGTTCCCGCCGCGAAATTTCCGCGAAAACTGGGAAATCGACCGCCTAAAAATGGGTGGCGGTACCGAGTTGCATGCCCGCCGCTCCGCGTAGGCTTCTGCTCGCAGCGTGGATGGACCTCCCAACACCACGACGCCTTCACGATCCGGGGGCGAAGGCGGGCAACGGCGGCGGTGCGGGGAACCGCCGCCGGCGTCCGGCGGCTGGGGCGCGACGGGAATTCCTCGCCGCTCTGTGATCGACGCAACGAACGGGAGGCTGCAATGTCAAATTCGCTTCTGCCGTCGACGGCCATGCTGCAATTCCTGGCGGCATATACGGTGATCATGATCACACCAGGCCCGGTCGGGCTCGCGACCGGCAGCCTTGCCTCCCTGCACGGCTTTGGCAGGACGATTCCGCTCGTGGCCGGGATCGGCGCCGGAACCGCCGTGCTGGCGGTCCTGGTGGCGTTTGGCGCCGTTCATCTTTCCGGGTCGCTGTCGGTGCCGGCGGTCAAGATCGCCGGTGCGGCGGTCCTTGGCTGGATGGCCCTGCGCATCGCCAGAACGGCGCCGCCGGCCGCCGGCGACGAGCCTCAGAGACGGCAGGCCGGATTGTTTGCCGGCGGGTTTCTCATCAGCATTCTCTCGCCTGAAACCGCCACTTTCTTTGCCGTCGCGTTCATGGGGCTGATGCTGCCGATCCGGAATTCGAACGAGATGCTGATGGTCGCGGCCATCGTCGCCATCATCGACATTGGCTGGTACGGATTTCTGGCCGTCGCCCTTTCGCGTCCGGTCGTGCGCGCTGCCGCGATGCGGCATCATCGGGTCATCTGCCGGGCGGCGGGGGTCGTGCTGGCAATGCTCGCCCTCGTCTCGGCGGCGTCGGCCTTTCCACTCGGCTGAGCGCTGGTTGAAGGAGGCGCGCGGGTAAATCGTTTGGTGCCGCTTAGGTGACTCGAACACCTGACCCCATCATTACGAATGATGTGCTCTACCAACTGAGCTAAAGCGGCCCGGGAAGCCGTGCTTCCAAGATCGGCTGGGTGATAGACGCAACCAGCGTTTAATTCAAGATGGTAGCGTTGAATTCAAGATGGCAGCAGCGAATTCAAGGACGAGGCTTGGCAATTCGTATCGGTCCGAGGCCGGGCGCAAGGGCAGCAGCCGCGCCGATCCGCCTAGGTCGCGCGATGCCGCACCAGCAGGCCGCCCCGACCGCCACGTTGCCGCCGTGACCGGAAAAGCAGCGAAAAATGTTGATTCCTTTACCGAAAACCGCCGAAATGAGCTTTGCATCCCTCGGCAAGGCAGAATGCGGCCGCTCGCTTGTTGATTGATTGGTCGCCTGCGGCTAACGATCATGACAATGTGAGTGAAATTGCAGAGGGAATTTGCTTGGACGCGATCGAAAAAGCGATCCGCAATGCCTTCGAGAAAGGCAATGCCGACGACCGGGCGTTTCGCGAGCGGGTCTATCGATCGGCTTTCGCGGCACTCGACCGTGCCCTGCAGGCCAATCCAAACGTCACCGTGGAGGTCGCCATCAAGCGCCGCAAGGCGGTCCAGGCCAAGATCACCGAAATCGAATCGGAATTCCTGCCGGCGGTTCCCGACGTCGCCGCGCCGACCGACAGTTTGGAGACAGCACCGGCGGTGGAGCCTCCAGCTGAAACCGAAACCGAAACCGAAGCCGAGCCCGTGCCGTCGCCCGATGTCGTCGTTGACGGTCCGGCGCAGCCGCCCGAATCCGATGCGCCTCGGTCGCGCGTCCTGCCGGTCGTCCCCGACATCATGCCCGATGCACCTGTTGCCGAAGTGCCGGTGATCGACATGGGGGCCTCGGCTCCGACCGAAGCCGACGTCGAAACCGACGATGCGGAAGTGACGCCCGACCGCGACGACCGGCGGGCGAGGCGGCGGCGCCTGCCTTTGACCGCGATCTTCCTCGGTGTGACGCTGCTCGCAGCCGCCGGCATCGGCCTTTATTTCGCCAACCAGACCGGCGTCTTCAAATCGGCAACCGAACTCGACACGGCGCCGCCGGAAGTGCCGCCAACGGTCGACGGCGACGATTTCACGCCGGATGACACCGCTTCGCCGCCAAAGCAGGGCGAGGAGGACCAGGCGCGCGACTGGATCAACGTGTTTTCGCCGGGCGACCCGACGCAGGTCAATGCGCCGTCGGACGCCAAGGCCGACGTTGTCCAGGACGAAAGCGGTTCCTTCCTGCGCATCCGCTCGGGCGCATCCGGCTCGGCCATCAGCTTCGACGTCGGGCAAGGCGTGCTGGAGAGGATCGCCGGCAAGCATGCCACATTCGACATCATCGCACGCTCCGAGGAGGGGCAGGAGACGCAGATTTCCGTCGACTGCAATTTCGGCGAACTCGGCGACTGTGGCCGCAAGCGCTATGCGGTCGGTCGCGAGCGCAATGAATATCTGTTCGACGTGCGCCTTCCCGACAAGCGTCCGGGCGCTGCCGGCACCATCGCCATCAATTCCGACTTCGACAAGCAGGGCAAGTCGGTCGACATCTACGAGATCCGCGTTTCAGTCCTTCCTTAAGTTAACTGTCGAGCAGCGCCTGCAGCGTCTCGATGCGGTCGGCTTCGGCCGCCGGCTTGTCCCAGCGCAATCGTGAAATGCGGGGGAAGCGCATGGCGACGCCCGATTTGTGCCGCGTCGAGCGGTTGAGCCCTTCGAATGCCACCTCCAGTACGAGGCCTTGTCTGCGGTCGGCACGCACTGAGCGCACCGGGCCAAAGCGCTCGATCGTGTTGTCGCGGACATATTTGTCGATCTGCCTCAGTTCTTCGTCGGTGAAGCCGAAATAGGCTTTTCCCACCGGCACCAGCTCTTCCGATCCTTCCGGCCCGGACCAGACGCCGAATGTATAATCGGAATAGAAGCTCGAGCGCTTGCCGTGGCCGCGCTGGGCATACATCAGTACGGCGTCGACCGTGTGCGGATCGCGCTTCCATTTGAACCAGGGGCCCTTCGGCCGCCCGGCCACATAAGGCGAATCCCAGCGCTTCAGCATGACGCCTTCGATGACCGGATGCAGCGGCTTGCGGCGCAATTCCTCCAGCGCCTGCCAGTTGGTGAATTCGACCAGCGGCGACAGATCGAAGCGGCTCGGATCGAGTGTCCTCACAAAGGCCTCGAGCCGGCCGCGCCGTTCGCGGAAGGGAAGTCCGCGCACATCCTCGTCGCCGATCTGCAGCGCATCGTAGCAGCGCATGAAGGCCGGGTATTGCTGCTGGATCTTGGGTGACACGCTCTTGCGGTTCAGCCGCTGCTGCAGGTCCGAGAACGTGCCCGTCGCCTGCCTGGGGTCTCCGACCAAAAGCTCGCCGTCGAGGGCGCCGGAAAAATCCATCGCCTCAGCAAGATCGGGAAAGGCGCCGGAGACATCGTCACCGGTGCGCGAATAGAGCCGGCGAATGCCGCCTTCGCAAACCGCCTGGACGCGGATGCCGTCCCATTTCCATTCGGCCGCGTAGTCGGCCGGGTCGAGCTTTTCGAGGTCGCCGTCACCGACGGCATTCGACAGCATCACCGGCCTGAACAGCGCCAGCGCCGTCTTCCTGGGTTTTTCCGCTTTACCCTCCAGCCAGGCGAACAGCGCGATATAGGGCGGCGTCAGGCCGTGCCAGAGTTCCTCGATTTCGGCGATTTCGACCCTGCCGAAATCAGCGAGCGCCTGCTTGGCCAGCCGCGCCGAGACGCCGATGCGCAGGCCGCCGGTGACCAGCTTTATGATGGCAAAGCGCGCCGAAGTGCTGGCGCTGTCGAGCAGCCGGGCCAGCACCTGAGGCCCGTCCGAACGGCTCGCCGCCTGCAGCTTCGCCACCACTTCGGCCAGCGTCGGCTCGTGGTTCGCAATGTCGACCGGCGCTTGCGGCCAGACCAGCGACACGGTCTCGGCCAGGTCGCCGACATAGTCGTAGGAATAGCCGAACAGCACCGGATCCATGCGCTCGACGACCAGCGTGCGCAGCATCGCCGGCTTGACCGCGGCGATGGACAGATCGCCGGTGATGGCCGCCAGCGCCAGCCCGCGGTCAGGATCCTCGACGCTGCGGAAATAATCGGTCAAAAGCGTCAGCTTGCCGTTGCGCGACGGCGTCAGCACCAGCCGGTCGAGAAGCTCGGCGAAGCGGTTCATGGGAGGAGCGCCAAGGGGGGAAGCTTGCGATCCTTCGCGCCCCCCTCTGTCCTGCCGGACATCTCCCCCACGAGGGGGGAGATTGGATGTCGCCACTGGTTTCGCCAATCTCCAGCGTTGAGGGAACGAGCGCGGCGCCAAAGCTGCCGATCTCCCCCCTCGTGGGGGAGATGGCCGGCAGGCCAGAGGGGGGCGCGACAGAACGCCATACCGGCGATTTCCACCATCAATCGCCCTCGTCCTCATAGCCAACCAGATGCAGCGGCCTGGCGGCGATGCCTTCGAGTTCGCACCAGCGCACCAGCGCCTCCTCGCGGCCATGCGTCACCCAGATTTCCTCGGCGCCGGTCTCCTTGATCGTCGCTGTCAGCTCGTCCCAGTCGGAGTGATCGGAGATGATCAGCGGCAGCTCGACGCCGCCCTGTTTGGCGCGCTGGCGGATGCGCATCCAACCTGAGGCGAAGCACGACATCGGATCGGGAAAACGCCGCGCCCAGCGATCGGCGAACGCGGATGGCGGGCCGACGACGATGGCGCCGGCAAAGTCGCTTTTCGCGCCGCTCTCGACGGTCGCCGGTTCCAGTGTGCCGAGATCGATGTCCTGGCTCTGGAAATACTCGCTGAGCTTGGCCAGCGCGCCATGGATGTAGATCGGCTTTTCGTAGCCGGCATCGCGCAGCAGGCGCATGACGCGCTGCGCCTTGCCAAGCGCATAGGCGCCGACCAGATGCGTGCGTTCGGGAAACTGCTCGGTCGATTTCAGCAACCGGGCGATCTCTTCGCTATCGGGCGGATGGCGGAACACCGGCAGGCCGAACGTCGCCTCGGTGATGAAGACGTCGCATTTGAGTGGCTCGAACGGCTCGCAGGTCGCGTCCTTCTGGCGCTTATAGTCGCCGGACGCGACGATGCATGTGCCCTGATGCGCGACCTTGATCTGCGCCGAGCCCAGCACATGGCCAGCCGGGTGAAAGCTGACGGTGACGCCGTCGAGCGTGATCGTCTCGCCGAGCACGGCGGCTTGCGTCGTTCCGGCAAAATCTTCGCCGTAGCGCAGCCCCATGATGTCGAGCGTCTGCTGCGTCGCCATCACCGAGCGGTGGCCGGAGCGGGCATGGTCGGAATGGCCATGTGTGATCAGCGCCCGGTTGACCGGCCGCACCGGGTCGATGAAGAAATCGCCGGGCGGGCAATACAGCCCTTCCGGCCGGGGATGAAGCAGGTCGCTGGCGCGCATGGCCCCAAGATAGGCGCTAATTCCGGCGCGGGAAGCCTGTTGTAAGTCACTGCTGACTCCAGCATAGAGCGCAGGCCGGCCGCAAAACACCGGCGGAACCTGATCGCCATGAAACCGCTCCAGACTTCGTCCGGCGATCCGACCGCCGACCGCCGCGCCGACTATGCCGAAATGCTCCATGCGTCCGGCGATCATGCGGCAGCGTCGGAATTGCTGCTCGGCGCGCTCGAACTGGCGCCGCAATGGCCGGCCGGCTGGTTCCGCCTCGGTGAGATGCAGGAGGCGGCGGGCGCGCCCGATCTCGCCGCGCAGGCCTGGACGACGGCACTGCGGCTGGACCCGGCGGACAGGCTCGGCGCGGTGCTCAAGCTGCAATTGATCGGCAAGGCAGCGGCCGCCCAGGCGCCGCCCAGCGCCTTTGTCGAGACGCTGTACGACCACTATGCCGGAAGCTTCGAGGGTGAGCTGGTCGACAGGCTAGGCTATCGTCTGCCCGAATGTCTCGACCGAGCCATCCGGGCAGCACGGCCGGGCCGGTTTTCGCTGGTGCTCGATCTCGGCTGCGGCACCGACCTCATGGGCCAGAGACTGCGGCCGATCGCCGATCGGCTGGAGGGTTACGACATCTCGGCCGGCATGCTGAGGCAGGCGCGCGCCAAAGGCGTCTACGATCTGCTCGTCAAGACGGACCTGCAGGATTTTTGCTATTCAGGCCCGAAAGCCGATCTGGTGACGGCGGCAGATGTGTTCATCTATCTCGGCGCACTCGACAAGGTGGTGACCAAGATTGCCGGAATGCTTGCCGGCGGCGGTCTGTTTGCGTTCTCCGTCGAGACGCTCTCCGGCGGCGACCTATCTGGCAGCGGCGATTTCGCCTTGCAGCCGTCGCGCCGCTATGCGCATTCGCAAAGCTATGTAGAGCGGGTTCTGGACGCCAACGGCTTTTCGGTCCTGTCGCTGCAGGCAACGATTATCCGGCAGGATCGCCGCGAACCGGTCGAAGGGTTGGCCGTGATGGCAAGCTTGCTTTCCGGCAGCGTAAAATCTGGCTAAGACTCCTGCCGCTGCGCAAGAGAAGCCGCAACTGCGAAAGACAAGGAGCACGTTCATGCGCTGGAACATGATGGTCTTGGCATCTTGCCTGGCGATGGCCGGCTGCGTCGGCAATTCGATGTCCGAGCGGCAGGACGAAAACGTCCAGTCCTCGCTGCTATATGACAAGGTGCCTTGCGATCAATTGCTGGCGCAACGAAACGGCCTGGCGCAGCAATATCATTTGCCGGTGGACGCCAAGCCGTCCTTCTCCAACCCGGCGACGGGCTTCGGCCCGTTCACGCCGGACATGCGCTCAAAAGCCAAACGTGACGCCGACCAGGCAAGCGGCAAGATCGACGCCATGAACCGGTCGATCAGCCGCCGCGAATGCGGCAAGCCGGCCAGGCAGAACAAGCTCGGCCTGACCTGACCGGATCCTAGTCCGCCACCTTCCACTGCTCGCGCGAGGCGCTGGCGGGATAGACGCCAAGGATGCGCATTTCGCGCGAGAAAAAGCGCAACTCGTCGAGTGCCAGCTTCACCAGCGGATCGTCTGGATGGCCCTCTATGTCGGCGTAGAACAGCGTCGCTGTAAACGCGCCGAGCTGGTAGCTTTCCAGCTTGGTCATGTTGATGCCGTTGGTGGCGAAGCCGCCCATCGCCTTGTAGAGCGCGGCAGGCACGTTGCGGACGCGGAAGATGAAGGTCGTCATCATCTTGGCGTCGGCGGAGGGACGTTCGGCCCATTGCTTGTTCTTTGTCAGCACGACGAAGCGGGTGACGTTGCTGTCAGTGTCCTCGACATTCTCTTCGATGATGTCGAGCCCGTAGAGGGTCGAGGCCAGCGCCGGCGCCAGCGCGGCCATGGTGCGGTCCTTCATCGCGGCGACCATCTTGGCGGCGCCCGCCGTGTCGCCGGCAACCGTCGCCTTCCAGCCGTTCTTGCGGATGTATTTGCGGCATTGGCCGAGCGCGTGGATGTGGCTGTGCACGGTCCTGATCTCGTCGCGCCTGACGCCGGGCAGCACCATCAGCTGGAAGTGGATCGGCAGGAAATATTCGCCGATGATGTGCAGCTTCGATTCCGGCAAGAGGTGATGGATGTCGGCGACGCGGCCAGCAATGGTGTTTTCGATCGGGATCATCGCCAGATCGGCCTTGCCGGTCTCGACGGCGTTGAAGGCGTCCTCGAAGGTCGGGCACGGCAACGGCTCCATCGACGGGAACATGTTGCGGCAGGCGGTGTCGGAATTGGCGCCCGGCTCGCCCTGGAAGGATATTTTGTTGGTCTTTTCAGGCATGCGCAGAGTCTCGGGAATTGGGGGAAGAATTTCTTAGTTGGAAAGGAGTGCCCTGGCGCGTTCGAGATCGTCCGGCGTATCGACGCCAAGCGGCACCGACTGCACGATCTCCGCATCAATGCGCATGCCGGCCTCGAGCGCCCGCAACTGCTCCAGCCGCTCGCGGCGCTCCAGCGGCGACGGCCTCAACGCAACGAAGCGTTCGAGTGCGGCGCGGCGATAGGCATAGAGGCCGATATGATGGTAGAGCGGGCCTTCGCCCCAGGGGGCGGTGGCGCGGGTGAAATAGAGCGCCCTGAGCCGCGTCGCCGAGAGTGGCGAGCCGACCAGCTTGACGACGTTCGGATTGGTCTTTTCCTCGTCGCGGACGATCTCGACGCAGAGCGTGGCGATGTCGACCGCTGCGTTCTCGAAAGGCTTCAGCGCGGCGCCGATAACAAGGGGCTCGATGGTCGGCAGATCGCCCTGCACATTGACGATGGTCTCGACGCTGTTGCCAGGGTCGAGAATGGTCAGCGCTTCGAAGATGCGGTCGGAGCCGGTTTCGTGGTCCGCCCGCGTCATCACCGCCTCGAAACCATGCGCGCGCACCGCCTCCGCAACGCCTTGCGTATCGGTGGCGACGACGACCCGGCCGAGCCCGGCCTCGGCAGCACGGCGGGCGACGTGGACGATCATCGGAGTGCCGGCGATGTTGGCCAGCGGCTTGCCCGGCAGGCGGGTCGAGGCCATGCGGGCCGGGATCAGGATGAGGGTGGACATGAGGCGGGCAGGGGCTCGAAAAAGAGGAGGACAAAAGTGGCAAAAGGTCTCACTGGCAGCGCCCTTATAGGTGTTGCAACGCCGGAGCAAAAGACCTAGTTTCCGCGCGATTTGACCGCCTCGCAGGGTGGTTCACGATACCGACGGACGGAGTGGACGGATCGGTCCGCCGGAAAAGGGAGCCTGGGGCGTATGGATTCCAACGAAGTCAACAAGCTGCTCGCCGCTTTCCTCGGCACGGTGTTCATTGTCTTTTCCGTTGGCATCGTGTCCGACGCGCTGTTTGCCTCGCCGGCGCCGGAAAAGCCCGGCTTTGCCATCGAGGCGACCGAGCCTGCCGAAGGCGGCCCGGCCGCTCCCGCCGCGGAGGCCAAGCCGATCGCCGAGCTGCTGACCACCGCCAACGCCGAAGCGGGCGCCGCCGTCTTCAAGAAATGCCAGGCCTGTCATTCCGGCGAAAAGGGCGGCCCCAACAAGGTAGGCCCCGATTTGTGGGACATCATCGACCGTCCGGTCGCCGAGCATGAGGGCTTTGCCTATTCTGCCGGCATGAAGGAGTTCTCCAAGGGCGGCAGCGAGAAGTGGACCTACGACAACCTCAACCACTTCATCACCTCGCCGAAGAAGTTCGTGAAGGGCACGGCGATGGGCTTCGCCGGCCTGCCGAAGGATGAGGACCGCGCCAACGTCATCGCCTATCTGCGCACGCTGTCGGACAATCCGAAGCCGCTGCCGGCGCCCGGCGCCTCGGCCGAAAACGCGCCCGCCAAGCCGGCCGAAGGTGCAGCCCCTGCCAAGCCGGCAGAAGGCGCGGCGCCAGCCGCTCCGGCTGCACCCGCAAAATAACAAAACTGTAATGACATAATCCTTGAAAAAGCCGGGTTCAGCCCGGCTTTTTCGTTAGGAAAAATGCATATGCGACGACAAAGCCGCTCCGTTGCGGTTTTCAGCGCCGCCAAATGATCTAGATTGGGCCCAGACGCTATGGTGACGGCGCTATATATCGCGAAGAGGAGAACGCATGACGGTTGGCCGAGCGCGGACGCTTCTGAAATCGGTGCTTATGCTGGCTGCTTTTGCCGGCGGCCTGCAGGCGGCCCTCGCGGACGAATGGCGCACGACCTCGTCGCTGATCGGCGAATCCAAATATGGCGACAACTTCCAGCACTACGATTACATCAATCCGGATGCACCCAAGGGCGGCACGCTGAATTCGGTGGCGCCCGGCACGTTTGACAGCTTCAATCCCTACATCGTCCAGGGTTCTGCCGCCGCTGGCTTCGTCCCTTTTGGCGGCGGTCTGCTCTACGACACGCTAATGGAGCAGGCGACCGACGAAGGCAGCACCAGCCATTCGCTGGTCGCTGAAGCCTATAAATATCCGGCCGATTATTCCTCGGCGACCTACCGGCTCGATCCGCGGGCGAAGTGGCATGACGGCCAGCCGATCACCGTCGACGACGTGATCTGGTCGTTCCAGGTGCTAAAGGCCAACAGCCCGCAATACAGCCGTTATTTCGAGAACGTTACCGATGCGGTCGCAATCTCCGATCGTGAGGTCGAGTTCCATTTCAGCCAGAAGGGCAATCGCGAACTGCCCAAGATTCTCGGCGACCTCGTCGTACTGCCCAAGCACTGGTGGGATGGCACTGACGCCAACGGCAAGAAGCGCGACGTCACCCGGCCGACGCTGGAGCCGCCGCTGGGTTCGGCCGCTTACAAGATCGCCAGCTTCAAGCCAGGTTCGGAAATTGTATGGCAGCGCGTGCCTGACTATTGGGCCGCCAAGTTGCCGGTGAAGATCGGCCGAGAGAATTTCGACACGAAGCGGTACACCTACATCCTCGATGAGAATGCGGCTTGGCAGGCATTCACCAAGGGTGGGCTTGAGGACATCAACGCGGAAAACAGCTCCAGACGCTGGTCGACGGCGTATAACTTTCCCGCGATCAAGCAAGGCGACGTCATCAAGAGGGAGTTCAAGACCGAGTCGCCCGAGCCGATGCAGGGTTTCGCGCTTAATCTGCGACGTCCGCAGTTTCAGGATCGACGCATACGCGAGGCGTTGACCGACGTGCTCGATTTCGAAAGCATGAATCGTACGCTGTTCTTCGGTCTTAACACCCGCACGAGCAGCTATTTCCAGGGCACCAACCTGGCGTCCAGCGGCCTGCCGAAAGGCAAGGAGCTGGAGATTCTCGAGCAATATCGTGACAAGCTGCCGCCTGAAGTGTTCACCGAGGAATTCAAACTGCCGGTCCACGACACGCCGCAGGCGGAGCGTAAATACCTGAAGTCCGCGGTCGACCTGTTCGCCAAGGCTGGTTGGGTCATCAAGGGCGGCAAAATGGTCAATGCCCAAACGGGCCAGCAATTCAAGCTGGAGATCCTGGGACGGGACCCGACAGACGAAGTCATCGCAAATCCCTACGTCGATAATTTGCGAAAGATCGGTATTGATGCCGCACTTCGCATTGTTGACCCCAGTCAATATGTGAACCGCACCCGTAGCTTCGACTTCGACATGGTGACGGGGATCTTCCCACAGTCGGATTCGCCCGGCAACGAGCAACGCGACTTCTGGAGTTCAAAAGCCGCCGACGCACCTGGCTCACGCAATCTGATGGGCATTAAGGATCCGATTGTCGACGCGCTGGTCGACCGCGTTATCTACGCCACCGACCGCGACGATCTGGTTGCTGCCACCCATGCGCTCGACCGGGTGCTGTTGTGGAATTACTATGTCGTGCCGCAATGGCACAGGCCCGTGGTCTGGCTGGCCTACTGGAACAAGTTCGGCATGCCTGAAAAGCAGCCTGCCTATTTAGGCGTGGACACGGATTCCTGGTGGGTCGATCCGGTCAAGGAAAAGGCGCTGGCGGCAAAATACAAGAGTGGCAATTGATGGCGGCGCTGCCCCGTCGCGACTTCCTCGCCCTTGGCGGTGCAGCCGCGGCCGCAGCGCTGCTGCCCGGGCGGGCTTTCGCCGCGATCCCAACCGGCGTGAAACTGCACGGCCTGTCGGCCTTCGGCGATCTCAAATACGGACCGGATTTCGCGCATTTCGACTATGTCAATCCGGACGCGCCCAAGGGCGGCCGGATGAATTTCGCCCCGCCGAACGCTACCCTCAATCAGAGCTTTCTTACTTTCAACACGTTGAACTCGCTGGTGCTGAAGGGGGATTCGCCGCCGCGCACCGAGCTCTGTTTCGATACGCTGATGGCGAGGGCAGTCGATGAGCCGGATGCGGTCTACGGTCTGCTTGCCGAATCCGTTACCTTGTCGCAGGACCGCAACGGCTACCGCTTCAGCATGCGGCCACAAGCGCGCTTCCACGATGGCTCGCCGCTGACCGCCGAAGACATTGCCTTCGCCTTGAATCTCTACAAGGACCGGGGGCATCCGAACCTTTCCCAAGCGCTGCGGCATATGACGGATGCGGTCGCAATCGATCCGCTTACGGTCAATCTCACCTTCAACGGCAAACAGTCCGCGCAGAATATCCTCGCGATCGCCGTTATGCCGATCGTGTCGAAGGCCTTCTACACCGCCAATGATTTCGACGCCTCGACGTTAACCCCACCGCTTAGCTCCGGACCATACAGGGTGGGACGGGTGGTGGCCGGGCAGACTGTCGAATATGAACGCGTCGCCGACTATTGGGGCCGCGATCTGGCCGTGAACCGCGGGCTTAATAATTTCGACCGCATCCGTATCGATTTTTATCTTGACCGCCAGGCAGCGTTTGAAGCGTTCAAGAAAGGCGACACGCATTTTCGCGAGGAAGGTACCGCGCGGGTATGGGCGACCGGTTACGACTTTCCTGCGCTGAAGGACGGCAGGGTGGTCAAACGGGAATTTCCCGGCGAGAAATCGCCATCCATGCAGGCTGTCGCGCTGAACCAGCGCCGGCCGCAATTCCGCGACATACGCGTGAGACGCGCAATCGCCTATTGCTTCGACTTCGAATGGACCAAACGGGTGCTGTTTTTCGGCTCCTACGATCGCTCGCAATCGAACTTCGAACGATCGGATTACAAGGCCGAGGGCCTGCCCTCGCCCCAGGAATTGAAACTGCTGGAGCCGTTTCGAGCCGAGTTGCCGCCGGAGACCTTCGGCGAACCGGTGATACAACCTGTCTCCGACGGTTCTGGCCATGACCGCAAGCTGCTGCGCGAAGCGTCGAGATTGCTTGCCGAAGCCGGCTGGAAGCGAGCGGGCAAATTCGTCGTCAACGACAAAGGCGAGCGACTGCAGGTGGAAATGCTCGCCGAGGACGAGGGCCTCGTTCGCATCTTCGCCCCGTGGTCCGAGAATATGAAGGCGATTGGCATCGATGCTTCGATCCGGCAGGTCGATTCGACGCAATTCGAAGCGCGGCAAAGCAACTATGATTTCGATTTCAACCTTCTCCGATGGTCGATCGGGGCGACGCCCACCGCCGACGGCCTCGAGATACTCTACGATTCGCGGATGGCGAAGACGCCGGGGATGCGCAACTATCCGGGTACGGAAAGCAAAGCCATCGACGCGCTGATCGAGGCAGCCGGCAAGGCACAGAGCCGGATCGAGCTCGTCACCGCGCTCAAGGCGCTCGATCGGGCCTTGCGCGCACGGCTAGACTGGATTCCAACATATGACCTGGCGAATCACCGAGCGGCGTTCTGGGACATGTTCGGCATTCCCGCTCAAAAGCCGGATTACGACTTTCCGGTCGAGACGTCGTGGTGGTTCGACAAAGACAAGGCGGCAAAGATTGGCAAAGCCTGAGATTTTCCCACAAGCGAGGCAGAGAGCCTGATGGGCGCCTATATACTGCGCCGCATCCTGCTGATGATCCCGACCTTGTTCGGCATCATGGCGGTGTCCTTCGCCGTCATCCAGTTCGCGCCTGGCGGGCCGGTCGAGCAGGTCATCGCCAGGCTGACCAACCAGGGCGGCAGCGATCGCCTCGGTGGCGGCGGCGGTGATGCCGGCGGCGCCAATTTCGATGTGGCCGGCGACGTCGGCTCGAAATACCGCGGCGCGCAAGGGCTCGATCCGGAATTCATCAAGAAGCTGGAGAAGCAGTTCGGCTTCGACAAGCCGCCGCTCGAGCGCTTTGGCATGATGCTGTGGAACTATCTCCGCTTCGATTTCGGCGACAGCTACTTCCGCGACATTTCGGTGCTCGACTTGATCCTGGAAAAGATGCCGGTGTCGATCTCGATCGGGCTGTGGATCACGCTTTTGTCCTATCTGATTTCGATCCCGCTCGGCATCCGCAAGGCGGTCAAGGACGGCTCCACCTTCGACGTCTGGACCAGCGGCGTCGTCATCGTCGGTTACGCCATTCCAGGCTTCCTGTTCGGCATATTGCTGATGGTGCTGTTTGCCGGCGGCTCGTTCTGGGACTGGTTTCCGCTGCGCGGCATCACCTCCGACAATTGGGACCAGCTGTCGTGGCCGGCGCGGATCGTCGACTATTTCTGGCATATGACCTTGCCGCTGACCGCGCTGGTATTGTCGGCCTTCGCCACGACGACGCTTTTGACCAAGAATTCCTTCCTCGAGGAAATCCGCAAGCAATATGTCGTCACCGCCCGCGCCAAGGGCCTGTCGGAGCGGCAGGTGCTCTACGGCCACGTCTTCCGCAACGCCATGCTGATCGTCATCGCCGGTTTTCCCGGCGCCTTCATCTCGGCCTTCTTCACCGGCTCGCTGCTGATCGAGAACATCTTTTCGCTCGACGGCCTCGGTCTGCTCGGCTTCAACTCGGTGGTGCAGCGCGATTATCCGGTGGTCTTCGCCAATCTCTACATCTTCTCGCTGCTTGGCCTGTTCGTCGGGCTGCTGTCCGATCTGATCTATACCTGGGTCGATCCGCGCATCGACTTCGAGCGGAGAGACGTCTGATGGCGCAGGCCACAGCCGAAACGGCGCCGCCTCGGATCGCGCGGCCCTTTCTGTCGCCGCTCAACCAGCGCCGCCTGCAGAACTTCAAGTCCAACCGGCGCGGCTACTGGTCGTTGTGGATTTTCCTGTTCCTGTTCGTGCTGTCGCTGGTTTCCGAACTGATCGCCAACGACAAGCCGATCATCGCCTCCTACAAGGGCGAGATCCTGTTTCCGGTCCTGGTCGCCTATCCCGAGGAGAAGTTTGGCGGCTTCTATGCGGTCACCGACTACCGCGACCCGGTCATCCAGGACGAGATCAACGCCAATGGCTGGATGATCTGGCCGCCGGTGCGCTACTCCTATCAGACCGTCAACAACGCTATTCCCGAAGCAGCACCGACCAAGCCATCCTGGCTCTACGACAAGAAGACGCGCTGCAACCAGTATCCGAAAGGCGAGGCAGACCCCAACTGCAACGTCGGCAACTGGAACTGGCTGGGCACCGATGACCAGGCCCGCGACGTGCTGGCGCGCGTCATCTACGGCTTCAGGATCTCGGTGCTGTTCGGCCTGGTTCTGACTGCCGGCTCGGCGCTGATCGGCGTGGCGGCCGGCGCTCTGCAGGGCTATTTCGGCGGCTGGACCGACCTTCTGTTCCAGCGCTTCATCGAGATCTGGTCGGCGATCCCGGTGCTGTATCTGCTCTTGATCGTCGCCGCCATCCTGCCGCCCGGCTTCTTCATCCTGCTCGGATTGATGCTGCTGTTTTCCTGGGTGGCACTGGTCGGCGTGGTAAGGGCCGAATTCCTGCGCGCCCGCAATTTCGAATATGTCAATGCGGCGCGCGCGCTCGGCGTGTCCAATATCACCATCATGTTCCGGCATCTGCTGCCCAATGCCATGGTGGCGACTCTGACCTTCTTGCCCTTCCTGCTTAGCGGCTCGATTTCGACGCTGACCTCGCTCGACTATCTCGGCTTCGGCCTGCCGCCCGGCTCCGCCTCGCTCGGCGAGTTGTTGAAGCAGGCACAGCGCAATCTCAACGCGCCATGGCTCGGCATTTCCGGCTTCGTCGTCATCTCGCTGATGCTGTCGCTGCTGGTCTTCGTCGGCGAGGCCACCCGCGACGCTTTCGATCCGCGCAAGACGTTCAGATGAGAGCGATGCGGGCTGGCATTCGGCATGTTATATTCCGGCCGATATCGAGCGAACCCGGACCCATGACGGTGTTGGCGTCGGTTCAGTCCGTCAAGCCGCACGTCGGGGAAGGAAAGGGTTATGAATAAGGTCATCCTTGAACACTACCCGGCATCGAAGCTCCCGGATGAACTGCGAAGGGGCACAGCTCCGAGCGCCTCGGTCAAAGTGACAGTGGAAGAGGAGGCCAACAGGCCTCTTGGCCGCGAACAATTGCTTGAACTCATGCGGAATGCTCAGGCCAACGCGCCGGGAACAAGCCTCGACGAGGCTGTCGCGCGTGTTCGTGCCCTCCGCGATGAGTGGGAGGATTGATGGCTGCAGTCCGGCTTTATGTCGACACCAACATTTTCATCTATGCCTTTGAAAACAACGATGCGCTTGCAAAAAAACTGCTTCAGCTCATTTCACTGAACGACGGCAGAAAGCAGACCGCGGACACGAGATTGAAAGAGACCTATTCTATCGCACCAAATCGTCTCGTCCCCCCTCAAATGGCAATCAAAATTTCGATCATGCGACAGGAAATTTCCGCCTTGGACAGGGTTGTCGCGGAAGTTGAGCCATGACCGCCCCTCTCCTTTCCATACAAGACCTCAGCGTCGCCTTCACGCAAGGCGGCAACCAGTCGATCGCCGTCGACCATATTTCCTTCGACCTCGCCAAGGGCGAGACGGTGGCGCTGGTCGGCGAATCCGGCTCCGGCAAGTCGGTCACCGCGCTGTCGGTGCTGAAGCTGCTGCCCTATCCGACCGCCAGCCACCCCTCGGGAAAGATCCTGTTCCTCGGCGCCGACCTGCTGGCCACGGACGAGAGAGACTTGCGCCGTGTGCGCGGCAACAAGATCACCATGATCTTCCAGGAGCCGATGACTTCGCTCAACCCGCTGCACACGATCGAGCAGCAGATCGTCGAGGTGCTGAAATTGCACCAGGGCCTGGGGGATCGCACCGCCAAGGCGCGCACGCTGGAACTTCTGCACGAGGTCGGCATCCGCGAACCGGAGAAGCGGCTCGACGCCTATCCGCACCAGCTTTCCGGCGGCCAGCGCCAGCGCGTCATGATCGCCATGGCGCTGGCCAACGAGCCTGAACTGTTGATCGCCGACGAGCCGACGACGGCGCTCGACGTCACCGTCCAGGCGCAGATCCTCGAATTGCTCGCCGGCCTGAAAAGCCGCAAGAACATGTCGATGCTGTTCATCACCCACGATCTCGGCATCGTCAGGAAGATCGCCGACCGGGTCTGCGTGATGACCAAGGGCAAGATCGTCGAGACCGGCCCGACCAAGGAGATATTCGCCAATCCGCAGCACGCCTACACCCGGCATCTGCTTGCCGCCGAGCCGAAGGGCAAGCCGCCGGCGGCCAACCAGGCCGCCAAGCCAGTGATGGTCGGCAACGACGTCAAGGTCTGGTTTCCGATCAAGAAGGGCTTCTTCCGGCGCACCGTCGACAATGTGAAGGCGGTCGACGGCATCGACGTCACCGTGCGGGCCGGTCAGACGCTTGGCGTCGTCGGCGAATCCGGCTCAGGCAAGACGACGCTCGGCCTGGCGCTGGCCAGGATGATCTCGTCGACCGGGAATATCCAGTTCAACGGACGCGGCATCGATCAGCTATCCTTCAACGAAATGCGGCCGCTGCGGCGCGAACTGCAGATCGTCTTCCAGGATCCGTTCGGCTCGCTCAGCCCGCGCATGTCGGTCGCCGAGATCATCGAGGAAGGGTTGAAGATCCACGAGCCGAAACTGTCGCCCGATGAGCGCGACGAGCGTGTCGTCGACGTGCTGCAGGAAGTCGGCCTCGATCCGGCGACGCGCAACCGCTATCCGCACGAATTCTCCGGCGGCCAGCGCCAGCGCGTCGCCATCGCGCGCGCCATGGTGCTCAACCCGCGCTTCGTCATGCTGGACGAGCCGACCTCGGCGCTCGACATGAGCGTGCAGGCGCAGGTCGTCGACCTCTTGCGCAGCCTGCAGGCCAAGCACGACCTCGCCTATCTCTTCATCAGCCACGATCTGAGGGTTATCCGCGCGCTCGCCAATGAAGTCATCGTCATGCGCAATGGCAGGATCGTCGAAGCCGGACCTTCCGAACAGATTTTTGGCAACCCGCGGACCGACTATACAAAGGCGTTGATCTCGGCCGCCTTCAAGATCGAAACGGCGCCGGTCGGCATCGTTAGCGAGTAGATTTTCGCCAGAGATCATGCACAAAATCAAAACGCTGCCGCGCCCTTGCACGTCGGGACGCGAACGCTGTTGGTAAAAAGGAAAAACAATCCGCAATGGAAAAAGGCCGCATCCTGCTTGCCCTCACCGGTATTCATCCGCTGCGCTGGCGCGAACTGCTGTCGGCGGAGCGCGAAGTGGTGCTCGAGCCGAATGGCGCCGCCGATCCGTCGATCACCTATGCGGTGGTGTGGAAACAGCGGCCGAACCTGTTGTCGTCGCTGCCCAATCTGCGCGCCATCTTCTCGATCGGCGCCGGCGTCGACCACATCTTCGCCGATCCCACCTTGCCCGACGTACCGGTCGTCAAGGTGGTGGCCGACAACCTGACCCAGTACATGACCGAATACGTCGTCTGGCGGGTGCTCGACCACCATCGCCAGGGCATGCTCTACCGCGCCCAGCAGCAGAAGAAGATCTGGCACGAACCGCAGCAGCGGCCGGCCAGCGACATCTCGGTCGGCATTATGGGGCTCGGCACGCTCGGCCGCGCGGCGGCGTCGGTGCTGTTGTCGCTCGGCTTTCCGGTCAATGGCTGGTCGCGCAGCGATCGGCCGATGCAAGGTGTCTCGACTTATGCGGGCGAGGCCGGCCTGATCCCGTTCCTCAACGCTACCGACATCCTGGTGGTGCTTCTGCCGCTGACGCCGCAGACGCACGGCATCGTCAACCACGGCGTGCTGAAGGAGCTACGCAAGCGCAACGGTCTCGGCGGCTCGGTGCTGATCAATGCCGGGCGCGGCAGGCTGCAGAAGGACGCCGACATTTTGCGCGCGCTGGACGACGGCACGCTGAAGGAAGCCAGCCTCGACGTGTTCGAGGTCGAGCCGCTGCCGAAGACCAGCCCACTATGGAACCATCCTAAAGTGTTCGTGACGCCGCATGCGGCGGCAACTTCCGATCCGGTCCATCTGGCGCCGATCATGCTGCGCCAGATGGACGCCTTCGAGCGCGGCGAAGCGCTGGAAAATGTGGTGGACCGCGACGCGGGGTATTGATTTTTTGGAGCGCCGCTTCCCCGTCTCAGCCCCAGCCGAGCGGCACGTAGTCGATCTCCATAAACGCCTCGACCTCGGGGATCCAGCGGTCGCGGACGAAGGCGACGTGGTCGGGATGATCGTTGTAGCCGGAGTAAGCCCGCTGATCGGCGAACTCCATCGAGAAGCCGAAGCGGTACTCGTTCTTGGGGCTGACCTGCCGCAACTGCTCGAAATGCGTGACGCCCTTTATCGCCGTGAGGATCCTCTTGGCATCGGCGAGGAACCTTTTTTCCTCAAGCGAGTGCGGCGGGTGTTTTAGCGTGAACACGACGGTGTGACGGATCATTTTTTGCTCCTGCGATGTCTTCGTGTCACGCGCTGTCGGCCCAGGCGCGGATCAGGTTATAGGCGATCGCCCCTTTCGGCGGCGTCACCAGGCCGCCCGGATGTTCCCTGGCCAGCATCGACAGCACCTCGTCGCGAAAGAACCAGCGGCAGTCTTCCAGCTCGTTGAGGTCGGGGTGGATGTCGTCGTTGAGCGGTTCGCCGAAGCAGCCGATCATCAGCGAATAGGGAAACGGCCAGGGCTGGCTGGCGTGGTAGACGACGCGGCCGAGCCGGATGCCGGCTTCCTCCAGCGTTTCGCGGCGCACCGCCGCCTCGATCGTCTCGCCCGGCTCGATGAAACCGGCCAGCGCCGAATACATGCCGGGCCCGAAATGCCGGCCGCGGCCGAGCAGGCATTTTTCGGGCGTTGCCGTCAGCATGATCGCCACCGGGTCGGTGCGCGGAAAGTGCTCTGTGCCGCAGGCCGGGCAATGCCGCTTGTAGCCGCCGGCCCGCATCTCGGCTTCGGTGCCGCATTTGCTGCAGAAGCGATGGCTGGCATGCCAAGCGAGCAGCGCCGCCCCTTGCGCCAGCGCGCCGGCCGCCGCTTCGTCGATCAGCCCCTGCATATAGACCGAGCGATAGTCGATCGCCTTGATCGTCTCGGGAAGCTGCTCGGGCTCGACCGCCGCCGGCACCGCCAGCACCGGGCCGCTTTCCGAAAAACCGAGCAGGACGCCGTTTTCGAGCGATGCCTCGAGCGGCCGGCTTTCGGCCACGCCGAACCAGGGATCGAATGCGTCTTGCGCAAGCTTCAGATAGAGCCGGCCGCCATGCATCAGCAAAAGCCGAGTCGTCGGATCGGCGAGCGCCTTTTCGACGGAATCGTCGGCGCGGTTTTCGGATTGCCGGTCGATGATGTTGCCGGCGAAGCCGACGAACTGGCTCGGCTCGCGCAAGGGCGCGTCAAACAGGCTAAAGCTCATGCGGACTCGGGAAGGTTCAAGGTGGACACGGGAGAGGTTTATAGCGCTGCCTTGATCTTTTCCGCAAACTTGCGAAGGTCGGAGCGCTGGTAGGGCTCGCGCAGGCCGTGCCCCCACACCGGGCCGGGCCAGCCGGGATCGCCTTCCGAGCGCGCGATAACATGCACGTGCAACTGCCGCACGATGTTGCCGAGCGCGCCGGTGTTGATCTTGGTGCAGCCGGTCACCCGCTTCAGCGCCAGCGCCACCATGTTGGTCTCGAAGGTCAGCATCGCCTGGTCGAGCGGCGTCATGTCGTGGATTTCCTCGATGCCCGGCCGCTGCGGCACCAGCAGCAGCCACGGCCAGCGGCGGTCGTTCATGACGCGCAATTCGCACAGGCCGAGCCACATCAGCTGTTCGCTGTCGGCTTCCAGCTGAGCGTCAAGCGTGAATCCGGCCTTGAGGCCCGGCAGCATCGGCGTTTCCCTCGCATTTTGACGTTTTTTGAACTTTATCGACGCTAGAGCGGCTACCGGGGGGCCGCAAGGGGCAGCAAGCAACATTGGCCGTCGTGGCGCTGATTGTGCGCGAAGAACCGAGGACCAAGGCATTGCATCAGGTTGGCGCTGCCCCGCCGAGGTCGACAATTTTGACCGCAGCCACATTTTGTTCTTGCTTTGTGCCGGCAGCTATGCTACTAATCTCGCTATGGTGACTATTCGCGCCAACGACCCGCCCGCCGAGGCGGGTTTTTGCTTTCAGCTTTCGCCATCGCTCACGTCCTATCATCCGCACTTGCATTTCATCGCCGGATTGCCGATATGGAGGCCGGGAGGTTGGTGGTGGACGGTCCACTCGCCAACCGGGTCAGGTCCGGAAGGAAGCAGCCCTAACGAGCCCGGAACGGGTCATTGTTCCAGCCTCCCG
This sequence comes from Mesorhizobium sp. M1217, assembly GCF_040318275.1. Taxonomy (NCBI): domain Bacteria; kingdom Pseudomonadati; phylum Pseudomonadota; class Alphaproteobacteria; order Hyphomicrobiales; family Phyllobacteriaceae; genus Mesorhizobium; species Mesorhizobium sp. M1217. The sequence goes on along the minus strand of NZ_JAMYMA010000007.1, from coordinate 93,208 downwards.
CCTCTTCGCCTTTTGCCCCGACATTGACGGCGCCAAGCCGTGCGGGCGAAACTATGCGCAGGAATCGGCCGCCTCCAGTGGCAGCCCTTGGAGCTTAACGGGCGAATGAGCGAAGCCGGAAACGACGCCGGGAAATCGGACAAGCCTGCCGCCTATCGCGTGCTGGCGCGCAAATACCGACCGTCGAATTTCTCCGAGCTAATCGGCCAGGAGCCGATGGTCCGCACCTTGACCAATGCCTTTGCCACCGGCCGCATCGCCCAGGCGTGGATGCTGACCGGCGTGCGCGGCGTCGGCAAGACGACGACCGCGCGCATACTCGCGCGGGCCCTGAACTACAAAACATCGACCGTCGACCAGCCGTCCGTCGACCTTGCCGTGCTCGGCGAGCATTGCCAGGCGATCATGGAAGGCCGCCATGTCGACGTCATCGAGATGGACGCCGCCTCGCATACCGGCATCGACGACATCAGGGACATCATCGAACGCGTGCGCTACGCCCCGGTATCGGCGCGCTACAAGGTCTACATCATCGACGAAGTGCACATGCTTTCCAACCAGGCCTTCAACGGCCTGCTGAAGACGCTGGAAGAGCCGCCGCCGCACGTCAAGTTCATCTTCGCCACCACCGAAATCCGCAAGGTGCCGATCACCGTCCTGTCGCGCTGCCAGCGTTTCGACCTCAGGCGCATCGATGCGGCAATGATCAAGGCCGACCTTGCGAGGATAGCGGGTCTGGAGGGCATCGAAGTCGAAGACGATGCACTGGCGATGATCGCCCGCGCGGCCGAAGGCTCGATGCGTGACGCGCAGTCCATCCTCGACCAGGCGATCGCCCATGGCGGCGGCGCGGTCAGCGCCGAAGCGGTCCGCGCCATGCTGGGCCTGGCCGACCGTGCCCGCATCGTCGACCTGTTCGAACATGTCATGAAGGGCGACGTCGCCGCCGCGCTTGCCGAATTCCGTGCCCAGTACGATACCGGCGCCGATCCTGCCGCGGTGCTGACCGACCTTGCCGAGTTCAACCATCTGGTCACCCGTCTGCGCTTCGTGCCGGCTGCTGTCGACGACGCCTCGCTGTCCGAGGACGAGCGCCGGCGCGGCGCCGATTTCGCCAGGACGCTGTCGGTCAAGGTGCTGTCGCGGACATGGCAGATGCTTTTGAAAGGCATTCCCGAGGTGCAGACTTCCAACCGTCCAGTCAGCGCCGCCGAGATGGTGCTGATCCGGTTGGCGCATGCCGCCGACCTGCCGACGCTGGACGAGGCGCTGAGATCGCTGGAGAGCGGCGTTTCGCTGCCCGGCTCCGCGCCGCGCGCGAATGGCGCGCCGGCAAGCCCCGGCCCCGCAAGCCCCGGCCCCGCAAGCCATGGGCCTGCAAGCGGTGGTGCCGGTGCCGTGGCGCAGACGCGGATGCCGACGGCCAATGGCGGCGCGCAGTCGATGCGCCTGGTCGAGCCCGAGCCGGTGCCGACCAATTTCGTTGCTCCGCCGGGGCCGGTGGTCGAGGCGCCGCCGGTGCCGGTGAAGTCGCTAGCCGACATTGTCGCCCTTGCCGACGCCCAGCGCGACATGGCCTTCAAGGTGCTGGTGAAGCGTTGCGTGCGCCTGGTGCGCATCGAGCCCGGCCGTATCGACGTCAGCCTGACCGACGATGCGCCGAAGATGCTGCTCAACGATTTGACCGCCAAGCTGCGCGCCTGGACCGGCCGCAACTGGTTGGTGTCGCTGTCGAAGGAAGAGGGCGGCCAGACCTTGGCCGAGATGGAATCGACAAAGCGCGAAAATGCCTTCCTCGATGCCAAGAGCGATCCGACGGTCGCCGCCATCCTGGCGCGCTTTCCCGGCGCCAAGATCATCGACGTGCGCATTCCCGACGCGCCGGAAGCCGATGCGGCCGAGGGCGAAGTGCCGGTCGAGCCGCCGGCAGACGACGACGAAACCTGAAACAACCGGCACCAACTGCAAAGGACCGTGCGATGAAAGATCTTCTCGGCCTGATGGGCAAGGCAAAGGAAATGCAGGCCAAGTTCCAGGCCATGCAGGATGAGATCGCCACGCTGGAAGCCACCGGACAGGCCGGCGGCGGCCTGGTCAGCGTGACGCTGACCGGCAAATTCGAGATGAAGTCGTTGAAGATCGACCCGTCGCTGTTCAAGGAGGACGAGGTCGAGATTCTCGAGGATCTGCTTCTCGCTGCCCACAACGACGCCAGGACCAAGGTCGAGCAAACCATGCAGGAAAAGACCAAGGCGCTGACCGCGGGACTGCCGATCCCGCCGGGAATGAAACTGCCCTTCTAAGGCTAGTCAATCGGTATGCCGTTACAGTGGCCGAAGAGTGCAACAGCCAGTGCTTGCTCTTCCGCCGGCTGTGTCTATTAGGCAACTCCCCACACTTAATAACGCTTTAGCCATCTTTTTGCCTGAAAGTGTCTCATTCTTGCCGCAACCAGGGGCGGGCTGGCAGCAGAATGAGGGGACGCCTGTTGATCTCTACCCGATGGAAGACGCCGTTGCGGCTCGGCGTCGTTATCTCGCCGCTGTTTTTGGCTGCTTGCAGTCAGACCGCCTCGCACGGCATGTCCAGCCTGACCGATGCCATTACGCCGGGTTTCCTGAGCTCGCGCTCCTACAATTCCACGCCGAAGGAAAAGGAGTGCCTGGAGCGGGCAATGTTCTTCGAGTCCAACCGGTCGAGCCGTGACGGCATGATTGCGGTCGGCACGGTGGTGATGAACCGGCTGCGGTCCGGCAAGCATGGCAACACCATCTGCCAGGTCGTTGGCGAGCGCGGCCAATTCGCGCCGGGCGTCATGACGCGGCCGATGAATTCGAAGGCGATGCCCGATGTCGAGGAAGCCGCCGCGGCGGTGCTCAAGGGCGAGCGCAAAGCCAAGCTGAAGAACACGATGTACTTCCACACCGCCGGCCTGCGCTTCCCCTACAAGAACATGCACTACACCATGGTCGCCGGCGGCAATGCCTTCTATGAAAAGCGCGGCCGCAACTGGCAGCCGCTGCCGGACGAACCGGTGGTCGCCGTGGCCCAGGCCAAGCCGCAAGCGCCTGCCGCTCAGGCCATACTTGTCGCCTCGGCCGAGCCGGCGCGCGACGCCAAGCCGACATTCGCCAAGGCGACCTATGTGACCGCCGCCGCATCGCAGCCGGCAAAGCAGACAAGGGTGACTGCCGGGATGGCGACCCCGGAGAGGGCGGCCCCAGAGAAGCCCACCCAGGAGAAGCCGGTGCTGGTGGCGCTGCAAGAACCAATGCAGGAGCCCGATGCGGCCCGTTTCGGTGGGACCGCGAGCGCACGGCCTGTCACCTCCTTCGAGGCAGCGCCGGCAGAGCCGACAATGTCGTTCGAGGCGACGCCCGAGAACACCGACGCCATCGGCGCGATGATCGCCGGCCAGACCCGGCCGCTGGAAGAAAACTGAGACGGTCAACGTCGGCGCCGCCGCTCATCTGGCTGCCGCCATCTTCTCCCCGTATAGTGACGGGAGAAGGACGCTGTTGCCAAGGATTTCGCCAATTTCCGGCGTCGCAAAAAAAGGGACCGAGGTTGCGGTCAGCCCTTTCTCCCCGCCGCTATACGGGGAGAAATGCCCGGCAGGGCAATGAGGGGCGGCGCAAACCTAAAGCGATTGCCTCTTTGCGCATCGAACATCCCGCGCCTCAGCAGTGTTCCAAAACCCGTTGAAAAATCCTAGAGCCTGATCCATTCCGATAGATCGGAATGGGGCTCTATCGTCTTGTTTGACCATGATCTTTTCCGAAAACCGGTTTCCACTTTTCGGGATCATGGTCTAAACCGGTGCGATGTCGAAGCGAATCGCCGGTCCCGAGATCGAACGCCTGATCCAGTTGCTGGCCAAGGTGCCGGGGCTTGGCCCGCGTTCGGCACGCCGCGCCGCGCTCCACCTCATCAAGAAGAAGGAACAGCTGCTGGCGCCGCTCGCCGCCGCCATGGGCGAGGCGGTCGACAAGGTGCGCATCTGCTCGACCTGCGGCAACGTCGACACCTCAGACCCATGCATGATCTGCACCGACGCGCGTCGCGACCCCACCACGCTCATCGTCGTCGAGGACGTGGCCGACCTATGGGCGCTGGAGCGGGCGACCGCCATGAACGTGCGCTACCATGTGCTCGGCGGTACGCTGTCGCCGCTCGACGGCATTGGTCCTGATGAGCTCAACATCCGTTCGCTGGTCGATCGCGTCGCCGGCGGCGAAGTCAAGGAAGTGATCCTCGCCGTCAACGCCACGGTCGAGGGCCAGACCACCGCGCACTACCTCACCGACCAGCTTTCCGGCTTCGACATCAAGGTGACGCGCCTGGCGCATGGTGTTCCGGTCGGCGGCGAACTCGACTATCTCGACGAAGGCACGCTGGCCGCCGCGTTGCGCTCGCGAACCGCGTTTTGAGGCGAGTTGCGGGGAGGGTGCGGATGATGGCTGCTGCGCATTTTTTAAGGCGGGCACTCTGTCACACCCCCCTCTGTCCTGCCGGACATCTCCCCCGCAAGGGGGGAGATCGGCAGCGTCAATCTCGCCGCCAATCTTTCAACGTCGAAAATTGGCGGAAGCAGAGGCGACAGCCAATCTCCCCCCTTGCGGGGGAGATGTCCGGCAGGACAGAGGGGGGTGGGACGGATCGCTGCTTTCACAAAATAGCCGTCGCGTTTCTTCTCGCCGCACTTGCCGCCTTCCTCCTCGCCACCCCTGTCTCCGCGGCAAAAATCGACGACCAGTTCCGCGCCTGGCTTGGCAACGACCTCTGGCCCGAAGCCAATGCCAAAGGCATCTCCAGGAAAACCTTCGATGCCGCCTTCGACGGCGTCAAGCCGAACCTCAAGCTGCCCGACCTGGTGCTGCCGGGCGAGAAGGCGACGACGCCGCGGAAGCAGCATCAGGCCGAGTTCGGTTCGCCGGGCGCCTATTTCGCCGAAAAGATAGTTCGCGCGGTCACCGCCGGCGGCCGCACCCGCGAGGCGGCCAACGCTAGGACCCTTGCGGCGATCGAGAAGCGCTATGGCGTGCCCGGCGAAGTGCTGCTGGCGATCTGGGGCCGTGAGAGCGGCTTCGGTGCGGCAAAGCTGCCCTACGACGCCTTCGAGGTGCTGGGCACCAAGGCGTTCATGTCGACGAAGAAAGAATTCTTCCGCACCGAGCTGCTGGCGGCGCTCGAGATCGTCGAGCGCGGGCTTGCCCCGGTCGGCGCGATAAAATCGTCCTGGGCCGGTGCGCTCGGTCAGCCGCAGTTCATGCCGACGTCGTTTCTGAAGCATGCCGTCGATTTCGATGGCGACGGCCGCACCGACATCTGGAATTCGAGGCCCGACATACTGGCGTCGATCGCCAATTATCTCGTGCATTATGGCTGGGTCAGGGGCCGCGGCTGGGGCTTCGAGGTGACGATACCGGACAGCGTCTCGTGCTCGCTCGAAGGTCCCGACCAGGGCAAGAAGATTTCGCAATGGGCTGATATGGGTATCAGGCGTGTGTCGGGTAAACCATTCCCGGCGAGTGAACTGAAGGCAGAAGGTTTTCTTTTGATGCCGGCCGGGCGCAGCGGCCCGGCCTTCATCGTGACCCCCAATTTCTACGTGCTGAAGCAGTACAACACCAGCGATCTCTATGCCCTGTTCATCGGCCATGGCGCCGATCGCATCGCCCATGGCGACAGCAATTTCTCGGGCAATTGGGGCGCGGTCGGCGGGCTCTACCGCTCCGACATCGCCGCCCTGCAGCGGGCGCTGGAGGCAAAGGGTTATGATGTCGGCAGCGCCGACGGCCTGCCCGGCTTCAAGACGCGCCGCTCGATCGGCAAATGGCAGGCCAGAAACGGCCGTTCCGCTACCTGCTTTCCCGACGCCGACCTGGTTACCGCGCTGAAATAGCCGGGTTTTCGCACCGCCGGTCTGGCCCAATCGACCGTTCTGCAAATGCTCGTTGCCGCGCTCGAAACCGCCGGATATGGTGAGCCGGAACTGCACAAAAATTGCCAAGACAATGGTCCGGGGATCACCGTTCGACGCGGCAAGAAAATGCCACAACCCTGAGCCGGGAACTCAGGTCAACAATAACAGGGAACAGTTAAAATGATGATGGAAAAGTTTGCTCTACGCTCCCGCTTCTTGCTCGCGGGCGCGGCCATGTCCGCGCTGCTTCTGGCCGCTGCGCCTGCCTTCGCGGTCACGCCCGCCGACACGCTGGTCGAAGGTTTCGCCATCGACGACATCATCTCCATGGATCCGGGCGAGGCATTCGAATTGTCGACCGCCGAAATCACCGGCAACACCTACGATCTTCTGGTGCGCCTCGACCTCAGCGACACCTCCAAGGTCAAGGGCGATCTCGCGGAAAGCTGGAGCGTCTCCGACGATGGCCTGACCTACACATTCAAGCTCAAGCCCGGCCTCAAATTCGCTTCCGGCAATCCGATCACGGCGGCGGACGTCGCCTATTCGTTCGAGCGCGCGATCAAGCTCGACAAGAGCCCGGCCTTTATTATCGGCCAGTTCGGCATCGATGGCGGCAACGTCACCGAGAAGGCCAAGGCTGTTGATGATACGACGTTCCAGTTCACCGTCGACAAGGCCTATGCGCCGAGCTTCGTGCTGAACTGCTTGTCGGCGACTGTCGCCTCGGTCGTCGACGCCAAGCTGGTCAAGGAGCATGTCGCCGCGGTCACGCCCAGCGCCGACTACAAATGGGACAATGACTTCGGCAATGCCTGGCTGAAGACCGGCTATGCCGGCTCCGGCGCCTTCAAGTTGCGCGAATGGCGGGCCAACGAGGCCGTTGTTATGGAGCGCAACGACAATTACTACGGCGAGAAGGCCAAGCTTGCCCGTGTCATCTATCGCAACATGAAGGAAAGCTCGGGCCAGCGCCTGGCGCTGGAAGCCGGCGATATCGACGTCGCCCGCAATCTCGAGCCGAACGACCTCGACGCGATTGCCAAGAATGCCGACCTCACCACCACCTCAGCCCCCAAGGGCACGGTCTTTTACATCAGCCTCAATCAGAAGAATCCGAACCTCGCCAAGCCCGAGGTTCGCCAGGCCTTCAAATATCTTGTCGACTATGATGCATTGAGCTCGACCATCCTCAAGGGCATCGGCGAGATCCATCAGACCTTCCTGCCCAAGGGCGTGCTCGGCGAGTTGGACGAGAATCCGTTCAAATTCGATGTCGCCAAGGCCAAGGAACTGCTTGCCAAGGCGGGTCTCGCCGACGGCTTCAGTGTCACCATGGACGTGCGCAGCAGACAGCCGGAGACAGGCATGGCCGAATCGATCCAGCAGACGCTGGGACAGGCCGGCATCAAGCTGGGGATCATCCCCGGCGACGGCAAGCAGACGCTGACCAAATACCGCGCCCGAAACCACGACATCTATATCGGCCAGTGGGGCCAGGACTATTTCGACCCGAATTCCAATGCGCAGACCTTTGCCAGCAACCCGGACAATTCGGATGAAGGCAAGACCAAGACGCTGGCCTGGCGCAACGCCTGGGACATCCCGGACCTGACCAAGCAGACCGAAGCCGCCCTGCTCGAGAAGGACGCGGCCAAGCGCGCCGCAATGTACCAGGATCTCGAGAAGAAGATCCTCGATACCAGCCCGTTCGTCATCATCCACCAGCAGCTGGAAGTGGCCGGCCTGCGCAAGAACCTCAAGGGTTTTGCGCTCGGCCCGAGCTTCGACACCAACTTCGTCGGCCCCGTCTCGAAGGAGTGACGCCGGCGGACGCGCCGTATGAGTGTGGCTGATAGCGAAGTGACGGCAGGGCGCGGCGGCGCCCGTGCTGTTGCCGTGGCCTCATCGATCGCCCGGTTCCTGGTCATCGCGATAACGACCTATCTCGGTCTGCTCGCGGTGACCTTCTTCATCGGCCGTGTCATCCCGATCGACCCCGTTCTGGCGGTGCTCGGCGACCGGGCGCCGGCCAATGTCGTCGAACGCACGCGCCGCGAGATGGGCCTCGACCTGCCGCTGGTCGAGCAGTTCTACATCTATGTGAAAAACGCCTTGAACGGCAATTTCGGCACCTCGGTGCTGACCACCAATCCGGTGATGACCGATATCCGCCGCGCCTTTCCCGCGACGCTCGAACTGGCGACGCTGGGGACGCTGATCGGTTCGGTGATCGGCGTGCCGCTCGGCGTGCTGGCCGCGGTGCGGCGCGGCAGCATCATCGACCAGGTCGTGCGGATCATCGGCCTTGTCGGCTATTCCGTGCCGATCTTCTGGCTGGGGTTGCTGGCGCTGGTGCTGTTCTACGCCAAGCTGCAATGGGTCGCCTTTCCCGGCCGCCTCGATGTCGTCTACGAATACACCTTCACGCCGAATACCGGCTTTTACCTGCTGGATGCACTCTGGCAGCGGCAGTGGGACGTATTTGCCGATGCCTTCCGCCATATCATCCTGCCGGCCTCGCTGCTCGGTTATTTCTCGCTCGCCTATATCAGCCGCATGACGCGCTCCTTCATGCTGAACGAACTCACCCAGGAATATATCGTCGCGGCACGAGCCAAGGGCCTGTCGGAAACGCGCATCATCTGGGGTCACGCGCTGCGCAACGCCGCGGTGCCGATGGTTACGGTGATCGCTCTGTCGTATGCCGGGCTGCTCGAAGGCTCGGTGCTGACCGAGACGGTGTTTTCGTGGCCGGGCATCGGCCTCTACATCACCAACTCGCTGCAGAACGCCGACATGAATGCCGTGCTCGGCGGCACCATCATCATCGGCTCGGTCTTCATCGCCATCAATCTATTCTCCGACCTGCTCTACCGGGTGCTCGATCCCAGGACCAAGGCAGGATGAGGACCAAGGCAGGATGAGGACCAAGGCAGGATGAGCACGGAAGCGATTCAAACCCGCCGCGACTGGCTGCTCAGCGAGCGGCCGGCGTCGCGCGTGCAGGCAAGGCTCGGCCGCGCCTACGTGGCCTGGCGGCGCTTCTCCGCCAACCGGCTGGCGTTTGCCGGCCTGCTCATCATCATCGCCCTACTGGTGGTCGCGGCCTTCGCCGATGTGCTGGCGCCCTATTCGCCGACATTCGGCGACCTCAAGGGCTCGCGGCTGCTGGCGCCGAGTGCCGCGCACTGGTTCGGCACCGACGATCTCGGCCGCGACATCTATTCGCGCATCATCTTCGGCTCGCGCTGGACACTGTACGTCGTCATTCTGGTTGCCATCATCGCCGCGCCCATCGGCTTGCTGGTCGGCACCGTCGCCGGCTATGCCGGCGGCTGGACCGATGCGATCCTGATGCGCATCACCGACATCTTTCTCGCCTTTCCGAAGCTGATCCTGGCGCTGGCCTTCGTCGCCGCGCTCGGCCCCGGCATCGAAAACGCCGTGCTCGCCATCGCCATCACCTCGTGGCCGCCCTATGCCCGCATCGCGCGCGCCGAAACGCTCACGGTGCGCAATTCCGATTACATCAAGGCGGTGCAGCTGATGGGCGCCTCGCCGTTCCGCATCGTGCTTCGCCACATAATGCCGCTCTGCATCTCCTCGCTGATCATCAGGGTGACGCTCGACATGGCCGGCATCATCCTGACCGCCGCCGGTCTCGGCTTCCTCGGTCTCGGCGCGCAGCCGCCGCTGCCGGAATGGGGCGCGATGATCGCATCGGGCCGCCGCTTCGTGCTCGACCAGTGGTGGGTGGCGGGCGCGCCGGGCTTTGCCATCCTCATCGTCAGCCTCGGCTTCAACCTGCTCGGCGACGGCCTGCGCGACGCGCTCGATCCCCGAAGCGGTGACCAATGAGCACGCTTCTCGACGTCGACGACCTGCGCGTTACCTTCCCGACGCGCACCGGCCTGATCGAGGCGGTGCGCGGCGTTTCCTTCTCGCTCGGCCGCGAGCGGCTCGGCATCGTCGGAGAGAGCGGTTCGGGCAAGTCGCAGACCGGCCGCGCCATCATGGGCGTCACCCCGCCGCAGGCCGAGGTGACCGCGAAGACGCTCGCTTTCGACGGCATCGACCTGCTGGCCGCCTCGCCGCGCGAGCGCCGCGCGCTGCGCGGCAAGCGTATCGCCATGATCCTGCAGGATCCGAAATATTCGCTGGACCCGGTGATGAGCATCGGCCGCCAGATCGTCGAGACGCTGCGCACGCATGAGAAGGTCTCCAAGGCCGAAGCCCGCGAGCGCGCTCTTGCCATGCTGGAGGCTGTGCAGATCCGCGATCCGGCCCGTGTCTTCGACCTGCATCCGCATGAGGTTTCCGGCGGCATGGGCCAGCGCGCCATGATCGCCATGATGCTGATCGCCGGGCCGGAGATGATGATCGCCGACGAGCCGACCTCGGCGCTCGACGTCACCGTGCAGCTCGACGTGCTCGGCATCCTCGACAGGCTGGTCAGCGAGCGCGGCATGGGGCTGATTTTCATCTCGCACGATCTGCGCCTGGTCTCGTCCTTCTGCGATCGTGTCATCGTCATGTATGCCGGCAAGGTCGTCGAACAGCTCAAGGCCTCCGAGCTCGGCCGCGCCCAGCATCCCTATACGCGCGGCCTGCTCAACTGCATGCCGAAGATCGGCGCCGACCGCCACCCGCTGCCGGTACTCGACCGCAAGCCGGAGTGGGCGGCATGACGGCAGCCCTTTCCGTCGACAGGCTGGAGGTGATGTTCGACCGCTTCCGCGCGCTGAAAGGCGTCAGCCTCGAGGTGCAATCCGGTGAATCGTTCGGCCTCGTCGGCGAATCCGGCTCAGGCAAGTCGACCCTTCTCAGGGCAATCGCCGGCCTGGCGCCCGCCGCATCAGGCACCATTACCGTCAACGGCAAAACGCTCGGCGCGCGCCGCGACAAGGCGTTTTATCGCGAGGTGCAGATGGTGTTCCAGGACCCGTACGGCTCGCTGCACCCACGCCAGACCGTCGACCGCCTGCTGCAGGAGCCACTCGCCATTCACGGCTTCGCTGACGGTGAAAAGCGCATCCAGCGGGCGCTGGACGAGGTCGGCCTGGGCACTGGATTCCGCTTCCGTTATTCGCATCAATTGTCGGGCGGCCAGCGCCAGCGCGTCGCGATCGCGCGCGCCCTGATCCTCGAACCCTCGATCCTGCTGCTCGACGAACCCACCTCGGCGCTCGACGCTTCGGTGCAGGCCGAAGTGCTGAACCTGTTGGAGGAGATCCGGCGGCGCCGCAAGCTGACCTTCCTGATGGTCAGCCACGACCTCGCTATCATCACTCACATGTGCGAGCGGCTGATGGTGATGCAGAACGGCGAAGCGATGGAGAATCTGACGGCGGACGATCTTGTCGAACGCCGTGTCACCAAGGATTATACGCGCAATTTGCTGAGGGCCAGCGAGGGGTTTGTCAGGACGGCATGAGCGACGGGCGTTCGGTTGCTGACGCCGACCGGCAGGCCCAATCGCCCGGCGGCGGTGCCAACTTGAGGAAAAACTGAAATAAGCCCAGAAGAGTCTCAACAGCCATCAAACGAGAGCGGGCGCCGGCCCGGCGAGGGGTACGATGACAAATTCAGCCATTTCCGAACGCAAGAACCAGTCGATTTCGCGCGGCGTTGGCATGACCACGCAGATCTATGCCGATCGCGCCGAAAATTCGGAGATCTGGGACGTCGAAGGCCGCCGCTATATCGATTTCTCGTCCGGCATCGCTGTCGTCAACACCGGCCACCGTCACCCCAGGGTGATCGAAGCGGTCAAGGCGCAGCTCGACCGTTTCACCCACACCTGCTACCAGGTCGTGCCCTATGAGAGCTATATCAGGCTGGCCGAACGGCTGAACGGCATGCTCCCCGGCAAGTTCGACAAGAAGACGATTTTCGTCACCACCGGCGCCGAGGCGGTCGAGAATGCCATCAAGATTGCCCGCAATGCCACCGGCCGGCCGGCAGTCATCGCCTTTTCCGGCGGCTTTCACGGCCGCACCTTCATGGGCATGGCGCTGACCGGCAAGGTCGTGCCTTACAAGGTCGGCTTCGGCGCCATGCCGGCGGATGTCTTCCATGCGCCGTTCCCGATGGCGCTGCACGGCGTCTCGGTCGCCGATTCGCTGGCCGCGCTCGACCGGCTGTTCAAGGCCGATGTTGATCCGGCCCGAGTCGCCGCGATTATCGTCGAGCCGGTGCAGGGCGAGGGTGGCTTCTACGAGACGCCGCGCGACTTCATGACCGCATTGCGCAAGATCTGCGACCAGCACGGCATGCTGCTGATCGCCGACGAAGTGCAGACCGGCTTTGCCCGCACCGGCAAGATGTTTGCCATGGACCACCACGAGGTGGCGGCCGACATCACCACCATGGCCAAGAGCCTGGCCGGCGGCTTCCCGCTGGCGGCGGTCACCGGGCGTTCCGAGATCATGGATGCGCCGAGCCCCGGCGGGCTTGGCGGCACCTATGGCGGCAGCCCGATCGGCGTCGCCGCGGCGCATGCCGTGCTCGACGTCATCGATGAGGAGAAGCTCTGCGACCGCGCCAACACGCTGGGCAACCGTCTGAAGCAGCGCCTGCAATCGATCCGCGACGAAGCGCCTGAGATCGTCGATATCAGAGGCCCCGGCTTCATGAACGCGGTCGAGTTCAACGATGTGACGAAGGGGCTGCCGTCGCCGGAAATCGCCAATGCGGTGCGGCTGAAGGCGCTCGACAAGGGCCTGATCCTGCTGACCTGCGGCGTCTACGGCAACGTCATCCGCTTCCTCGCGCCGATCACCATCCAGGATGGCGTCATGAACGAGGCGCTCGACATCCTGGAAAGCTCGATCCGCGAAGTTCGCGCCGCCTGAGCTATCCGGCCGCTCTTGCAGGCTCTGCCTGCTGGAAGGCGGCGAGCGCCGCCTTCAGCCCGTCGGGCCCGCTCGCGACAATCTGCGGCGACGGCGAAAAGCCGGCGCCGAGCATCTTGCGGCCAAGCATATGGTCGCCGGGCCGGTTGACCGATTCGATGCCGAGCAGCCGGCTTGCGGCGTAGTGGTAGATCGAGAATTTGTTTTCGGCCACGTCGCCCAGCACGACATGGCTGTCGCCGCCCGCAATCAGGCCGACCATCTGCAGCTTCATGTCGCCGATATCGGACCAGAACCACGGCACCGCCGCGTAATTGTCGGCATGGCCGATGATGGTGCGCGCGGCGAGCCGCGCCTGGTCTGTGGCGTTCTGCACCGATTCCAGCCGCACATCGCCGCCGGTGAACCAGTGCCGGTAGGAGGCGGCGTCGCCGATGGCGAGGATTTCCGGCACCGACGTGCGCATCTGCTGGTCGACGCGGATGCCGTCGGCGATGGCAATACCGGCGGCTTCGGCCAATTCGACATTCGGCACGACGCCAATGCCGATGACGACCATCTGTGCCGGCAATCTCTCGCCGGACGAGGTGATTGCAGCCGAAACACGGCCGTTCTCGCCCTCCAGCCGTTCGATGGTGGTGCCGGTAAGGATGCGCACCCCGGTCGCTTCCAGCCGCTGGCGCACATGGCTGGCGATGACCGGCGCCACGGCGCGGCCGAGCAGCCGGTCGACCGCCTCGACCACCGCAACCTTGCGGCCGGCGGCGGTGAGCGTCGCGGCAATCTCCAGGCCGATGAAGCCGCCGCCGAGAATGACGGCCTCCTCGCTTTGCGCGCTCAATTCGCGGATCAGGCGGGCATCGCCGAGCGAGCGCAGCGACACAACGCCGGAAAGCTCCGAACCCGGCAGCGGCAGCAGGCGCGGCCGCGCGCCGGTGGCGAGGACCAGCCGCTCGAACGGCAGCACGCCGCCGCCCGATATCTCCAGCCGGCGGCCGCCTACATCGATGCGCTCGATCCGGAGGCCTGGCCGGTAGTCTATGGCGCTGCCGGTATAAAAAGCCTCGCCGCGCAACGGCTGCGGCTTTGCTTGCTGATCCTTGATGAAGGTCTTCGACAGCGGCGGCTTGTGGTAGGGCAATTCGTTTTCGTCGCCGATCAGGATCACCGGCCGGTCATAGCCCTCTTCGCGCAGGCTGGCAGCCGCTTGCACGCCCGCATGACCCGCACCGACAATGACAACCCCGTTCTTCATAACAGCCCGATTCCTCATCCAAATCTAGGACGTCCCGCCAGGTGGCGATTGTCCGGTGCCGCCGCAAGAGTGCCGATCCGGGTCGCACCCGGAACGGCCGCCTGTCAATCGCTTCATGCGGCGGCATTCCTGATAGATCGGTGTTAAAGTTGACAGTTCTAGTTTAGAATAATTATAAACTATTGTTTCAATTGAATTTTTTCTACGCCACCAGTTGACATCCCGCGTCTTCGCCGTTTTATGGAAGCTCGCGCGTCAGCGCATCCCTTTGATGTCTGGGCCTTGAACCCTTTCGATTGGAGGCATTTCGGTGTCTTTCTTCCGCGAACCGCGCGATGGCGCGACCCTTCTTTGCCCGCTGGCAACTGCCAGCCGCGGCGCCGGCATTTCATTGATTCCCGAGGAGAGACAGTCATGAGAACGATGATCACGGCGCGGTATGGCGGCAGGCTTGCGGCGATCGGCGCCACCGCGATGCTCACGGCGGCGGTGTTCGTACTGCCGGCCAAGGCGCAAACCGATGCCAAGGCGGTCATCAAGACCTATTCCGACATTGCGCTTGCCAAATACGAGGATTCGCTGATCACGGCCGAGGCGCTCGACAAGGCTGTCGATGCACTGCTCGCCAAGCCATCGGCCGAAACGCTGAACGCCGCCCGCGAGGCGTGGAAGGCATCGCGCGTTCCCTATCAGCAGACCGAGATCTATCGCTTCGGCAATGCGATCGTCGACGACTGGGAAGGCAAGGTGAACTCCTGGCCGCTCGACGAGGGCTTGATCGACTATGTCGCCAAGGGCTACGGCACCGAGTCGGACGCCAACGCGCTCTATACCGCCAATGTGATCGCCAACAAGTCGATCGAGATCAACGGCAAGAAGGTCGACGCTACCAATCTGACGCCGGAGTTCCTCTCCGGCACCCTGCAGGAAGCCGGCGGCATCGAGGCCAATGTGGCGACCGGCTATCACGCCATCGAATTCCTGCTATGGGGCCAGGACCTGCACGGCACTGGTCCGGGCGCCGGCGAGCGGCGCTACACCGATTACGATCTTGCCAATTGCACCGGCGGCAATTGCGACCGTCGCGCGCAGTACCTGAAATCGGCGAGCGACCTTCTGGTTTCCGATCTCAAGGACATGGTCTACGACTGGAAGGAAGGCGGCGCCGCCCGCAAGAACCTTGTCGATGGCGAGCCGAACGCCGCCATTTCGACCATCTTCACCGGCATGGGCTCGCTGTCCTATGGCGAGCTCGCCGGCGAGCGGATGAAGCTCGGCCTCTTGCTGCACGATCCGGAAGAGGAGCACGATTGTTTCTCCGACAACACTTACAACTCCCATCTCAATGACGCCGTCGGCATCCGCGCCGCCTATCGCGGCAGCTACACGCGGCTTGACGGCACTGTCGTCGAGGGCCCGTCTGTGGCCGACATGGTCAAGGCGGCCGATCCGGCGATCGACAAGGAATTGTCGGACAAACTGGATGTCACCGTCGCCAAGATGGAGGCCATCAAGGCGCGGGCGCTTGCCGGCGAGGCCTATGACCAGCAGATCGGAGAGGGCAACACGGAAGGCAATGCCACCGTGCAGGCGGCGATCGAGGCGCTGGTCGATCAGACCAAGTCGATCGAACGCGCCGTCGGTACCCTGAAGCTCAATGCCATAGCCTTCGAGGGATCGGACAGCCTCGATTCACCGGACAAGGTGTTCCAGTAAACTATCGAAACCACCAGCCACGCGGCGCAATGAGCGCCGTCAGCCAGAGCGCCAAATGCTGATCTGCCATTGCAACATCATCACCGAAAAGGAGATAGAGCAGACGATCGTCGGACTGCTGGATGAGGACCCTTGGCAGCTTATCGTGCCGGCGAAGGTCTATCATGCCATGCACAAGCGCGGTCGCTGTTGCGGCTGCTTCCCAAATGTGGTCGAAACGATCATTCGGGTCACCGAAAATTACCACACCCGCTCGGCGGCGAGCGGCGTGGACATTGTTTCACACCTGGATCGCGTCAGAGGCCTGCGCGTCCAATACGGGAGCAGAACCCATGAAAGGCGAACAGCAGATCATAGAGCGGCTTAACGAGGCTCTGTTTCTGGAACTTGGAGCGGTCAATCAGTACTGGGTGCATTTCCGGCTGCTGGAAGACTGGGGATACGCCAAGCTGGCGAAGAAGGAACGCGCCGAATCGATCGAGGAAATGCACCATGCCGACCGGCTCGTGGCGCGCATCATTTTCCTCGAGGGCCATCCGAACCTGCAGTCCGTGGCGCCGCTGCGCATCGGGCAGAATGTCAAGGAAGTGCTCGAATCCGATCTTGCCGGCGAATATGACGCGCGCACTGCCTACAAGCGGTCGCGCGAGATCTGCAACGAGGCAGGCGACTACGTGACGATGAAGCTGTTCGAGGAATTGCTGACTGACGAGGAAGGTCACATCGACTTCCTCGAGACGCAACTCGATCTGCTGGCCTCGATCGGCGAGGAAAAATACGGCCAGCTCAACGCGGCATCGGCCGACGAGGCGGAATAAGGACATGCAGGAATGCGGCGCCCCCTAGATTTCATGCGCCGCTTGCGGCCGGCCGAGCATTGCGGCCTGCCGCCTCAGAAGAAACCGCGATACGGAATGGTTCGCGGCGCTTTTCTTGCCGTGGTGGCGACGCTCACAGCCTCGGCGCTGGCCGGAGCGCCGCAACCGGCGGGGCTTGCTGCCAGCCGCACCGATCTGACGCCGAAGGATCTGGCGCGCGTCATCGCCATTACCAGGCCGACCAGCGATTTCTCCAAGCCCGAGCAATTCGAGCTAATGCAGGGCGGCGCCGGCACCTCGAAGAAGGACGTCAACAAGGACGCCTTCTCGCAATCCTCTGCCAACATCAGCTTCGAGGAAGAGGGCACCTTCAAGCTCGGCAACGCTATCTTCCGCAAGAACTGGGTGTCCTCGCCATCCTCGACACAGGCCTCGGATGGGCTCGGTCCGCTGTTCAATGAGCGCGCCTGCCAGAACTGTCATCTGAAGGACGGCCGCGGCCATCCGCCCGAAGGCGACAGTGGCACCACCTCGATGTTCCTGCGCCTGGCAAGGCAAGCCAGTACCGAGGAGGAGGAAGCCGCGCTCGCCGATCACAAGGTGCTCAACTTCCCCGACCCGGTCTATGGCACGCAATTGCAGGAATTGGCGGTACCCGGCCTGCAGGGCGAGGGCAGGATGCATGTCGACTATCAGGACGAGAAGGTGAAATTGGCGGATGGCAGCACGGTGTCGCTGCGCAAGCCGAGCTATTCGGTCGAGGGCCTCGCCTACGGGCCGCTCGACCCGCACACCACGCTGTCGCCGCGCATGACGCCGCCGATGATCGGCCTCGGCCTGGTCGAGCAGATCGCTCCTGCCGACATCCTTGCGCGTGCCGATGCGGCCGACCGCGATGGTGACGGGATTTCCGGCAGGCCCAACATAATACGTGACGGCAGCAGCGGTGAACTGACGCTCGGCCGTTTCGGCTGGAAGGCGCAGGCGGCATCGATCCGCCAGCAATCGGCGGATGCTTTTGCCGGTGATATCGGCATTTCGACGCCCGAGGTGCCGAAGCACTGGGGCGATTGCACCTCCGGAGAAAAGACCTGCCTTGCCCTGCCTAACGGCGTGCAGGAGCGCCTCGGTCCGGTCGAAGCGCCGCCGCCGATCATGGACCTCGTTACCTTCTATTCGCAAAACCTTGCCGTGCCGGCCCGGCGCGGTCTCGACAGACCGGACGTGCTCGCCGGCAAAAAACTGTTCTACGATATGGGCTGCATCTCCTGCCATACGCCGAAATTCGTCACCCGTCGCGGCACCCCGAATAAGGCGCAGGCCTTCCAGCTGATCTGGCCGTATTCCGATTTCCTGCTGCACGACATGGGACCAGGCCTTGCCGACGGGCAGGCGGTGGGCGAGGCCACGGGAAGCGAATGGCGCACGCCGCCGCTGTGGGGCATCGGGCTCACCCAGACCGTCAGCGGCAACACCTTCTTCCTGCATGACGGGCGCGCGCGCAGCCTGGCCGAGGCAATCCTGTGGCATGGCGGCGAGGGCCAGAAGGCGCGTGACCGCTTTGCCGCCGCTGATGCGGCCGATCGCGATGCGCTGATCAAATTTCTGGAGTCGCTCTGATGCCGAAGCGTCTTGCGCTTGCGCTCGCTCTGCTGGTCCTCGCTGGTGCGCTGCCGGCATCCGCGGCGGTGAAGGCTTCGGATGTGATCCAGCGGGCGACCGACGGCTTCGTCCGCC
This sequence comes from Mesorhizobium sp. M1217, assembly GCF_040318275.1. NCBI lineage: Bacteria > Pseudomonadati > Pseudomonadota > Alphaproteobacteria > Hyphomicrobiales > Phyllobacteriaceae > Mesorhizobium > Mesorhizobium sp. M1217. Next base: position 74,899 of record NZ_JAMYMA010000007.1, on the reverse strand, counting down.
CGGCCTATGCCAGGCTGCATGACCATGCGGACAGCTTGGCGAAGATCATGCACGCGCTTTGCCAGGCGCCCTCGCAAGACAATCTCGATGCGGCTCGCGCCGAATTCTCGGGCGTCGTGGATGCCTGGTCGGTAGTGGAGATCATCCGTTTCGGGCCGATCGCGGAAAACAACCGGCTGGAGCGCATGCTGTTTTGGCCGGACCGCAAGAGCATCGGCCTGAAGCAGGTGCAGGCAGCACTTGCCGGCAAGGATCCGGTCGCTGCCGATCCGGCCCAGCTGGCGACAAAGAGCGTCGCCATGCAAGGGCTCGGCGCACTGGAATTCGTGCTCCATGGCGACGGCGCCGATCAATTGACCGGCAAGGACGATGGCTATCGCTGCGCTTACGGTGCGGCCATCGCCGGTAATGTCGAGACGATCGCCAGCGAGGTCAGCGATGCCTGGAATAAGCCCGACGGCTTTGCCGCGCTCTGGGCCAATCCGGGCCCGCAGAACGCGCTCTACCACAACGGCACCGAAGCGGTGACCGAACTGGTCGGCGTTTTCATCAACGAGCTGGAAATGGTGCGCGATGTGCGCCTGAAAGGATTCCTGGGCGCCAAGCCGGAGGCCGACAAACCGAAACAGGCGATCTATTGGCGCTCGCAAAACACCGCCCGCTCGCTGACAGGGAATCTGGCGGGCATGGACGCGCTGTTCCAGGCCTCGCAGCTTGGCGACGCGCTGGCGCCCGATGCGCGCTGGATGACGGAATCGGTCCACATCCAGCTCACCAACGGGATTGAGGCGGCCAAGGCGATCAGGGGTCCGATCGACAAGGCACTTGCCGATCCGGCGCTGCGCCGCAAGCTCGACTATTTCTCGCTGGTGACATCCAGCCTGACGACCCTGATCGGAACCAGGCTGACCGCCGAATTTGGCCTGACCGCCGGGTTCTCGTCACTGGACGGCGACTGATCATGAGGACGCCGCTGATCGATCGGCGCGATTTCCTGAGGGCCGCAGGCGCTGGTTTCGTAGCGGCGATGGCGCCGTCGGCCTGGGCAAAGACACTCGACGCCGACGCGGTCTTCGCCACCGCTTTCGTCAAGCGCGACGGCAGCTATGGCGCGGCCGTCCTGTCCGAGGCCGGCAAGTTGTTGCACACGATAGATCTGCCCGATCGGGGCCACGACGTTACTTTCGACCCGGTGTCGAAGCGTTCGGTGGTGTTTGCCAGGCAGCCGGGCACCTTTGCTGTCGTCTTCGACCATACCGGCCGCGATGAACCGCAGACCATTGCCAGCGTTGCCGGCCGACATTTCTTCGGCCATGGCGTGTTCTCGGCCGACGGCACGCTGCTCTATGCCACCGAGAACGATTTCGACAATGCCGCCGGCGTGGTCGGCGTCTATGACGCGCATGCGAAATTCAAGCGCATCGGCGAGTTCCCGACCTACGGCATGGGAGCACACGAGCTTTTGCTGCTTTCCAATGGCAGGACGATTGCTGTGGCTAATGGCGGCATCGAGACGCATCCGGATTATGGCCGCGCCGAGCTCAATATCGCAACGATGAAGCCTTCCTATGTTCTGGTCGACCGCCTTACCGGCGATCTCACCGAAAAGCACGAATTGCCGCCGGCGCTGCACCAACTGTCGATCCGCCATATGGATGCCGACCGGTCCGGCACCGTCTGGTTCGGCTGCCAATACAGGGGGCCGGGTACCGATCGTCCCCCGCTGGTCGGCCGCGCGCCGCGCGGCAAGGACTTGCAATTGTTCGACATGTCGCAAGACGTGCTCTCCGGCTTCAGGAACTATATCGGCTCGGTCGCCGCCAACCCTGCCGCCGGCACCATCGCCGTGTCGTCGCCTGAGGGGAATTCGCTTGCCGTGATCGACACCGCCAGCAGCCGCATCGTCGCTACCAAGGCGCTGGTCGAGGTCTGTGGCGTGGCGCCCGATGGGAAAAGCTTCATGGCGACGACGGGCGCCGGCGAAATTGTCGAGGGCGGTGGCACGATCCGTTCCGAGCCGGACTATGTCTGGGACAATCACGTGCTGCGTATCGAGCAGATCGGCTAATCCTGGCAACGGTTTGTGGCAGTTGCGTTCGTCGAAACTTACCTTCTTGGACCCACACTCCAAGCAAGTCGCCTGAAGATTTGTGGATATTCCCCTTGCGGGGATCAGCCCTGGCGGGCAGAGGGAGGCTGCTTTCGAAACTGTCTCAACCGGGCGCTTCATGAAGTTGCTTGCCATCGACTGTGCCGCCAATCTCTGCGCCGCCTGCGTCTACGACGCGGCGGCCGGGAAAGAACTCGGCCGTTCGGTGCTCGATCTCGGCAAGGGTCATGCCGAGCATCTGATGGGTGTCATCGAAGGGGCGTTGAAGGCGGCCGGAACGGACTTTACCGGCCTCGGCGCCATTGCCGTTGCGACCGGTCCGGGCTCCTTCACCGGTCTGCGCGTCGGCGTCTCGGCGGCGCGCGGCCTTGCGCTGGCGCTGAAAATCCCCGCGATCGGCGTGACGACTCTGGAGGCGTTGGCCGCAGAGGCCGCAGCGATATTTCCCCGCCGCGCCGTGCTCGCCGCGCTCGATGCAGGCCGCGAGGAGATCCATGCGGCGCTTTACGATGAGAGGTCGGTTCTGATCTATGGTCCGGCTGTGACCACGCTCTCGCAAGCCGCAGCCATGGCGACCGACATCTCTCCGGTTCTGGCGGGCACGGCGGCAACCCAAATTGCCGCGGCGGCCGGGCGCAGCTTCGATCTCGGCGGGACGGCGGCCACCGCCGACATCGCCGTCTATGCCCATCGGGCCGCAGCCAAGGGCGAGGGCGAAAAGCCGAAACCGCTCTATCTGCGCGGCGCCGACGCCAAGCCGCAGGCCGGCTTTGTTTTATCGAGGCAAAAAAACTGATGCGCATTCCGTTCCTCCAGCCGCGCCGCAGGGACTATGCGCTCGAGCCGCTGACAATTGCCGACAGCGCGGCCATGTCGGTGCTGCATCGCGAGGATTTCGCGCGGCCGTGGACCGACGACGAATTCGCCGCACTGCTCGAGCAGGACACCGTGTTCGGCTATGCCGCGCGCGAGACCGGACAGGGCGCCAAGCCGCCGGTCGGCTTCGTGCTGGCGCGGCTGGCGGCCGGCGAGGGGGAGGTCCTGACGGTCGCGGTGGCACGCTCGCATCGGCGCCGGGGGCTCGGCTGGCAATTGATGGATGCGGTGCTGCGCGAATTGCACGCACAGCGCGCCGAGGCACTTTTCCTCGAGGTCGACGAGACCAACGTCGCTGCGATCGCGCTCTATCGGCGGCTTGGCTTCCGCGAGGTCGGCAAGCGCGCCAACTATTACAAATCGCCGGAACACGGCCCGACCGGCGCGCTTGTCATGCGCCGCGATCTTCGCTAGCCAAACGCCGGGATGGTGCGGATGATCGGAAAAATCAGGATTTTCCTGGCGCTGGGGCTGGTTGTCGTCGGCTCATTGGTGCTTGTGCCGCTGCAGGTCCTGTCGATGAGGACCGGGCTCTGGCGCGAGACCTTCATCCTGAAGATCTGGCACAGGATGATCGTCAGGGCGCTGGGGCTGCGCATCCATGTCAAGGGGGCGCTGTCCGGCCAGCGCCCATTGCTGATTGCCGCCAACCACATCTCCTGGACCGACATCATGGTACTGGGGTCGATGGTCGACGTGACGTTCATCGCCAGGGCCGACATGGCCGGCTGGCCGTTGATCGGCATGCTGTCGAAGCTGCAGCGCACTGTCTTCATCGAACGTGAGCGCAAACGTTCGTCGGGCGACCAGGCGAGCGAGATCGCCGGCCGCATGGCCAAGGGCGACGCCATGGTGCTGTTTGCCGAAGGCTCGACCGGCGACGGCAACATGATCCTGCCGTTCAAGAGTACGCTGTTCGGCGCCGCTACAATGGCGATTGCGGAAGGGGCGGCCGAACAGGTCTTCATCCAGCCGGTGGCGATCGTCTATACGCGCCTGCATGGCGTGCCGCTCGGCCGCCGGCATCGGCCGGTTGCCGCCTGGATCGGCGATGAAGAGCTGATGCCGCATCTGAAGGTGCTGATGGCCGAGGGCGCCCTCGACGTCGAGGTGCATTTTGGCGAGGCGATTGCTTTCTCCAAGGGCTCCAGCCGCAAGGAAACGGCAAAGCAGATGGAACGCCAGGTGCGCGAGATGGTACAGGCGGCTCTCGCCGAACCGCGCCCAAGCCGGTAAGCCGCGCAGGTTCCGGCCAGATTCGTCTGTTTTTTGTCAGGGAAAGGCGCTAGAAGCCGCGAAATGGAATTGAACACGATAGAACGCGACGACATCGGCGCTGCCGCCGAAAACCTAGTCGTTCTGCCTGCCGCGACCAGAAAGGTCTTCGTCAAGACCTATGGCTGCCAGATGAACGTCTACGATTCGCAGCGCATGACCGATGCGCTGGCGGCCGACGGCTATGCCGCGACAGACGTTATCGGCGAGGCCGATCTGGTGCTGCTCAACACCTGCCACATCCGCGAGAAAGCGGCGGAAAAAGTCTATTCGGAACTTGGGCGCATCCGTGAGTTGAAGGCGGAACGTGCTAAGGCCGGGCGCGAAATGCTGGTCGGCGTCGCCGGCTGCGTGGCGCAGGCCGAGGGTGCCGAGATCATCCGCCGCTCGCCGGCCGTCGACCTGGTCATCGGCCCGCAGACCTACCACCGGCTGCCCGGTGTGCTGGCGAGGGCGCGGAGCGGCGAAAAGATCGTCGAGACCGACTATGCCGTCGAGGACAAGTTCGAGCATCTGCCGCAGCCGAAGCGCGCTGAACTGATCAGGCGCGGCGTGACGGCGTTCTTGACCGTTCAGGAAGGCTGCGACAAGTTTTGCACCTTCTGTGTCGTGCCCTATACGCGCGGCTCGGAAGTCTCGCGGCCGGTGGCACAGATCGTCGCCGAGGCCGAGCGCCTGGCGGATGCCGGCGTGCGCGAGGTGACGCTGCTTGGCCAGAACGTCAATGCCTGGCATGGAAGAGGTGAAAACGGCGCGGAATGGGGCCTTGGCCGGCTGCTCTTCAGGCTGGCCGAGATTCCGGGCCTGGCGCGCCTGCGCTACACAACAAGTCATCCGCGCGACATGGACGATGAATTGATCGCCGCCCATCGTGATTTGCCTACGCTGATGCCCTATCTACATTTACCGGTGCAATCCGGCTCCGACCGCATACTCAAGGCGATGAACCGCAGACATATGGCCAAGGACTATCTGACGTTGATCGACCGCATCCGTGCCGCACGGAACGACATTGCGCTGTCGGGGGATTTTATCGTCGGCTTTCCCGGCGAGACGGAAGCCGATTTCGAGGCGACCATGCAGTTGGTCGAAGACGTCAACTATGCCTCGGCCTTTTCGTTCAAATATTCGCCGCGCCCCGGCACGCCGGGCGCCGAGATGAGTGATCACGTGCCGGAGGCCGTCAAGGACGAGCGCCTGCAGCGGCTGCAGGCGCTACTGCTGAAACAGCAGCAGGATTTCGGCGCAAGCCTGATCGGCAGGACCATCGACACGCTGATCGAAAAGCCGGGCCGCCAGGCCGGTCAGAAGGTTGGCCGCTCGCCCTGGCTGCAGCCGGTTATTGTTGATGAAATGGCCGGCGAAATCGGTGACATTATCCAGGTACGAATCACGAAGACGGGCTACAACAGCCTGTTCGCCGAATTGGCCTGAAGGTCTCGGCAGATGAGGAGAGACGGTTGAGCGCTGCTGAAGTGAAGAACCTGCCCCAGAACCTACCCTCGGGGGCCTCGGATATGGCGCACATCGTACTGACTTTCGACAACAACAAGCTTGCCAGCGCCCTTTACGGCCAATTCGACGAGAATCTGGCCCGACTCGAGCAGAAGCTCGGCGTCGATATCCGCTCGCGCGGCAATCAATTGACAATCAAAGGCACTTCCTCGGCCGCCGAGCAGGCACGCCGCGCCTTGGACAATCTTTACGGAATTCTGCAGAAAGGCACCGATATCGGCCAGTCCGATGTCGACGGCGCCGTACGCATGGCGATCGCCGCCGACGACCAACTGACGCTGCCGACACTGGAGCGCAAGGGCAAGGTGTCCGCCGCCCAGATATCGACGCGCAAGAAAACGATCTATGCCCGCTCGCTGAACCAGGACGCCTACATGCGCGCGCTGGAGCGGTCGGAACTCGTCTTCGGCATCGGCCCGGCCGGCACCGGAAAGACCTATCTGGCGGTGGCGCACGCGGCAATGCTGCTCGAACGCGGCATGGTCGAACGCATCGTGCTGTCGCGCCCCGCGGTCGAGGCCGGCGAACGGCTTGGCTTTCTGCCGGGTGACATGAAGGAGAAGGTCGATCCTTATCTGCGGCCGCTCTATGACGCGCTCTACGACATGATGCCGGCCGACAAGGTCGAGCGGGCGATTGCCGCCGAGGTCATCGAGATCGCGCCGCTGGCGTTCATGCGCGGCCGTACGCTGGCGCACGCTGCCGTCATCCTCGACGAGGCGCAGAACACCACGCCCATGCAGATGAAGATGTTCCTGACCCGGCTCGGCGAGAACTCGCGCATGATCGTCACCGGCGATCCGACCCAGATCGATCTGCCGCCAAACACCAAGTCCGGCCTGGTCGAGGCGCTGAGAATCCTCGACGGCGTCACCGGCATGGTGACGGTCCGCTTCAACGAAGGCGACGTCGTCAGGCATCCGCTGGTCGCCGAGATCGTCAAGGCCTACGACCGCGACGGCAAGCTGGCCAGGGGCTTGGGTGTCGAAGGCTGATATGATTATGCGGCCGCATGGCTGAGGAGCAAAAGGCGGGGGGGCCGCTTCCCGTCGAGATCGATATCGCGATCGAGGCCGGAGATTGGCCCGCCGAGACGACGCTGACGCGGCTGGTCGACCATGCCGTCTCGGCCGCCTTTGCCGAAACCGGTGCGGACGGGCGTTCCGAGCTCAGCATCCTCTTTTCCGACGATGCCCATATCCGCACGCTCAATGCCGGCTGGCGCGGCAAGGACAAGCCGACCAACGTCCTGTCTTTTCCGGCTTTTCCGTTTGCCCGGGGCGGGCCGCTGCCGCCGATGCTCGGCGACATCGTGCTGGCCGCCGAGACGGTCGCGCGCGAGGCGGCACTGGAAGACAAGCCGGTCGAGGACCATATCTCCCATCTCGTTATCCATGGCCTGCTGCATTTGCTGGGCTACGATCACGAAACCGACGCCGAAGCGGAACTGATGGAAGCGACAGAGCGCGCAGCACTTGCGAGGCTTGCCATTCCCGATCCCTACACGTAATTACAAAAGATCAATTGACCGGACGATGATGAACGACAAACCAGAGACTGCCGCCCGCCCCGATGCCGGCAGTGCGATCAAGCCTTCCGAAACGACGGAAGAGGGCTCGAGTCCGAGTACCACGACCGGCAGCTTCGCCAGCGAGGCATCGCCTGCCGGTCCTTCCCTGTTCGATCGCGTGCTCGGGCTTTTCAGGCACCGCAACGGCACCAGCCTGCGCGAGGAGATTGCCGGTGCGCTTGCCGAAACGGCGAGCGATGCGGAATCCTTCTCGCCCGGCGAACGCGCCATGCTCAACAATATCCTGCGTCTGCGCGAAGTGCGCGTCGAGGACGTCATGGTGCCGCGCGCCGACATCGAGGCGGTCGAGATCACCACGAAGCTGGGTGATCTTCTGGGGCTCTTCGAACAGTCCGGCCATTCCCGCATGCCGGTCTATTCGGAGACGCTCGACGACCCGCGCGGCATGGTCCATATCCGCGACGTGCTGGCGCACATCACCAAGGTCGCCCGCGTCCGAAAGGGCAGGACGACCAGGAAAACCGCGGTCGCAACGGTTCTCGATCTCGCCCAGGTCGATCTGGCGCGCACCATCGGCGATCTCAACCTGATCCGACCGGTGCTGTTCGTGCCGCCGTCGATGCTCGCCTCCGACCTGATGGGGCGGATGCAGACGACACGGACCCAGATGGCGCTGGTCATCGACGAATATGGCGGCACCGACGGTCTCGTCTCGCTCGAGGATATCGTCGAGATGGTGGTCGGCGACATCGAGGACGAGCACGACGACGACGAGCCGATGATCACCCAGGCCGGCGAAGGCGTCTTCATCGTCGACGGCAAGGCCGAGATCGACGATGTCGCCAAGATGATCGGCGAGGATTTCGCCGCCGGCGAGCACGGCGAATATGTCGACACGATCGGCGGCATGATCTTCAACACGCTTGGCCGGGTGCCGGCGCGCGGCGAAGTGGTGCAGGCCATACCCGGCTTCGAGTTCCATGTGCTCGACGCCGACCCACGCCGCGTCAAGCGCGTGCGCATAGTCGAAACCCTGAAGGGCGAGCGCCGCCGCCGCGCCGCCCGCACCGAGCAGGCTTGAAGGACGCGGCTCGCCCGATGCCGATTGAGGACCCGTTCAAGCACTCGACACTGGGCTCCGGCGTCTTCTACCAGGATCCGCGGGCCGCATTGACATGGCTTGAAAAGGCTTTCGGCTTCGAGCCGAGCATGGTGGTCAGCGATACCGATGGCAGGCTCGTCCATTCCGAGATGCGGTTCGGCGACGGCTATATCATCATCGATTCCGAATGGGCCGACCATATAGCCAGCCCGGCTTCAGTTGCAGGCAAGAACACGCAGTCGGTCTATGCGCGCCTCAAGGACGGGATAGATGCCCACTGTGATCGTGCAAGGGCGGCGGGAGCCGAGATCGTCGAGGAGCCTGCCGACCAGTTTTACGGTGAACGGCAGTACAGGGCGCGCGATCCTGAAGGCCATGTCTGGACCTTTTCCCAGACTGTCCGCTCCGTCCCACGCGAAGAGGCTGAGCGGCTGGGCGGACTGAAGATCGAAGGCTGGCATCGATAGCTATGAGCGGACTTGTTCGCTCTTATCCGGTTTGGAGCCAAGGCCGCGGCCTGATAAATCTTGCTTCCTGATTCGCACGACTCGGAAGCATAGATGGAGCGCCAGGCCGGCCGGATAATTCTGCTTTGGGGCTGGCGGCGCGCGCTGGTGGCGTTTCTTGCCGGCGCGCTGGCGGTTCTTGCTCAGGCGCCTTACGATTTCTTCGCCGTCTGTTTCATTTCGTTCCCCCTGCTGGTGTGGCTTCTCGACGGCGCGACCGGCGAAGCCTCGGACGGTTTTCTGCGGCGCTTGCGGCCGGCTTTCGCCATCGGCTGGTGGTTCGGTTTCGGCTACTTTCTTGCCGGTCTGTGGTGGGTTGGCTCGGCGCTTCTGGTCGAGGCCGACAGCTTCGCCTGGGCCTTGCCGTTCGCGGTGGTTGGCATCCCCCTCGCGCTGGCCTTCTTCTATGGCTTCGCCGCCGTGGTTGCCCGGCTGTTGTGGAGCAATGACATCGGCCGCATCGCCGCGCTCGCCTTCGGCTTTGCGCTGGCGGAATGGTTGCGCGGCTTCCTGTTCACCGGCTTTCCCTGGAATGCCGTCGGCTATGCGGCGATGCCGGTGCCTTTGCTGATGCAGAGCGTGTCGGTGACCGGCATGATCGGCATGAATGCGCTTGCAGTCTTCGTCTTTGCACTGCCGGCCCTGCTTGCGGCGCGCCGGCATCTTCGCCTCGGCGTGGCATTGCTTGTCGTTCTGGTCGTTGCCCATGCCGGCTTCGGCTATATCAGGCTCGCCGCCCCCGAAAAGCCGGCCGCCCGCAGCCTCGACGTCCGTATCGTGCAGCCTGCCGTGGACCTCACGGAAAAATGGGATGCCTCGGTGCGTGACCGCATCTTCGCCACCATGATGGGGCTTTCGGCCAAAGCGCCGGAACCCGGCCATGACAGGCCGCAATTGATCCTGTGGCCGGAGACCTCCGTGCCGTTTCTGTTCACCGAACGTCCGGATGCCTTGCCTGCCATCGGAGAGATGCTCGGCGATGGCCAGATGCTGGTCGCCGGCGTCGTTCGCGAGGAAGGCGGCTCGGCGACCGGAAGCCGTTACTACAACTCGGTCGTGGCGATCGACGAAAGGGGCGAAATCGTCGATGCCGTCGACAAGGTTCATCTGGTACCGTTTGGTGAATACCTGCCTTTCGCCGATCTGCTCGGCCGCTTCGGGCTTGAGCAGCTTGTCGCCGGCCCAATGACCTTCGCGGCCGGCAATGAGCGGCACCCGATCACGCTGCCGGGCGGCATCCGGGCGCTGCCGTTTATTTGCTATGAGGTCATCTTTCCCGATCTGGTCGCGGTTGACGCTACGTCAGCCGAGCTTATTGTGAACGTCACCAATGACGCCTGGTTCGGCGACACGCCAGGGCCGTACCAGCACTTCAGGCAGGCGCAGATCCGGGCGGTGGAGAATGGGGTGCCCCTGTTGCGCGCGGCCAATAACGGCATTTCGGCCGTTGTCGACCCGCGAGGACGCATCGTCGACGCGCTGGCTATCGACGCACGCGGCGCCATCGATGTGCGTGTGCCGATCTCCAACCAAGCCATCGTTTCCTCCGGCCAACGACGCATTAACGGAATGCTGATCATGTTTTTGCTTGCCGTTGCGGCATGCATTTTGAACGTAAGGCAAAGGCTACGGGCGAATTGACAGCCGACACATTAGAAACTCATACTGTAAGCGCCTGAAAATTCTCGAAGTCGATAAGGTCGTTCTGTTGGGGCACGGGCCGCGGCGTCGTTTGGGCAGCAAAATAGAAAAAGCCGGAAAAATTCGGCGAGGAAAAAATGACAGAAGAAAACAAGAAAAAGCCGAATCCGATCGACATCCACGTCGGAAGCCGCATCCGGCTTCGCCGCAATATGCTGGGAATGAGTCAGGAAAAACTGGGCGAAAACCTCGGCATAACGTTCCAGCAGATCCAAAAGTACGAAAAAGGCACCAATCGCGTCGGCGCCAGTCGTTTGCAGGCAATCGCCTCGATACTCGGCGTTCCCGTCGCCTTCTTTTTCGAGGATGCGCCCGGTCAGGAGGCCGTGGGCAACCGTGGATTTGCCGAGGATGCGTCGATGACCTCCGCCGTCGAATTCTGCGGCAGCCCGGAAGGCCTCCAGCTGAACCGCGCCTTCGTCAAGATCGCCGACGTGAAAGTGCGTCGCAAGATCATCGAGCTTGTGAAGTCGCTCTCCGCCGACGAGGTCGATTGACTGGCCGTAGCCGGGCATGCAATTTCTCGTGGCTGAGTGCACCGTGGGATGTGCATTCCGCAGATGCGCCGACGCGCGGATCGATTTTGCTCGACATGCTTCCACGAAACCGTTCTCTTCAGCCTGTGAGTGCAAGAGATGAGGGTAGTGCGCCCTGCCGCCGTCTTCTGGACGCAAAGATAATAACGTCAAAATTCATGCTAGAACGGCTGCACGACTTGACGAGCGGCGCCCGGCACCGTTAACAACTGGCGCGCCAAAATCGGCGGCCTGCCGATATTTTTTCAAGAGGGGACACCCGTGACGCGGCACAATTATTTCTTCACCTCGGAATCCGTTGCCGAGGGCCATCCCGACAAGGTCTGCGATCGTATCTCCGACGAGATTGTCGATCTCGTCTACCGCGAGGCCAGAAAGACCGGCATGGACCCGTGGAAAGTCCGCGTCGCCTGCGAGACGCTCGCGACGACCAATCGCGTTGTCATCGCCGGTGAAGTGCGCGTCCCCGAGACGCTGCTCAAGAAGGACAAGGAGGGCAACATCCTGAAGGATGCGGCCGGCCATCCGATTGTCAACCCGGCCAAGTTCAAGTCGGTCGCACGCAAGGCAATCCGCGAAATCGGCTACGAGCAGGCCGGCTTCCACTGGAAGACGGCCAAGATCGAGGTCCTGCTGCACGGCCAATCGCCGGATATCGGCCAAGGCGTCGACAACGCTTCCGACCGGCAAGGCGAGGAAGGAGCCGGCGATCAGGGCATCATGTTTGGCTATGCCTGCCGCGAAACGCCGGACCTGATGCCGGCGCCGATCTATTACAGCCACAAGATCCTCGAATTGCTGGCCGCTGCGCGCCATGAGGGCAGCGGTGATGCCGGCAGGCTCGGGCCGGATGCCAAGAGCCAGGTGACAGTCCGCTATGTCGACGGCAAAGCGGCGGAAGTGACGCAGATCGTGCTGTCGACCCAACATCTCGATGAGACGTGGGATTCGAAGAAGGTGCGCAACGTCGTCGAGCCCTATATCCGCGAAGCACTAGGCGACCTGAAGATCGCCGACAATTGCAATTGGTACATCAACCCGACTGGCAAGTTCGTCATCGGCGGACCTGACGGCGACGCCGGCTTGACCGGCCGCAAGATCATCGTCGACACCTATGGTGGGGCTGCGCCCCATGGCGGCGGCGCCTTCTCCGGCAAGGACACCACCAAGGTCGACCGCTCGGCCGCCTATGCGGCGCGCTATCTCGCCAAGAACGTGGTTGCCGCGAAGCTTGCCGATCGCTGCACTATCCAGCTTTCCTATGCGATCGGTGTCGCCCAGCCGCTGTCGATCTACGTCGACCTCCACGGCACCGGCAAGGTCGACGAGGCAAAGCTCGAGCGTGCACTGCGCACTGTGATGGACCTATCGCCGTCCGGCATCCGCCGCCACCTCGATCTCAACAAGCCGATCTATGCCAAGACGTCGTCCTACGGCCATTTTGGCCGCAAGGCCGGCCGCGACGGATCCTTCTCCTGGGAGAAGACCGATCTCGCCAAGGCGCTCAAGGACGCTCTCGCCGAACCGGTCGCCGAAGCAGTCGCCGCCTAACAACGGCGCCTATGGACCCGAAGGACCGGCCAAGCCGTGCGACCGAGGCGTTTTTCGGTCGCCGGCGCGGCAAGACCATCCGACCGCAGCAGGCGGCGGCGCTGGAGAGCGGCTTCGCCGCCTACAGGCTCGATCTGACGGTTGAACCGCCAGCCGATCTGCGCAGCCTTTTCGAAGCCGAAGTTTCCGCTGTCCAGCTCGAAATCGGTTTTGGCGGCGGCGAACATCTTCTGCACCGTGCCACGGCCAGCCAGGCGACCGGCTTTATCGGCGTCGAGCCTTTCGTCAACGGCATGGCCAAGATGATGATGGCGGTCCGGGAGCGGCCGCTTGCTAATCTGCGCGTCTATGACGACGACGCCACACGCCTGCTTGACTGGCTGCCGCAGGCTTCGCTTGACGGCATCGACCTTCTCTACCCGGATCCGTGGCCGAAGAAGAAGCACTGGAAGCGGCGCTTCGTCAGCCCGGTCAATCTCGACCGCTTCGCGCGCGTCTTGAAGCACGGCGGAAAGTTCCACTTTGCGTCAGACATCGACAGCTATGTGAACTGGACGCTGCTGCATTGCCGGGCGCATGGCGCCTTCACGTGGCAGGCAAACGAAGCAGCCGACTGGCGTCGGCCCTATGATGGCTGGCCGGGGACGCGCTATGAGGCCAAGGCCATTCGCGAGGGCCGACGGCCCGCCTATTTCACCTTTGTGCGGAAATAGCAGGAAGTCCGAGCTGAGCGGCCGAAGGCTCTCCTGTTCACTTGGCTTAGAAGCGGCGGATTTTATCGAAGGCTGCCGGCTCCATGCCCAGATTGCGCAGATCATTCGCACGCGGCTTGCGACCGTTTTCCACAGCACGCGACGCTGCTACGGCGCTGCCAAACACGCTAAAAAAGTCGCCTATGGCTGAAAAAAATCCACGATTGTTCATGATCGGATCCTTCCGAGCGTAGTGAGCGCTCCAATTGTGCAATGCAACATAGATAGTCGTGCGTTGCCGGTGCTCAAAGGAGGATTACTGCATGGGCGCCATGCATTTGGCGCAGCGCTGCGGACTCGGAGCCTTGCCGTCATGCACGACGGGCTTGAAACGACGGCCACGATCGTCTATATCAGCTTCAAATTCTTGGTCAGTAGGACGAAGAGTGGGTCCACCCGGTCCCGCTCTTTTTTATTACCTGCCGGCCAAGCAGGAATCGAACGACAGGGACCGAATGACAGTGACGGCAAGCGAAGGCGACGACCGCATCATCCGCGAAAGCGGCATCGATGCGCGCATCGCGCTGATCGTTCAGCCGGTACTGCGCGCCATCGGTTTCCGCTTGGTACGTGTGCATCTGTCGGGCCAGAACGGGCTGACGCTGCAGATCATGGCCGAGCGCGAGGACGGCACGATGACTGTCGAGGATTGTGAAGAGGTCAGCCGGGCAGTATCGCCGGCGCTCGATGTCGATGATCCGATCGAGAAGGCTTATCATCTCGAAGTGTCGTCGCCGGGCATCGACAGGCCGCTGGTCCGCAAATCGGACTTTGCAGCCTGGACCGGCCATCTGGTGAAGATGGAAACGTCGGTTCTCGTCGCCGACCGCAAGCGCTTCAAGGGCAAGATCGCCGAAAGCGACGCGGACGGTGTGCTGATCGAGCGCGACAAGGCCGCTTACGGCGAGGAGCCGACGGTGCGTGTTCCCTACGATGCGGTTGCCGAAGCGCGGCTGGTTCTGACCGATGATCTTATCCGCGATGCGCTGTCGAAGGATAACCGGGCGCGCAAGGAAGCCAGAAAACGCCGCGGCGAACCCGAAGACGCACCAGAGGGTGCGGAAGACGAAACCGAACAGGAAATGTGATTGGGCTGCCGGCCGTAAGGTCGGCAACAAGCTCGGGAGAAAGAAGATGGTTGTAAGCGCCAACAGGCTTGAACTGCTGCAGATCGCCGATGCGGTCGCGCGTGAAAAGTCGATCGACAAGTCGATCGTCATCGCCGCTATGGCCGATGCGATCCAGAAGGCCGCGCGCTCGCGCTACGGCCAGGAAACCAATATCCGGGCCGATATCAATCCGAATACCGGCGAGATGAAGCTGCAGCGGCTGATGGAAGTGGTCGAGAAGGTCGACGACTACGCGACGCAGATTGCCATTTCCTCGGCGCGCGAGCGCAATCCGGACGCCCAGCTCGGCGATTTCATCGCCGAACAGCTGCCGCCGATGGATTTCGGTCGCATCGCCGCCCAGTCGGCCAAGCAGGTCATCGTGCAGAAGGTGCGCGAGGCCGAGCGCGACCGGCAATATGACGAGTACAAGGACCGTATCGGCGAGATCGTCAACGGCACCGTCAAGCGTGTCGAATACGGCAACGTCATCGTCGATCTCGGCCGCGGCGAGGCGATTATCCGCCGGGACGAGCTGATCCCGCGCGAAAACTATAAATATGGCGATCGCGTCCGCGCCTACGTCTATGACGTGCGCCGCGAACAACGCGGCCCGCAGATATTCCTGTCGCGCACCCATCCGCAGTTCATGGCGAAACTGTTCACCATGGAAGTGCCGGAAATCTACGACGGTATCATCGAGATCAAGTCGGTCGCCCGCGATCCGGGTTCGCGCGCCAAGATCGCTGTCATCTCCCGTGACAGCTCCATCGATCCGGTCGGTGCCTGCGTCGGTATGCGCGGCAGCCGCGTCCAGGCGGTCGTCGGCGAATTGCAGGGCGAGAAGATCGACATCATTCCGTGGTCGCCCTCGGCCGCGTCCTTCATCGTCAATGCATTGCAGCCGGCGGAAGTCGCCAAGGTCGTGCTCGACGAGGATGCCGAGCGCATCGAGGTCGTCGTCCCCGACGACCAGCTGTCGCTGGCCATCGGTCGCCGCGGCCAGAACGTCCGTCTTGCCTCGCAGCTCACCGGCTGGGATATCGACATCCTGACCGAGCAGGAAGAGAGCGAACGGCGCCAGAAGGAATTCGTTGAACGGTCGTCGCTGTTCATGGAAGCCCTCGACGTCGACGAGATGGTCGGCCAGGTGCTCGCTTCCGAAGGCTTCACCAGCGTCGAGGAGGTCGCGTATGTCGATTCCGGCGAAATCGCGTCGATCGACGGCTTCGACGAGGACACGGCTTCGGAGATCCAGACCCGCGCCCGCGAATATCTGGAGAAGATCGAAGCCGAGCATGACGAGAAGCGCAAGGCGCTCGGCGTTAAGGACGAGCTGCGCGAGATTCCCGGTATCACCACCGCCATGATGGTGACGCTCGGCGAGGACGGCGTGAAGACGATCGAGGATTTCGCCGGCTACGCCGCCGACGACCTGACCGGCTGGAAGGAACGCAAGGACGGCGAGACGAAGGTATTCCCGGGTGTGCTCGCCAACCACGGCGTGTCGCGCGCCGATGCCGAGCAAATGGTCTTGGCCGCTCGCCTGAAGGCTGGCTGGATCACCGAAGACGAGCTTGCCGCCGAGGGCGTGCCGGCTGACGAAACCGTCGGTGCGTGAGGTGAAACCGCATCGCACCGAACCCGCCCTTGGACGAGATGAACGATCGCACCTGCATCGTCACCCGCAGGCAAGCCGAACCGGATGAGCTGATCCGTTTCGTCGTCGGCCCGGATTCGGCCGTCGTTCCGGACATCAAGAGAAACCTGCCCGGCCGCGGTTGCTGGGTGACCGCCGACCGCCTACATATAGACAAGGCAGCGGCGAAAAACCTGTTTGCCCGTGCTTTTAAGGCGCAGGTGACCGTGCCAGCCGATCTTGGCGGCATGGTCGACGCGCTGCTTTCCAGGTCCGCTCTGGGCATGCTTGGCCTGGCCCGCAAGGCGGGCGCCATAGCGCTCGGAGCGACCAAGGTCGAGAGCGCCGTGCGCGGCGGACTTGCACTTTTCGTGCTCCACGCGACCGAGGCTTCCGACGATGGCGTCCGCAAGATAAGCCAGGCGCGACGGGCAACCGTCCACCTCGGCGGGCCTGCGATCCGCGCTTACAAACTTTTCTCCGAGGCCGAGTTGAGCTTGGCATTGGGGGGTACAAATGTGATACATGCTGCCGTTCTCGCGGGAGACGCGGGCAGGGCGGTCCAGAAGCGCATGGTTGCGCTCGACCGATATCGGGGCGGTTCCCCGGACGATCTGGCAATGCTTGCGGCCGTTGCTGACGAAGATGATGCCGCAGAGGATATGGAATGAGCGATACGAAATCGGGCGACGACAAGACGCTGAGTGTTACGCCGAAGAAGACCTTGACGCTGAAGCGCCCCGGTATGGAACAGGGCACGGTGCGCCAGAACTTCTCGCACGGCCGCACCAAGTCGGTGGTCGTCGAGACCAAGAAGCGCAAGTTCTCGCTGCCCGGCGACAAGCCGGAGCCGGCGGCAGCGCCTGTATCCGTCTTCACGCCGAAGCCGGTCGCGGCAGCGCCTGCCGTGCAGGAAGCCCCCAAGGCGCCGCCGCCTCCGCCGCCGGTCGAACGCGGCGGCATGGTGCTGAACGAGTTATCGCGCCAGGAAATGGAAGCACGCCGCCGGGCTCTCGAGGGCTCGAAGGTCCGTGACGTCGAGGATCGCCAACGCGCCATCGAGGAGGCCAAGCGCCGCAGCGAGGACGAGGAGCGCCGCCGCCGCGAGCGCGAGGAATCGGCTCGCCGTCAGGCCGAGGAAGAGGCACGGCTGCAAGCCGAGGCTGAATCCCGCCGCCGTGCCGAGGAAGAGGCACGCCGCCGTGCGCCGCTGGCCGCCGAACTGGCGACAGTCGATGACGAGGAAGAGGTCAAGCCGAAGCGGACCGGTGCCGGCGCACCAGTGCGCCGTCTGGTCACGCCCGAAGTGGCGCGTCCGGCCAAACCGACCAAGGGCGAGGAAGACCGCCGCCGCGGCAAGCTGACGCTGAATTCGGCGCTTTCCGACGAGGATGCGCGCGCCCGCTCGCTGTCGTCGATGCGCCGCCGTCAGGAGAAATTCAAGCGCGCGTTGCATAATGAGCCACGCGAGAAAGTCATGCGTGAAGTGATCCTGCCCGAAACCATCACCATCCAGGAGCTGGCGCAGCGCATGTCCGAGCGCGCTGTCGACGTGGTCAAGTTCTTCATGAAGCAGGGCCAGATCCTGAAGCCTGGCGACGTCATCGACGCCGACACGGCCGAACTCGTCGCGACCGAATTTGGCCACACGGTCCGCCGCGTCGCCGAGTCCGACATCGAAGAGGGCTTGTTCAACATCGCCGATCGTCCCGAGGACCTGCAGCCGCGTCCGCCGGTGGTAACCATCATGGGCCATGTCGATCACGGCAAGACCTCGTTGCTCGATGCCATCCGAAATGCCAACGTGGTGTCCGGCGAAGCCGGTGGCATTACGCAGCATATCGGCGCCTATCAGGTCGAGAAGAACGGTAACAAGATTACCTTCATCGACACGCCCGGCCACGCCGCCTTCACGGCGATGCGTGCCCGCGGTGCCCAGGCGACCGACATCGCCATCCTGGTGGTGGCGGCCGACGACAGCGTGATGCCGCAGACGATCGAATCGATCAACCACGCCAAGGCGGCCGGCGTTCCGATCATCGTGGCGATCAACAAGATCGACAAGCACGACGCCGACCCGCAGAAGGTGCGCTCGGAACTGCTGCGCCATGAGGTGTTCGTCGAATCCATGGGCGGCGAGGTGCTGGATGTCGAGGTGTCGGCGACCAAGGGCATCAATCTCGACAAGTTGCTCGAAGCGATCCTGCTGCAGGCCGAAATCCTCGACCTGAAGGCCAATCCGGACCGCACCGCCGAAGGCGTTGTCATCGAAGCCCAGCTCGACAAGGGCCGCGGCCCAGTCGCAACCGTGCTGGTGCAGACCGGCACGCTGATGCCGGGCGACATTCTCGTCGCCGGCAACGAGTGGGGCCGGGTGCGCGCGCTGGTCAACGATCGCGGCGATCAGGTCAAGGAAGCGCCGCCGGCAATGCCGGTGGAAGTCCTCGGTCTGCAAGGTACGCCGCTGGCCGGCGACCGCTTCGCCGTTGTCAACAACGAAGCCCGCGCCCGCGAGATCACCGAATATCGCCAACGTCTGGCGCGCGAGAAGGCGGTGGCCAGGCATGCCGGCCAGCGCGGCTCGCTTGAACAGATGATGTCGCAATTGCAGACCAGCGGATTGAAGGAATTCCCGCTGGTCATCAAGGGCGACGTGCAGGGCTCGATCGAGGCGATCAACGCGGCGCTCGACAATCTCGGCACCGACGAGGTGCGCGCCCGCATCGTCCATGCGGGCGCCGGCGGCATCACCGAAAGCGACGTGTCGCTGGCGGAGACCTCGGGGGCTGCGATCATCGGCTTCAACGTTCGTGCCAATGTGCAGGCGCGTGCGGCCGCGGCTGCGGCAGGCATCGAGATCCGCTACTATTCGATCATCTACAATCTCGTCGATGACGTTAAGGCGGCGCTCTCCGGCCTGCTATCACCGGAGCGTCGCGAGACCTTCATCGGCAATGCCGAGATCCTCGAGATCTTCGACATCACCAAGGTCGGCAAGATCGCCGGCTGCCGTGTCACCGAAGGCAAGGTCGAGCGTGGTGCGGGCGTGCGCCTGATCCGCGACAACGTCGTCATCCACGAAGGCACGCTGAAGACCCTGAAGCGCTTCAAGGACGAGGTTTCGGAAGTTCCGGGCGGTCAGGAATGCGGCATGGCCTTCCAGAACTACGAGGACATGCGCGTCGGTGACGTCATCGAGTGCTTCCGCGTCGAGATGGTAACCAGGACGCTCTGAGTTCGAGCGTCTTGAGTTCGAGCATCTATTGAGACCGG
Organism: Mesorhizobium sp. M1217; assembly: GCF_040318275.1. NCBI lineage: Bacteria > Pseudomonadati > Pseudomonadota > Alphaproteobacteria > Hyphomicrobiales > Phyllobacteriaceae > Mesorhizobium > Mesorhizobium sp. M1217. Next base: position 55,423 of record NZ_JAMYMA010000007.1, on the reverse strand, counting down.
GCGGTGGTCGAAAGGCCGCCGCCCAAACCATATGAGACATGCGGCGCGGTTCCATCCCGCGCTTCACGATTTCAGGACCGAGGAAAATGCCCCGTTCGACCCCGTCAGGCCCATCCCAGCGCATGCTGCGCGTCGGCGAGCAGGTGCGCCATGCGCTATCCGAAACCTTGCAGCGCGGCGAGATCCTTGATCCGCTGATCGAGAACACAGTGGTCTCGGTCTCCGAAGTGCGCATGTCGCCCGATCTGAAGATCGCCACCGCCTTCGTCTCGCCGCTCGGCGCCAAGGATGCCGGTGCGGTGGTCGAAGCGCTCAACAAGCATGCGAAGTTCGTCCGCGGCCGCGTCTCCGGCGCCCTTCGGCAGATGAAGTACATGCCGGAATTCCGCTTCCGGCTCGATACCAGCTACGACAATTTCCAGAAGATCAACGAATTGCTGCACTCGCCCGAAGTGGCGCGCGATCTCAGCGCCGACGACAAAGACAAAGACGACCGGAAGGATAGCGAATAGTGGCGCGCCGCGGCAAGAAGAAGGGCCGGCCGATCTCGGGCTGGCTGGTACTGGACAAGCCGGTCGGCATGGGCTCGACCGAAGCCGTCTCCAAGATCAAATGGCTGTTCCAGGCGGAAAAGGCCGGCCATGCCGGCACGCTCGACCCGCTGGCGTCGGGCATGCTGCCGATCGCGCTTGGCGAGGCGACGAAGACTGTGCCTTACGTCCAGGACGGCGCCAAGGTCTACCGCTTCACCGTTGCCTGGGGCGAGGAGCGTTCGACCGACGACCTCGAAGGCGCGGCGACCAAAAGGTCAGACCTCCGTCCGGCGGAATCCGAAGTGCTGGCGCTGCTTTCGAAATATACCGGCGTGATCATGCAGACACCGCCGCAATTCTCAGCGATCAAGATCGCCGGCGAGCGCGCCTACGACCTTGCCCGCGACGGCGAGACGGTCGACATTCCGGCACGCGAGGTCGAGATCGGCCGGCTCGACCTGGTCGAGCACATGGCCGATCGCACCATCTTCGAGGTCGAATGCGGCAAGGGCACCTATGTCCGCTCGCTGGCGCGCGACATGGGGCGCGACCTTGGCTGTTTTGGTCACATCGCCGAGCTGCGGCGGGTCGAGGTCGAGCCGTTCACGCAGGAAGATTTCGTCACCTTGGCCGAGCTGGAGGCCGCCCGCTTCGGCGAACAGAGCGAGGACGCTTCGCAAGCAGCGGACGCGCCGATCGACTTCGGCGCCATCGATGCACTTCTGGTCGACACCGCCGCGGCGCTCGAATGCTTGCCGCAGGTTGCGATCAGCGACGATGCGGCAACCAAAATCCGCCTCGGCAATCCGGTCATCATTCGCGGCCGTGACGCGCCGGTAGAAGCTGAGGAGGCCTGCGCCACCGCGCGCGGCAAGCTGGTCGCCATCGGCGCCATCGAGCAAGGCATGTTCAAGCCAAAGCGGGTCTTTGTCGGGTAACAGCTGTCGCCCGGCGCATGATCTCCAAACCGGATTCTATTTTGGGAAAGGATCATGCGCTAAATCAACAGGGCTACGGCGTCGTTTGTCGTCCGAAAGGATGCGCTGTGCTGTAGTGCCGTTCGACGCTGCACTCGAGGGGGCACATGGCAAAGGCTGACACGGTCAACAAGCGAGCGGCGCTCAAAACACGGCGGCCACCGGTCGGGGCTTCGCCGGGCACGCTGATCGCCGACCCGGCGGCGCGCCGCTCCGAGCTCAGGCTGACATTGATCTCGCCTGAGAAGTTCAAGACGATCGACAATGCCAGCATCGACGATGTCAACACCCATTGCCACAATTGGCCGATCATCTGGCTCGACTGCACAGGCCTCGCCAACATCCAGCTGATCGAGGAGATCGGCGGGATCTTCAACCTGCATCCGCTGGCGCTGGAAGATGTCGTCAACACCGGTCAGCGGCCCAAGGTGGATTTCTTCGAGGACCATGCCTTTGTCGTCGTCAGGATGATCGACGATGTCACCGCCCATCGTTACGAACAGATCGCCGTCTTCTTCGGCAAGAACTTCGTCGTCACCTTCCAGGAGCGCGAAGGCGACCCGTTCGATCCCGTGCGCAAGCGGATCGCGAGCTCGGTGCCCAACCGCTTGCGCTCGCGCGGCGCCGACTATCTCGCCTATGCTTTGATCGACGCCATCGTCGACAGCTATTTCCCGCCGATCGAGGCTGCCGGCGAATTGGTCGACAGCATCGAGGACCAGATGCTGAACCAGGCGCACAAGCACCAGATGCGGCAGCTTCACGAATTGCGGCGCGATGCCAATGTGCTGAAGGGCGTGCTTTGGCCGATGCGCGACGCGCTGGCGACCATGATCCGCAACGACGTCTCTTATGTGAAGGCCGAAACCAAATTATTCCTGAACGACACGCTGGATCATTCGCTGCGATTGATCGAACTGGTCGAAACCCAGCGCGATATGCTGACCGGCCTGATCGAGATGCACCTGTCGCTCAGCCAGGCGCGCACCAACGACGTCATCAGCTATTTGACCATCGTCTCGGTGATCTTCATGCCGCTCACCTTTCTCGTCGGCGTATGGGGCATGAATTTCGACCCCGACACCTCGCCCTGGAACATGCCGGAGCTGAAAGCCTATTACGGCTATCCCCTGTCGCTCGTCTTCATGGCGATTGTTGCGGTCGGGCTCTACGCATACTTCAAATGGAAGAAATGGCTCTGACCATGCGGAAGTGCCCGTTTATGCAGCAAAAAGCCGGCTTGTGAATTGGGCTGGCCTTTTTGTCGGAATTGCACTATATGCGCCGCAGCTTCGCGCTTTGACGCGTTGCTTGCACCGGCCCCTGCTGGACGACATCCCGGCTGAGGGCGTCCCGTTTCCTCAAACAGACAAGGAAAAACACGATGTCGATTACTGCCGAACGCAAGAAGGAATTGATGGGCGAATTCGCAACCGCCAAGGGCGATACCGGGTCTCCGGAAGTCCAGGTGGCCATCCTTTCCGAGCGCATCAAGAACCTGACCGATCATTTCAAGGACCACAAGAAGGATAACCATTCCCGCCGTGGCCTGCTCGCTCTCGTTTCCCAGCGCCGCAGCCTGCTTGATTATCTCAAGCGCAAGGACGACGCGCGCTATCAGACGCTGATCGAGAAGCTCGGTCTGCGCCGTTGACGAATTGACCGGCGGGTTCTTTCGAGAGCCCGCCGGTCGCGCATTGGAGCATCGGATCATCCAAGGCTCCAATGAAGAAAGCAGAGCGCCGCGCACCGGTTTGGATGCGCAAAGGACGCTCTGAAGTTTTAGATTTGCGCAGGATACTTTCCGAAAACCTGGTTTTCGGGTTCACGCGCAAGGCCAGTCGGATCGATTGGCCAACCCGGTTTCGAAACAGCAGAGGGCCACTCGAAACCGCCCATGGACGGTCATGGGGCAGGATTGCAGGACGCTCGCGCGGCAAATGCGCCGAATAGCCGAGCTTCCCGTTGTCTTGCCCGTGGCTGCCCGAGAAAGGAAGCCAAGGGAAAGGGGCATCCGCGCACGCTGCAACGGCGCGGCCCTTTCCGCATACGAAGGACAAGATATGTTCAATTACCACAAAGTGGAAATCGAATGGGGCGGCCGTCCGCTCATTCTCGAAACCGGCAAGATCGCACGTCAGGCTGACGGCGCGGTGCTGGCCACCTATGGCGAAACCAAGGTTCTCGCCACCGTCGTCTCGATGAAAGAGCCGAAGCCCGGCCTCGATTTCTTTCCCCTGACGGTCAACTACCAGGAAAAGACTTACGCCGCCGGCAAGATCCCGGGTGGCTATTTCAAGCGTGAAGGCCGTCCGAGCGAGAAGGAAACGCTGGTTTCCCGCCTGATTGACCGCCCGATCCGCCCGCTCTTCGCCGAAGGCTACAAGAACGACACCCAGATCGTTGTCACCGTCGTCCAGCACGATCTCGAAAATGATCCGGACATCCTGTCGATCGTCGCCACCTCCGCCGCACTGACCTTGTCCGGCGTGCCGTTCATGGGCCCGGTTGGTGGCGCCCGCGTTGGCTACATTAACGGCGAATACGTGCTCAACCCGCATGTCGACGAGATGCAGGAATCGAAGCTCGACCTGGTCGTCGCCGGCACCGCCGACGCCGTGCTGATGGTCGAGTCCGAAGCCAAGGAACTCGGCGAGGATCTGATGCTCGGCGCCGTCATGTTCGGTCACAGGGGTTTCCAGCCGGTAATCGACGCGATCATCAAGCTGGCCGAAGTCGCCGCCAAGGACCCGCGCGATTTCACCGCGCCGGACTATTCCGCGCTTGAAGCCGAGATGCTCAAGATCGTCGAAGGCGAGCTTCGCGATGCCTACAAGATCACCGACAAGCAGAAGCGCTATGCCGCCGTCGACGCCGTCAAGGCGAAGGTCAAGGCCGCGTTTGCGCCGGCAGAAGGCGAAGAGGCCAAATACACGTCCGAACAGATCGGCACCGTGTTCAAGGAACTCCAGGCCAAGGTCGTGCGCTGGAACATCCTCGACACCGGCTCGCGCATCGACGGCCGCGACCTGAAGACGGTCCGCAAGATCGTCTCGGAAGTCGGCGTCCTGCCGCGCACACACGGCTCGGCGCTGTTCACTCGCGGCGAGACCCAGGCGCTGGTCGTCGCCACGCTCGGCACCGGCGAGGACGAGCAGTATGTCGATTCGCTGACCGGCATGTACAAGGAGAAGTTCCTCCTGCACTACAATTTCCCTCCCTATTCGGTCGGTGAAACGGGCCGTATGGGTTCGCCCGGCCGCCGCGAAATCGGCCACGGCAAGCTCGCCTGGCGCGCCATCCGGCCGATGCTGCCGACCGCCGACCAGTTCCCCTATACGTTGCGCGTCGTTTCGGAGATCACCGAGTCCAACGGCTCGTCCTCGATGGCTACCGTCTGCGGCACCTCGCTGGCGCTGATGGATGCCGGTGTGCCGCTGGCCAAGCCGGTCGCCGGCATTGCGATGGGCCTGATCAAGGAAGGCGAGCGCTTCGCCGTGCTCTCCGATATCCTCGGCGACGAGGACCACCTCGGCGACATGGATTTCAAGGTTGCCGGCACCGCCTACGGCATCACCTCGCTGCAGATGGACATCAAGATCGAGGGCATCACCGAGGAGATCATGAAGATCGCCCTCGACCAGGCCAAGGATGGCCGTCAGCACATTCTCGGCGAAATGGCCCATGCGCTGTCCGGCGCGCGTGCCGAGCTCGGCGAGTTCGCGCCGCGCATCGAGGTCATGCACATCCCGACCGACAAGATCCGCGACGTGATCGGCTCGGGCGGCAAGGTCATCCGCGAGATCGTCGAAAAGACCGGCGCCAAGATCAACATCGAGGATGACGGCACGGTCAAGATCGCTTCGGCCAACGCCAAGGAAATCGAGGCGGCGAAGAAGTGGATCCACACCATCGTCGCCGAGCCGGAAGTCGGTGAAATCTACGAAGGCACGGTCGTCAAGACCGCCGACTTCGGCGCTTTCGTCAACTTCTTCGGTCCGCGTGACGGCCTCGTCCACATCTCGCAGCTCGCCAATGATCGCGTCGCCAAGACCTCCGATGTGGTCAAGGAAGGCGACAAGGTCTGGGTCAAGCTGATGGGCTTCGACGAGCGCGGCAAGGTCCGCCTGTCGATGAAGGTCGTCGACCAGGCCACCGGCAAGGAAATCGCCCGCGATAAGAAGAGCGAAGGCGAAGAAAACGCCGCCTAAGCGGGGTTGCGTTCCGTCGAACGCATAAAGCAATCGAAGCGGGCGCGCCGGAAGGTCGCGCCCGTTTGCATTTCAACAACAGCCTTGCAGTTCAAGAGTGGTGAATGTCCGCCGAGCCGCTGAAGACGCTTTTCCATCCTTTCGAGACCGGGACCGTTTCCCTGCCGCGAAAGGATGAACGTATTCTTTTTCTCGGTGCCGAGCCCGGCTTTCGCTTGCTCGAAGGCTTCGATGCCAAGCTTCATCTCGTCCAAGGCTTCAGGCCGCATTTTCGCGCCTTGCAGGCGTCCGGCTTCACCGTCACGCCGCAAGTGGAAGGCAAGGCTTTCGACGCGGCGCTAGTGCTCGCTGGCCGCCATCGCGGACAAAACGAGTTGCGCGTCGCAGAAGCGATCGAGCACGTGGCATCAGGCGGGTTGATCGTCGTCGCCGGCGGTAAGGACGATGGTATCGCCAGCCTGCGCAAGCATGTCGGCGCCCTTGTGCCGCCCGAAGGCCACCTGCCGAAGCATCACGGCATTGCCTTCTGGTTTCGCCGGCCGGCCGATACCGTTGCCGCGGCAACGCTTCGCGCCGCCAATCCGGACTTGGTGGTCGAGGACCGCTTCCGCACGGCCCCAGGCATGTTTTCGTTCGACAAGATCGATGCCGGATCGAAGCTGCTGGTCGAAAATCTGCCCAACGATCTGCGTGGCAGCGTTGCGGATTTCTGTGCCGGTTGGGGCTATGTCGCCGCCGAAGTCGCCGCCCGCTCACCCGGCATATCGGCGCTTGACCTTTACGAAGCGGATTTCGAGGCGCTGGAGGCGGCGAAGGTCAATGTCGGCAACACAGGCCTGGAGCCACGTTTCTTCTGGATAGATCTTTTGAGCGAGCCGGTCGAGCACCGCTACGATGTGATCGCCATGAACCCGCCCTTTCACCGCAGCCGGGCGACTGAGCCCGAAATCGGTGCCGGCATGATCCGCGCGGCAGGCAAGGCGCTGAAGCCGGGCGGCCGGCTGTTCATGGTGGCGAACCGTCAGCTTCCCTACGAACCCGTGCTGGCGGCCGCCTTCTCCAGCCATGCGGAGCTCGCCCGCGACGGCATGTTCAAGGTCTTCTCGGCGCGACGCTGAAACGCTGCGGGGCAAGCCGGCGACACGTCGCTCGCGCTATTCCCGCCCGCCGTCGGTTTGCTTCAACTCGTCAAGCGTCGGCATGGACACGATGTGATAGCCGGAATCGACATAGTGGATTTCGCCGGTGACGCCGGAGGACAGATCGGACAGCAGATAGAGCGCTGAGCCGCCGACTTCGTCGATTGTCACCGTGCGACGTAGCGGCGAGTTGCGCTGCTGGTAGGAGAACATGTGGCGTGCGTCGGAAATCCCGGCGCCGGCAAGCGTCCGCACCGGTCCAGCCGATATGCCGTTCACCCTGATGCCGCGCGGGCCGTAGTCGTTGGCTAGATAGCGGACGCTGGCCTCCAGCCCGGCCTTGGCGACGCCCATGACGTTGTAGTTCGGCATGACGCGGACCGAACCGGCATAGGTCAGCGTGATCATCGAACCGCTATCCTTCATCAACGTGGCGGCGTGACGGGCGACCTCGGTGAAGGAGTAGCAGGAGATCACCATGGTGCGGATGAAGTTGTCGCGGCTGGTGTCGGCGTAGAGGCCTTTCAGCTCGTTCTTGTCGGAAAAGCCGATGGCATGGACGACGAAATCCAGCCCGCCCCACGCCTTGCCCAAAGTCTCGAAAGTCGCGGCGACCGATGCGCTGTCCTCGACGTCGCAAGGCACCACCAGCGATGCGCCCAGTTTCTCGGCGAGCGGCTTGACGCGGCGCCCGAAGGCCTCGCCCTGATAGGTGAAGGCGAGATCCGCGCCATGTTCGGACAGTTTGCGGGCGATGCCCCAGGCGATCGAATGATCGTTGGCGACGCCCATGACAAGCCCGCGCTTGCCCTTCATCAATCCGTCCATGGTCGGCAAATCCTTATGCGGAATAGCGCTGGAAAATCAGCGTAGCGTTGGTGCCACCGAAACCGAACGAATTGGACAAAACGGTGTCGATCCTGGCTTCGTCGATGCGCTTGCGCACGATCGGCATGCCTTCGAATTCCGGATCGAGGTTGTCAATGTGGGCGCTCTCGCCGATAAAGCCGCCTTGCATCATCAGGATCGAGTAGATCGATTCCTGCACGCCGGCCGCACCCAGCGAATGACCGGTCAGCGATTTGGTCGACGTGATGAAAGGCATCTTCTCGCCGAACACCTCGCGGATGGCGCCCATTTCCTTGGAGTCGCCGACCGGCGTCGAAGTGCCGTGCGTATTGATATAGTCGACCGGCGAGGACACCGTTGCGAGCGCCTGCTTCATGCAGCGAGCCGCGCCTTCGCCCGACGGCGCCACCATGTCGTAGCCGTCGGAGGTGGCGCCATAGCCGACGATCTCGGCATAGATCTTGGCGCCGCGTGCCTTGGCATGCTCGAGCTCTTCAAGAATCAGCACGCCGGCGCCGCCGGCAATGACGAAACCGTCGCGATCGACGTCGTAGGCGCGCGAGGCGACTGATGCCCTGTCGTTGAACTTGGACGACATGGCGCCCATGGCATCGAACAGATCCGACATCGTCCAGTCGAGATCCTCATGACCGCCGGCGAAGACGATGTCCTGCTTCCCCCACTGGATCAGCTCGTAGCCATTGCCGATGCAATGCGCTGACGTCGAGCAGGCCGATGAGATCGAATAGTTGACGCCGTGGATCTTGAACCAAGTGGCAAGCGTCGCTGAAGCGGTCGACGACATCGCTTTTGGCACCGCGAACGGGCCGATCCGCTTGGGGCTGCCGTTTTTGATCGTCGTCTCGGCCGCTTCGACGATTGCACGGGTCGACGGTCCGCCAGAGCCCATTACGATGCCGGTGCGCTCGTTGGTGATGTCGGTCTCGTCGAGGCCGGCGTCTGCGATCGCCTGGTCCATCGCGACATGGTTCCAAGCAGCACCTTGCGACAGGAAGCGCATGGCGCGACGGTCGATCATTCCCGACGGATCCAGCGTCGGCGCTCCCCACACCCGGCAACGGAAGCCATGCTCGGCGAAAGAGTCGGAAAAGCTGATGCCGGACCTGGCATCATGCAAGGAGGCCTGCACCTCGTTGGCATTGTTGCCGATCGACGACACGATGCCGAGACCTGTGACTACGACCCGTCTCATTCGCAACTCCTTCCAGCACGGACCTCCGAAACCTGATTAAGTTTCCGGAACGGAACCATGCGCAAATTAAAGTGCTACAGCGTCCTTTAGATGTCCAAGACGTGGCACTGTTGGTCTTCGCTCAGCCGGCGGCCGATTGCTTGGACAGACCGACCTTCAGATCCGTTGCCGCATATATGGGCTCGCCATCTGCCTTCAGCCAGCCATCGGCGATGCCAAGCACAAGCCGACCGCGCATCACTCGCTTGAAGTCGACGCCATACTCCACCTTCTTGACCGAAGGCGTGACCATGCCTTTGAATCTCACCTCACCTGTCGACAGCGCCATTCCCTTGCCTGGTTCGCCGAGCCATCCAAGGTAGAAACCCGTCAACTGCCACATGGCGTCCAGGCCCAGGCATCCCGGCATGATCGGATTGCCGATGAAATGGCAGGCGAAAAACCACAAATCCGGCTTGATATCGAATTCTGCGCGGATGAAACCCTTGTCGAACGCACCGCCGGTTTCGCTGATCTCGGTGATGCGGTCGAACATCAGCATCGGCGGATAGGGCAGTTGCGCATTTCCCGGTCCGAACAGCTCGCCGCGGGCGCAGGCAAGCAATTCCTCGTAACCGTAGCTGGATTTCGAACCCGCCATCAATCTCGTCCCCGTGATCGTCCCGGGCGATAGGCGCCCATGCTGGTGGTTTCCTAACACAATCTGTTTCAGGCCGGAAACCGGCGTTTGCGCTTAACCTGCCCGTCTGCCCGGGTCAATGCGCGCTATTGATCGCATTCGGCCGACAGAATATATGTCAGGACACGTCCAATTTCGGCAGATGCTCTATTTCTGCCATTTTGGACGTGTCTGAGACGGAACTGTGGGCGCGACGGATAGATGGATCTGGGTTGCCGGAAGGATAATGTCGCTGTGGACAAGCGGGTTCGCGAAGCCGGTCTGAGGCCGACACGCCAGCGTATCGCGCTGGCCGATCTGCTTTTCGCCAAGGGCGACCGCCACCTTTCGGCCGAGGAACTGCACGAGGAAGCGCTTGCCGCCGGCGTGCCGGTGTCTCTGGCCACCGTCTACAATGCTCTGCACCAGTTCACCCAGGCTGGCCTTTTGCGCATCCTTGCCGTCGAGGGATCGAAGACCTATTTCGACACCAACACCTCCGATCACCATCATTTCTATATTGAGGGCGAAAACAGGATCTTCGATATCGACAGCGGCCCGGTGACGGTTTCCAACCTGCCGGAACCGCCGGAAGGCATGGAGATCGCCAATGTCGATATCGTGGTGAGACTGCGTCCGAAACGCTGCGACTGACCGGCGCCTTATGAATTTCCTGGATTTGACGCTCCGGCTCGAATGGGTCGCCGTCGCGGTGGCGGCTCTTGTCTTCTATGCAATTGCCGGTGCTTCCTGGTGGCTATTTGCAGTGCTCGTTCTGGCGCCCGACCTGTCGATCCTGGGTTACATGGCCGGGCCGCGCGTCGGGGCCGTCGCCTACAACACCTTGCACATACTGGTCTTGCCCGTTCTGCTGGCGCTTTTCGGCAGCGTCTTTGACAATGCATTGGCGACATCCGTTGCGCTGATCTGGATCGCCCACATCGCCATCGACCGCGCCCTGGGCTATGGCTTGAAGCTGTCGAGCAGTTTCCAGGATACCCATCTCGGCCGCATCGGCGGCTAGATCATCCCCGAATTGAAGAACAGCGAAACAAAATGCCGGATCCGGTGCTTGCAGCGCTGGCCTGACCTCCGGTTCGGAAGCGTCAGTTCTTGACCTTTTCGCCGGGATAGGCGCCCCAGACGAGCGACTGGGCGAGCCAGCCGGTATGGCCGTCGAAGGTCATTTCGCACCATTGGCCATCGCAGGACTTGATCGTGCCCATCACCCCCGGTTCGAGGATCGCGATGACGCTTGCATCTTTTGCCGGGTCGTCGAGGAGGTTGATGCGGGCGTCCTTGCCGCGCTGCCAGGGGGCGACGATCGCCGTGCGGCGGCCCGAAAGCAGCGACTGATTGATCCAGCCTTCCGAGCCGTCGGCATCGCGCACGCGGCGCCATGTATCGAACTCCTGGATGATCTCCATCGGCAGGCCTGGTTTCATGTACATCCAATCGACGGAATAGTTGACGCCCGGCCCGACGCGCGAGTTGACGCGGCCGGATTTCAGGCTGACGAAGCGCGGCAGCGGCAAGCCGCTTGGTCCGAGCGTGACGCTCTGGGCGGGGGCCGCGGCACTTTGCGCCATCACCAGTGGGCTATGGATGAGAGCGCCGAGGAATGCTGCACTGAGGGTCAGGCGGAGCGACGCGAAACCAGACACTTTCGTTCCTTTCGGCGCCGGCCCATCGGCCTTCGCGCCCCTTTTTCTTTGTCTTCGGCGGAACCACTTGTTACATGGATGACCGGTACCGCGATCGGCTCTCAGTTTCGCCGTTCTTGGTTAAAGAGGTCTCAACGAGATCGGGTTCGAGGAAACAATGGCAGGCAAAAAGAAGCCCCTCGTCGTCATCACGCGCAAGTTGCCCGACCCGGTCGAGACCCGCATGCGCGAGTTGTTCGACGCCCGGTTGAATGTCGAGGACAGGCCGATGACGCAGCCGGAACTGGTGGCGGCGGTCAAGGAGGCTGACGTGCTGGTGCCGACCGTGACCGATAATATCGACGCGGCGCTGATTGCCCAAGCCGGCGACAACCTTAAGCTGATCGCCAATTTCGGCAATGGCGTCGACAAGATCGACGTTGCGGCAGCGGCCAAGAAAGGCATCACCGTCACCAATACGCCGAACGTGCTGACCGAAGATACGGCCGACATGACCATGGCGCTGATGCTGGCCGTGCCGCGACGGCTGGCCGAAGGCGCCAACGTGCTGACCGGGGACAAGAAATGGGCGGGCTGGTCGCCGACCTGGATGCTCGGCCGTCGCATCTGGGGCAAACGGCTCGGCATTGTCGGCATGGGTCGCATCGGCACCGCCGTCGCCAGGCGCGCCAAGGCCTTTGGCCTCTCGATCCACTACCACAACCGCCACCGCGTGCTGCCGGCAATCGAGGACGAGTTGGAAGCCACATATTGGGAAAGCCTCGACCAGATGCTTGCCCGTATGGACATTATCTCGGTCAATTGCCCATCGACACCGGCAACCTTCCACCTGCTTTCGGCGCGGCGGCTGGCGCTTCTGCAACCGTCCGCTTACATAGTCAACACCGCGCGCGGCGATATCATCGATGAGGAATCGCTGGTCAAGCTCATCCATGACGGCAAGATCGCCGGCGCCGGCCTCGACGTCTACGAGCACGAGCCGGCGCTGAACAGCAAGCTTCTGAAGCTCGCCCACAAAGGCAAGGTCGTGCTGTTGCCGCATATGGGCTCGGCGACGCTCGAAGGCCGCATCGACATGGGTGAGAAGGTGATCATCAACATCCGCGCCTTCTTCGATGGCCATCGTCCGCCCGACCGCGTGCTGCCGCTGCGGGCGTGACCTGCCATCATGCCGGCATGGCCTTGCCGCGGCAACCACGCGTTCGTCTTTGGATAGTGTTGGCTTACGAAAGCGCCTTGCGCATGGTGATTGAGGTCGGCCGGTCGTAGCCCTTGTGCGCTGTCCGTTCGGTTTCGCGAAAGCCGAGGCGGGCGAAGGCAGCGTGGTTTCCGGTCAGTTCGACCCGGGTCTGGAGCTCGATGGCGGCCCGGTTGTGGCTACGGGCAAGATCTTCGACAGCCTGCATCAGCCGCTTTCCGATGCCTTGTCCCTGAAGAGCCGGCACAACCGCGAGCTTTCCGACATAGAGGTCGTCTGCCCGCTCCAGGATGAAGACGCAACCGACGATCTCGCTTTCCTTCAGCGCCAGAAATCCTGTCTCCTCCAGCGCTTTAGCCCTAAGATTTTCGACAGTGAGCCGATGCGCCGAGGACGGCGGATCAATAACGTCTTCCATGAAGGCGAAGGCGCGCATGACCAGTGCCAAGACCTCGTCCCAACGGTCGAAATCGGCCGCAAGCTGCACAATGGAAACGTCGGCAGGCAGGCTCACCGGTGAGTCCGCTTGTAGCGGATCGTGTCGAAGCGTGCCGCCAGTGCATCGTAGAGCAGCAGTCGCCCGACCAGCGGCTCGCCAATCCCGGTGATCAGCTTGATCGCTTCCATGGCTTGCAGCGTGCCGATGACCCCCGTCAGCGCACCGACAATGCCGGCCACCGCGCAGGACGGCACCAGTCCCGGCGGCGGCGCTTCGGGAAAAAGATCGCGGTAGCTTGGGTTCAACGTGCCGTCCGGACCGGTTTCGAACGGCTTCAGCACCGTGACCGAGCCGTCGAAGCGGCCAACGGCGGCATGGACGAGCGGCCGGCTTTCGGCGGCGCAGGCGTCGGCCACGGCGTAGCGCGTCTCGAAATTGTCGGAGCCGTCAACGACGATGTCATAATCGGCGATGAGGGCAGGGGCGTTGTCCGCGGTCAGCCTGAAATTGTGCTCTTCCACGACGACGTTTGGATTGATGCGGATGATCGCCGCCTTGGCGCTGTCGGTTTTCGCCATGCCGACATCGCCCGTGGCGTGGATCACTTGTCGTTGCAGGTTGGAAAGCGAAACGATGTCGTCGTCGACGATACCGAGTGTGCCAATCCCTGCGGCGGCGAGATATTCGAGCACCGGCGCTCCCAATCCGCCGGCGCCGATGACCAGCACCCGCGCCCGCTTTAGCCGCTGCTGGCCGGCGCCGCCGATTTCGGGCAGCACGATGTGGCGGGCGTAGCGTTCGAGCTCTTCGTCGGTGAGGGCGGCTGTGATCATCGCCGGACCATATAACGGAGGAAAAAACTTGTCAGGCGTCAATGCATGCGGCTCAGAAATGCGTCATGGACGAAGTTCAGATGGTCGGCCTGACCTTGCCGTGATCGACGGTCAGGAACTGCGCGCGTCCCTTGAGGCTGTCAAACAACGCGGCATCGGTCCCGGTCATGAAAGCCTGGCAGTTCAGCTCCTCCAGGATCGAGAACAAGGCCGCGCGCCGGCCGCCGTCGAGATGGGCGGCGATCTCGTCGAGCAGCAGGATCGGCGTCATGCCCGACATCTCGCCGGTTAGCCGTGCATGCGACAAGACAATGCCGACCAGCAGCGCCTTCTGCTCGCCGGTCGAGCAGAGTTCGGCCGGCATTGCCTTGGGCCGGTGGCGCACCACGAGATCGGAACGGTGCGGGCCGTCGAGCGTGCGTCCGGCGGTGCGGTCACGGTCGCGCCCTTGGGCAAGCGCACGACGGAACCGTTCCTCGACGTCGACGGCCGGCGAAATGCCGACTTCGCCTTCCAGTTCCCCCGAGATGCCGATGTCGGCTTGCGGAAACGGTCCGTCGCCGGGCAGACGGTCGATCATGGCGGCGAGCAGACGCACCAGTTCGGCACGCGCCGCGGCAATTGCCACGCCGGTCTCGGCCATTTGCATCTCGATCGCATCGAACCAGGCACCGTCGCGCGAACCGTCGGCGAGCAGCCTGTTGCGGCCGCGCATTGCCTTTTCGTAGTCAAGCGCGCGCTGGCCGTGGCCAGGATCGATCGCCAGCACCAGTCGGTCGAGGAAGCGCCGACGATCGGCCGCCGGCCCGGGGAACAGGCCGTCCATGGCCGGTGTCAGCCAGACCACACGCAGCCATTCCAGCATGTCTTCGGCTGAGCGCGCCGCCGCGCCGTTGATCCGCACCCGCCTGCCGCCTTCGCTGTCGCTGCCTGCAATCCCGGTACCGATCTCGACCTGGCCGTCCGGCCCGTCAAGCCGGGCATGCAGCGCAAAGCCACCGTCGCCGCCTTCGCGCGCCACCTCGGCATAGGGTGCGCGGCGCAGGCCGCGGCCTGGCGTGAGCAGCGAGATCGCTTCAAGCAGATTGGTCTTGCCGGCGCCATTGTCGCCGGAGAAAACCACAGCGCCGGGATCAAGGTCGATTGCCAACGCCGCATAATTGCGGAAATTCGTAAGTGTAAGCTTACTTATGTAAGTCTGCCGCGGGTTTGCAAATCTGGTCACGACAGCAGATGGCCTCGTTCGGGCCCTACACCCGCATCGGCATCAACACGTAGAGCGCGGTCTCGTCGGCCATGTCGTGGATCAGTGTCGGGGATCCGGCATCCGCCAGCATGAACTTCGCCTCCGTGCCGGTCAGTTGCGCGGCAACGTCGAGCAGGTATTTGGCGTTGAAGCCGATTTCGATCGGATCGGACGAATAGTCGGCTGCCAGTTCTTCGGTGGCGCTGCCTGAATCCGGATTGTTGACTGCAAGCGTGACCTGGCCTTCGGCGATCGAAAGCTTTACAGCCCGGCCGCGTTCGGACGAAATGGTCGAAACGCGATCGACGGCAGCGGCGAAACTCTGACGATCGATGATCAGCTTCTTGTCGTTGCCGGTCGGAATGACGCGCTGGTAGTCCGGGAAAGTGCCGTCGATCAGCTTGGAGGTCAAGATGACGCTGCCGATGGTGAAACGGATCTTGGTGTCCGACAGCTCGGTGGTCACCGCAATGTCGGGGTCGTCGACCAGCTTCTGCAACTCGCTGACCGTCTTTCGCGGGATGATGACGCCAGGCATGCCCTCGGAGCCCGCTGGTGCGTCGATCTCGGCGCGCGCCAGCCGATGGCCGTCGGTCGCGACCGAGCGCAGCTTCAGCTTGCCGCCAGCCTCGTGCGTGTGCAGATAGATGCCGTTCAGATAATAGCGCGTCTCCTCGGTCGAGATGGCGAACTGGGTCTTCTCGATGAGGCCCTTTAGCCCGAGGGAATCGAGCCGGAAAATATGCGAGAACGACCCGGCTGAAAGCTCGGGAAAGTCGGACTGCGGCAGGCACTGCAGGCGGAAGCTCGAGCGCCCCGACGTCACCGTCATGGCGTTGCCGTCTTCGTCGGTCTTCAGCGCCACCTCCGCGCCGTCGGCAAGCTTGCGCACGATGTCGTAGAGCAGATGCGCCGGAACCGTCGTCGCCCCGCCACGCTCGACCTTTGCCGGCGTTGCTTCGGTCACCTCTAGGTCGAGGTCGGTCGCCTTCATTTCAAGGCTGGCCCCCTCGGCGCTGAGCAGCACGTTCGACAGGATCGGAATGGTGTTGCGCCGCTCGACCACGCGGTGAACATGGTTGAGCGACTTCAGGAGATTTGACCGTTCCAGGATAACACGCATGACGAAACAGGCTCGCTTGAATGAATGAACGGGTCTCCGGCAAGCGGCGCCCCGCGAAAGGTCTGAACAGGCTCAGAATCTGCGTAAACTGACAGGAAAAACCCGGCAAACGCAAGCCCGCGCCACCGGTTCGGGCCGGCTGCACGGGCTTTCTGGGGATAAAAAGGCCGAAGTCCGCGAGCCGGCGTTTTTCGCGCCGTCAGGCCTGGTCGTTGATCAGCCTTCTCAGCAATTCGAGTTCCTGCGCCAGTGTGTTGTCGACGCCTGAAAGATCCTCGATCTTGCGCACGGCATGCAGCACCGTCGTATGGTCACGGCCGCCGAAACGCCGCCCGATCTCCGGCAGCGAGCGCGGCGTCATCACCTTCGACAGGTACATGGCGACCTGCCGTGGCTTGACGATGGTGCGTGTGCGCCGGTTGGACAGAAGTTCAGTCTTCGACACGTTGTAATGGCGTGCGACGATGCGCTGAATGTCCTCGATACGCACCCGCTTCGGCTCGCCGGAACGATAGATGTGGCCAAGGATCTCGTCGATGCGGTCGATGGTGATCTGCGGTTCGAAGGATTGGCGAAACAAAAGCTGGTTGAAGGCACCTTCGAGCTCGCGCCCGCTGCCGGTCACCGTGCGGGCAACGTGATTGAGGATCTCTTCGGAAATATCGAGCGACACATCGTCGAGCTTGGCGGTGGCAAGCCTGAGCTTGAGCATACCGATGCGCATGGCGAAATCCGGGGCCGACATTTCCAGCGCGACGCCGCCGTTGAGGCGCGAGCGGACGCGCGGCTCCAGCGACTCCAATTCCGACGGCGGCCGGTCGGCAGCGACCACCACTTGCTTGGCGCTGTCGAGCAGCATGTTGATCAAATGGCAGAATTCATGCTGGATCGACTTGCCCTGCAGGAACTGCATGTCGTCGATGATGAGAAGGTCGATGTCGCGAAGCTGTTCTTTCAGCGTCAGTGCGTTGTTGTCGCGAATCGCGGTGGCGAACCGCCACATGAAATATTCAGCCGTCAGATAGACGACCCGCGATTTCGGGTTCTGCTTCAGCGATTCTGCGGCGATCGCCTGCAACAGATGCGTCTTGCCCAGCCCAACCGTCGCGTGAAGAAAGAGCGGATTGAAGCGCACCGCGCTCGACTGTGATTCCGCGACCGCCTTGGCAGCGGCAAAAGCCACTCGGTTCGATGGTCCCTCGATGAAGGAGGTGAAAGTGTAGCGTGGATCGAGCGGCGAACCGAGCACATTGTGCCGGAACTCTGTCTCTGCCGGCATTCCTGGGCGGGGTGCCGGGACCCGCTCGACCCTGCTGGGGCTCGCCGTGCCCGCAGAGAGGGCGGTTTGCGTCTGCCTGGTCATCTTGCGTGCCGGGGCCACTTCCGGCTCGACGCTGTTGCGGCCCTGGCGTGTGGCGGTGCGAACGACGATCTCGATCTTGAGGATCTCCGGATCCTCGTGCTTCCACAACTCGGCGATGAGATCGAGATAGTGGCCGTTGATCCATGAACGCAGGAATGCGGTTGGCACCGAGATGCGGACAATGCCCTTGGAGGATTCAGCGACCTTCATGCGCCCGAACCAGCTCGAATAGACCTCGGTTCCCAGACGCGCCTTCAGCTGGGCCTTGACCCGATCGAACTTCTGTTCAGCTTCATTGGAAGCCGCCATGTCGTTCCTTCCGATTAACGTTCCAGGAAATGGGAGGTCGCCCGTAAGCTCCCTTTCGATGCCGCCGCTCTGCATGATCGAGTTCCTTGTCTCTTGTACCTGTTTTCCGCCGGGGATGCGCCTCCTGCATCCATGTTTCCGGCGACCGTGTCTTCGCTGCGACACCATCGCCACCGCCGGCTGATGAATCGCCTCGTTATCGGTCCGGCGCCGAAGTGCCGATCCGCCTTGGTCATGTCAGGGCAATAAAATGCCGTCCGGCGAAAAACGCCGGCGCACCGTCGACCTGCCATGTACAATTACGCCAGTCCCCTACCGTATCAAAAAGACAAACCAACCCCGTCCGCGGAGTTGAATCCGCGTTGTAAACTCTGCCAATTTGAGCTGGCCGGTTTCAGGCTGGTCAAGGGCCAAGGGCCCGTCCCTTCGATGGACAGACATTACCGAAATCGCTGTGGATAGGGCAAGGCCACCCCTAACGGATTTTTAAGGAATCTGACTAGCAAGGGACGGTTCGGACGCCATGCCGCAACAGTTGATTTTGACAAAGCCATTGTGATTCAAACCCTTTTCCGGCGAATATGAAAAAGGCCACACAACGCGAAATTTTCTGAAATAATTCACTTGACAGCCAATTGTCGCCTATCGACCGCAGCCGATGTGAACAAGCTGTGGATCACCATCTGTAAACTGCTGAAAAGAAACGGTAATCTGTGACGCTCGGAAATTTTCGCATTGGCGGTTTCGAAGGCTGCGAATATCAGCGGGCATGTATATGCCGGCAAAGCATTTCGAACTTTGAAATGCACGCGGAGCGCCGTTTTGCGGGCTTTCTTTTAAGTACTTGCCGGCAAACGAAAAAACCCGGCGCGATCGGCCGGGTTTGAAGAAGCGCAGTTCAGGAAAAGGTATATTAGGCCGACAGCACCTTGACCCGTTGGGCCAGCCGCGACACCTTGCGCGATGCAGTGTTCTTGTGCACCACGCCCTTGGTCGCGGCCCGCATCAATTCCGGCTCGGCCACCTTGAAGGCAGCCTGTGCGGCCGCCTTGTCGCCAGCCGCGAGCGCCTCTTCGACCTGGCGGATGTAGGTCCGGACGCGGGAGCGACGGTTCTTGTTGATCGCTGCGCGACGGGCGATCTTGCGCGTTGCCTTTTTGGCCGAGGAGGTATTGGCCATGGTGCCTCTCTTCTGATCTGGTGGGCGCTTGCGGGATACCGCGGGGCGCAAAAAACAAACGGGCAGCCACAGGGCCGCCTCGGTTGGTGCGGCTTATAGTTCAGCTTTTCCGGCGCGTCAACGCTGCGGCGCTTTCTTTTTGGCCGGTGCCTTCGTCATCTCATCGGTTCGTGAAATTCGGCTTCCGCTTGCCGGTGAAGGCCGCCATGCCTTCCTTCTGGTCGTCCAGCGCAAACAGCGAATGAAACAGCCGGCGCTCGAACCGCAGGCCCTCGGTGAGCGTCGTCTCATAGGCGCGGTTGACGGCCTCCTTCGCCATCATCACCGATGGCAAGGAAAAACCGGCGATCTTGGCCGCTGCCTTAAGCGCTTCCTCGATCAACTCGCCGGCTGGCACGACGCGCGAGACCAGGCCGGAACGCTCGGCCTCGGCTGCGTCCATCATTCGCCCCGTCAGGCACATATCCATCGCCTTCGACTTGCCGACGAAGCGGGTCAGGCGCTGCGATCCGCCCATGCCGGGCATGACACCCAGCGTGATCTCGGGTTGGCCAAACTTGGCGGTATCGGCGGCGATGATGAAATCGCACATCATCGCCAGTTCGCAGCCGCCGCCCAGAGCGTAGCCCGCCACCGCCGCGATGATCGGCTTTCGTGCCCGCGTAAATTCTTCCCAGCCGACGAAGAAATCCTGCAGATAGGCATCCACATAGGAGATCGACTGCATTTCCTTGATATCGGCACCTGCGGCGAAAGCCTTTTCCGAACCAGTGATGACCATAGCGCCGATGTCGGCATTTGCGCCCATGCTGTTCACCGACGCAACCAGTTCCGCCAGCACTTGTGAATTCAGCGCATTGAGCGCTTGCGGCCGGTTCAGCGTAATCAGCCCGACCTTGCCGCGGGTCTCGACGATGATGGTTTCATAGCCCATGCTTGCTCCTCCTCGCTTGTGTTTCAAGCCTGACAGGTCCGGCAGTGGAAGGTTGAGCGACCGCTTTGCACGATACGCTCGATGTGTCCGCCACAACCAGGCTTGGGGCAGGCCTCGCCCTCGCGATCATAAACCGCGAAGGAATGCTGGAAGTAGCCCAGCGATCCATCGGTCTGCATATAATCGCGCAACGACGAGCCGCCGGCGGCGATCGCGTCGGCGACGACCGAGCGGATTGCTTCGGCCAGGCGTTCGCTCTGTTCTCTGGCTTTCTTGCCGGCTCTCGCGAGCGTGCCCGCTTTGCGCAGCGGTGACAGGCCGGCCCGCCAAAGCGCTTCCGAGACGTAGATATTGCCTAGCCCGGCGATCAGCCGTTGGTCGAGAAGTGCCGCCTTCAGCGGTGACTTGCGACCTTTCAGCAGCGAAGCGAGCAGAGCGCCGTCCAGTGCATTGCCTGTAGGCTCGACACCTAATCCCGCCAGCATCGGATGCATGTCTGGCTCGTCTTCCGAAAACAGCATGAACCCGAAGCGGCGCGGGTCGTTGAAGATCACGCGAGAGCGGACGCCGGCAGGTGATGTGATGTCGAAGACGACGTGATCGTGAGCGGTGTTTTTCGAACGTTCATAGTGGAACGCGCCGGGTGTTGCACTCTCGTCGGCCGTTTCGACGCGAAACGAACCCGACATGCCGAGATGGCAGATCAGCACCGGGCCGTTGTCCAGGTGCATCGTCAGATATTTGGCGCGGCGGCCGAGCGCTGCAATCGTCTTGCCGGTCAGCCGCTCCGAAAATCTCTCGGGGAATGGAAACCGCAAATCGGGCCGGCGTGCCTCGACACCGACGATGCGGGCACCTTCAAGGACCGGCTGCAGACCGCGCCTGACTGTCTCGACCTCCGGCAGCTCAGGCATGGCCGCTTATCGTGGCATGGAAGGAGGTGCCGTATGGGCCGGGCGCCAGCCCGAGATGTTCGGCCACGGTTTCGCCGATGTCGGCAAATGTCGTCCTCAGTCCAATGTCCGCGCCTTTGAAACCCGGCCGTGTGCCGATAACCGGAATACGCTCGCGTGTGTGGTCGGTGCCGCGCCACGTCGGATCGTTGCCGTGATCGGCGGTCAAAATGAGCAGATCGCCTGGCCTCAGCCGCGCGAATGCCTCCGGCAGGCGCCGGTCGAAAGCTTCGAGTGCGGCGGCATACCCCGCGACGTCGCGCCGATGTCCGAACTCGGTATCAAAGTCGACAAAGTTCGCGAAGACGAAGTCGCCGTCGCGGGCATCTTCCATGGCGCCAAGCGCTTTGTCGAACATCGCCATGTTGCCGGCAGCCTTGCGGACTTCCGAGATCCCCCGATGGGCGAAGATGTCGCCGATCTTGCCGATTGCGATAACCCGGCTGCCGCGCGCCGTCAGCCGGTCGAGCAGCGTCGGTTCCGGCGGCGGTACGGCATAGTCGCGACGATTATGCGTTCGCGCGAACGTGGCGGCGGTTTCACCGATAAACGGTCGTGCGATGACGCGCCCGATATTCAGCGGATCGACCAGCCCGCGCACTATCTTGCAGAAGTCGTAAAGCCGTTCCAGGCCGAAATGAACCTCATGCGCGGCGATCTGCAGGACGGAGTCGACCGAGGTGTAGCAAATCGGCTTGCCGGTGCGGATATGGTCTTCGCCGAACCGTTCGATGATCTCGGTGCCGGGGGCATGACAATTGCCGAGAATGCCGGGCACCTTCCCTTCACGCACCATTGCTTCGGTCAACTCGGCTGGAAAGGCGGGAATCGTGTCGGGGAAGTAACCCCAGTCGAAACGGACCGGCAGGCCGGCTATTTCCCAATGGCCCGATGGCGTGTCCTTGCCGCTCGAAACCTCCTGTGCCGCGCCGTGAAAGGCGGCGGCAAACTCGACGCTGCCGCCATTCTCGAACCTGAAACCCGTCGCCGTTGCCGCGGCATGGCCGAGGCCGAGCGATAGCATGTTTGGTACAAGAAGCGGTCCGCCACGCAGGCCTTCGCGATTGGCGCGGCCTTCCGCGCAGGCCTGCGCGATGTGTGCGAACGTGTTGGAGCCAGTGTCGCCATAGCGTTCGGCGTCGGCCGCGCCGCCGATGCCGAAGGAGTCAAGGACAAAAAGGGAGGCGCGTGCCATCAAAGGTTCATCATTGCCTGGGTGTTGACTCAGACATAGGGTTCCGCGCTGCCGTTGGCAATTCGGAAACCCGAACGGCACGGCTTGGCGTGCTGGTCCGGGAGAAACGAATCGCGGCATGGTCGATCTGCCGATCGAAATGCGCGGCATGGAGCTCGCATGAGGCCTGCCCTGAAAGCATTCGCTGCCGTACTGGCCTTGCTGCTGGATGCATCTTGCGCGAACCTGGCGCGTGCCGATTGGCGCGATGATATCGGAACGTTCCGTATCGGTATCGTCGCCGAGCCTGGCGCCGGCAACACCGTTCCAGGTCTGGCGCTGCTGACCGACGCCTATACCAAAGCGCTCGGCATGAAGGTGGAGTTTGTCGTTGCCCGCGACTATACGTCGTTGATCGAGGCGCAGGCCAATGCGCGGATCGAATATGCAATCTATTCGGCAACCGCCTACGCCGCCGCCTCCGAACGGTGCGGATGTGTCGAACCTCTCGCGGCGCCGCTCGATTCCGGCGGCGCCATCGGCATCCGCTCCGTACTGCTGACGCGCGACGGGAGGGTTCCCGATCTGATGGCCATGGCAGTCCATCGGGTCGTCATGGCGCCTTTCGACAGCGTCGGTGGTGCTTTGTTGCCGCTTGCCGGGCTGGCTGCAGACGGGGTCAACGTGGCGGAAGATGCGCCGTTTTTGACCCACGCCAATTCGGCTGCCGCAGCTGAAGCAATGCTGGTCGAGGGCGAGGCCGATGCCATATTCGGCTGGATCCCGGCTGTGGCAGAGGGACGGCCAAATCCTCCTGGCGGCACGGTGGCGAGGCTCGAGGCCGCAGGGCTCTCGAAATCGTCGCTTCAGGTCGTATGGACCTCAGGCCTGCTGAGGTATGGTCCGCACGCCGTCCGCAGCGATCTGGACCCCGAAGCCAAGCGCCGGCTCACCATCTTTCTCACCAATCTCAGATCAGCCGCGCCGGACATTTACGATCTTCTGGAGCCGAGACACTCCGGCGGGTTCGCCGTTGCCGGTCCGAGGGATTATGTGCTGGCTGCGGCCATCGTGCACCTGGTCTCGGCCCGCGGCCGCACGCAATAGCTACAGCCCGGTTAGCGGGCTTCAGGCGTCAGCAATCGCTGCACGGAATGGTCGGGCTCCTTCGCGGCCGTAGATAATAAGTTTCCGCCATCGATATCGAATTGAAGGCCGAGCTCAACCCGAACCGGCTTTGGCCATCCGCCGACCAGGTGATGATTGGCTTGTAGGCGAGATCGCTTTCGACCCGAATGAGGAAAGTGCCTTTGATCTTGAGCGCGCTCGGGACCGTTGTGGCGGAATCCTTGATGGCGTCGACGCTAGAGACACCATCGACTACTTTGCGCGACCACACGACCAAGACTTTCGGCGTCGTCTCGTCCGTGACCTGTATCGCCGTAATGATGATCTTCGGTTTCGAACGATTATAGGGCTGAAGCGTGGAACTGCCGATCGCGATGATGGCATCGAGATCGGCCGCCTTGATGGTCTGCTGCTGCGTGACAAGGTCCGCTACCATGCTGCCGATGCGGCTGACCTTCTTGCTGGTCTCGATGGCTTGCGAGGCTTCCATGGTCATAAAGTACATGATCAACAGGACAGGCACGATGAGGGCAAACTCGACAGCCGCAATACCGCGGCGGTCCGAGCAAAGCCGGACTGCTCTTGTACAAATCTCTGCGATGCCCAGCTGTGCCCCCGCACGAATCATGGCTTTGCCCTTTTCAAGCGACTAGGTGGTTCAGTTGTCGAACGGCTCGTTCTGCCAAGTGATCGAAGCGAAATGCAGCGTTTTGCCGTCCTTCAGATTGGCCATCGACTTGGCCATGAAGTCGGTCATCACCGGCCATTTGTAAAAAACCCGCAGCATGTTTCTCGACTCTGCCAGGCCTGGTGCGACGGTGAAGGTCTGTGTGCTCGTGCCCTTGGTCAACACGACGTCGCCATCCTGGATCTTGAAACCGGCCAGCGCCGCATCGGCGAAGGTCGGATATTCGCGCAAATCCACCAGCAATCCGGGACAGGTCTTGGCGACCATGATCTCCAACTTGGTGCAGATCATATCCCGCAGCTTGGTCCCGGACACATCGGCCGGTCTTAATTGGCCGGTACGCAGTTGGCGCGCGATGTCGTCTGTGGCGTTTGCCATCACTTCTTGTGCGGCAAATGAAATACAGCTCTCCAGGATGGCGAAGACAAGAAGCGCGAATGGAATTGCAAGCATGGCGAATTCGATCGCCGTGCTTCCGCGTCGGTCGCCCAAAAACCTTCCGGGAAAACCTGCTCGTCCTGCCTTGCTCATGTCCTCTACCCGCCGATTCCAGTTCTGCATCGGATCCCACCATTAGTCGGAACCGATTGAAGTCCGGTTGGAATGACCGTTAAATTCGGCGGAAAGGCCTTAACCAGGCAATAACCGAAGCGTTCCCGCAAAGGTGGAGAAGTCGGCTAGCTAATGCCCGGCGCTCATCTCGGCCTCAGAGGCCTTCTCGGCATCGCTCTTGTACGAGCTTTCGCAATATGGCGCGCAGGACATGGTCTGTACTTCGGCACGCCGATAGATGCGCACCGACGACGCTGCCTGGCGCACGACCGTTATTTGCTCATCGACGATCGGGTTGCCCTCCTGATCGAGGACGACAAGATTGGTGACGCCAAATCCCTTGCCGGTCAGTACGATCGTCGATGCGTCCTGCACGGAGGCGTCAGCGATCGCCGGATTGCCGACGACAATCGTATCGGCGGCGCGCGACAATTTGACGATCTTTGCCTGGTTCATCGTGACCTCGATGCCGGCGCCTGCCTTGGCTGGAACGGCGAAAGCCGCTGCGGCAAGAACCACGGCAATTGGAAATGACGATCTCGGCCCGGCCATTGAGGCGCTCCCCGGCAACAAACTGTTCAACAGAACATGAACGAGATTGGTGAACCAACCGTTAAGCGGCTGGAGTTCAGGATTAAGCCGGAACCGTCATTGGGCTAGCAGGCACGGCTCAAACCTCTTTGCCGAATTGCGCCTTTTGCGCCCTTTGTTAGCCTGTGGACCCAGTGGCCGGTATTTTAGTCCTGGGTTAACTACGCAATGTCATCGAAGCGGGAAAGGAATCGGTAAGCCTGTTTATTAAGCCGATCGAAACAGCTTCCGCTTACATTCGCAGCATCCGATCAGCCATCAAGAGAAGTTGACGGAAGTGCTGTAACAATTGGAGTAGGAGCTCGAATGTCTAACCTCATCGCACGTTTTGTGAAGGACGAATCCGGCGCGACCGCTATCGAATACGGTCTGATCGCCGCCCTCATCGCGCTCGCCATCATGGTTGGCGCCGGCTCGCTCGGCAACGCGCTGAACGCCAAGTTCGACAAGATCGCCAGCAAGGTCAACGGCGTCAATTAAGCTACGCGGCCAGTCACTTTTCAAGAACAGGGGCCGCTCCGTTGCGGCCCCTGTTGCATTATAGTAACAAAACACTTTGAAGTCTCATCAGTCGTTAATAGAATGTGCCTAGGTTAGGCCAGGTACAATTTGACCACAGGCGTTCGTCCATGCTTGAAGCCGTGATCTTCGTCGTCTTTCCGTTCTGCATGCTTTTTGCCGCGATCTCCGACATGCTGTCGATGACGATCGCCAATCGCGTGCCTGTGCTGCTTGTGGTTGTCTTCGCCTTGGTAGCGCCTTTGACCGGCATGGATTGGGCCACCTATGGCTGGCATTTCGCCGCCGCCGGCTTGGTTCTCGCGGTGACGTTCGGCCTGTTCGCGCTTGGCGGCATGGGCGGCGGCGACGCGAAGCTCCTGGCCGCCACTGCCATGTGGATGGGACTGAATGTCCATCTCATCGAATATCTCGTCGCCTCGACATTCATAGGCGGCTTGCTGACGCTTGCCATTCTCGCCTATCGAAAATCGCTGCTTGCCGCCGTCACAAGCCACAATCCGTTCCTGCGCCATTTCGCCGATGACGCGAACGGTGTTCCGTACGGCATTGCGCTTGGCATTGGCGGTCTGCTTACCTATCCGGACTCGCCGTTAATGGCCTGGGCTCTCGCCAGGCTGGCGGGCTGATTTGCGTTACTCCGTTTGCGCCGGGCCTGGCGAGTTGGCGACGTCTTTCCTTCGGGCCGCGCTTGGTCGCTCTAATTTATGTAAACGTTAAATTAATCACGATCGTAAGTATAACATTAACCTTGTTTTGACGATTGCCGCTGCAAAGTCCGGCTTGGCCAGGTGGTTTGCCAAGGGCGAGGTTCGGACAGATGCCAGCATCCCGATTGATTATTCTAGGCGTGGCGATAGCCGCGGCCGGAGGTGCAGGCTATGTCGCGAAGAACATGGTCGCGCCTCCGCCGCCTCCGGTTGTCGATTCCGGCCCCCAAGCGCCGGCGATCGCGCTGCAGGACGTGCTTGTCCTTTCCGGCGATGTTCCGATGGGCAGTCCGCTAGAGAACAACATTTCCTGGGAGTCATGGCCGTCCGCCGGCATCAACGCAAATTTCATCACCCGCGCCGCCGAGCCTGAAGCGCTGGATAAGCTGAAGGGCGGCGTCGCGCGCGTGGCGCTGTATGCCGGCGAGCCGTTGCGGCGCTCGAAGTTGATCGGTGAGGGGCAAAGCTTCATGTCGTCGATCCTGCCCTCCGGCATGCGGGCTGTCGCCACAAGCATCTCGGCCGACACTTCGGCCGGTGGCTTTATTCTTCCCAACGATTTCGTCGACGTCATCATGACCCGCAGAGCCGATACCGCCAATGGCGGTAGTCCGGGCTTCACGACCGAGACTATCCTCAAGAACATTCGCGTCCTGGCGATCGACCAGACCATTCAGGAGGATGAGGAAGGCAAGAAGACCAGGGTCGGCCAGACCGCCACCCTGGAACTGACGCCGCAGCAGTCCGAGATCATCACCGTCGCTCAGCAGATGGCGGATCGCCTGACATTGGCACTGCGCTCAATCAAGGACAGCCAGGACAAGAATGTGGGGGAGGCCGACTACCTGGTTTCCGGCAATGGTCGGCGCGGAACGGTGCGGTTGATCAAGTCGGGCGAAGTTTCCGAAGTGGGGGCGAGGAAATGAAGCTAAAAACCAAACTGCCGGTCACCTTGGCTGCGGCGATCGGCCTGTTTCTCCTTGGAACGAATGCGTATGGCACTCTCGATGCCCATGCGGCGAACAATGCCAGGGTCACAGCCTCGACGGCCACCCAGCGAGTGAAGCTCGGGCTCAACAAATCGGTGGTCATCGACCTGCCGAGCGATGCCTACGATATTCTCGTTGCCAACCCCGCGGTAGCCGATGCGGTGACCCGCACCGCCAGGCGCATCTATCTATTCGGAAAGGCGGTCGGCGAGACCAACATCTTCGTCTTTGGCCCGAATGGCGAACAGATCGTCAGCCTTGATCTGGCGGTCGAACGCGATGTTGCCGGGCTGGAGGACTATATCAAGCGCTTCATCCCGTCATCGGAGATCAAGGTCGAGTTGCTGAACGACAATGTCGTCCTGACCGGAACCGTTGACACTCCGCTGGACGCCAAGCGTGCGCAAGACCTGGCGGAGATCTTCGTCTCAGGCGGCGAAGCGACCACGGGTCAATATTCGCAGACCGCTGCCGGCGGCTCCGCCGATGCCGGCGTCGACATCAACAATCCGGACACCGAGCGCCGCGTCAGCAAGATCGTCAACCTGCTGCAGATTATCGGCGACGACCAGGTGACGCTCAAGGTGACGGTTGCCGAAGTCAGCCGCTCGGTGATGAAGCAGCTCGGCGTCAACATGATCGGCAGCGGCAGCAGCAACGGCATCAGCTGGAGCGCGTTAAGCGACAATTTCACCGGTTTAGGCAAGTCGCTGTCGAACTCGGGCCTCTCTATCAGCAGCTCGACGCTGCAGGCCTATATCAACGCCATGGAACAGTCCGGCGTCATGAAGACTCTCGCCGAGCCAACATTGACGGCCGTATCCGGCGAGAAGGCGACCTTCAAGGTCGGCGGTGAATATAACATGGTGACCGGCGTTTCCGAAGCCGTCTCCAACGATAACCAGACAGGTCTGAAAACCTATTCAGTCGAGAAGATCGAATATGGTATTGGCCTGGAATTTCAGCCGGTGGTGCTGTCTCCCGGCCGCATCAGCCTGAAAGTCAGGACGTCGGTCTCCGAGCCGACAACGGAAGGGTCAGTATCTTATTCCGAAGGCGTAAAAAGCCTTGGCATGAACGCCCTGTCGCTTCGCAAACGCTTGGCCGACACGACGGTGGAACTGCCTTCGGGCGGCTCGATGATGATTGCCGGGCTCGTCCGCGACGATGTCAGGCAAGCCGTCAACGGCTTGCCTGGCCTGACAAAGATTCCAGTGCTCGGCGCGCTCTTCCGCAGCAGGGATTTCGTTCGCAACGAGACCGAGCTCGTCATCATCATCACGCCCTATCTGGTGAAGCCGGTGGCGCGCAACGACCTTGCCAAGCCTGACGACAATTTCAACGCCGCCAGCGACGGGGCCGCCATGTTCCTTGGACGCGTCAACCGCGTCTACGGCACCATGCAGACCGACAAGCCCAACGGCCGTTATCACGGCGTTATCGGCTTCATCTACAAGTAAGCGGGGAAGCGGACATGTCTCAGTCAGCATCGAAGACAAAGGCGATCACCGCGATGCGGTCGGTCCATTTGCGAATCTGGCGGCCCGCCGTTCCCATCATGGCGGTCGTGATGGCGGCATCACTGGCCGGCTGCGCCAATCGCGACAGCGTCACGGTCGGTGCCATACCGGACGACTATCGCACCACCCATCCGATCGTCATCGCCGAGAAGATCCAGAAGATCGACCTTCCGGTCGGCGCCGGCGACCGTGGCATGACCAGATTCCAGCGCGACACGCTCCTGGGCTTTCTGGACGGATACGACAGGAGCGCGGCTCCGGTGCTGACGATTGAGGTCCCGAGCGGCTCGGCTAACGAAATCGCAGCGGCCGCGGCCGGCCGCGATTTCGCCAGGCTTGCCATAGCCAGCGGCATCAGCCGGAAGCGGATCGCCGTGCGGTCCTATCAATCCGTTTCGGCCGAAGCGTCCGCCCCGGTCCGTGTCGCCTACGTCTCGGTGAAGGCTCAGACGGACAAATGCGGGCGCTGGCCGGAAGACCTTCTGGAGACTTCGGAAAACAAGCATTATGCCGATTTCGGCTGTTCGTACCAAAACAACCTTGCCGCCCAGATGGCCAATCCGGCCGATCTGATCGGGCCGCGCAAACAGACTCCCATCGACGCGGCAAATCGGAGCGCGGTGATCGACGTCTATCGCGACAGAGGAATTTCGGACGAACTCCTCGGCAATTCGGAAGTCGAATATTAACGAGTGTTGAGGCTCAACAGACCTAAGCCGCGCAAGTCACTGAAAGAGATGACAATGAGCAATCTTGCCTATGACACAGAGGTAGCAGGCGGCGAAACCTCGGAGCAGGATATTGCCGCGATGCAGGCGTTGCGGCCGATCCCGCGCATTTCGATCCAGGCGTTCTGCGAGACCGAAGGCGTAGCCAATCCGGTCGAGCGCGCTGGCGAGGATCGCCGTATGGCCAAGGCCCATCTGAAGGTGCATATGGGGGGCATCCCCACCGCTATCGAATTCTACCAGTCTGCGCCGACACCGAACCTGATCCTGCTTGAATCGCGCAGCGAGCCGAAGCTGTTGCTGGAACAACTCGCCCAGCTCTCCGAGCACTGCGATCCGACCTCCAAGGTGGTGGTTGTCGGCCATTACAACGATGTCGGCCTGTATCGCGAACTCATCCGTTCGGGCATTTCCGAATATGTCATCGCCCCGGTATCGATGGCCGACATCGTCAGCGTGGTGTCCTCGATCTTCGTTGATCCGGAAGCTGAGCCGATCGGCCGCTCGATTGCCTTCATCGGCGCCAAGGGCGGCGTCGGCTCCTCGACAATAGCCCATAATGTGGCTTGGGCCATGTCGTCCCTTTTCAAGTCCGAAGTGGTTGTCGCCGATCTCGACCTCGCCTTCGGAACGGCCAACATCAATTTCGACCAGGACCCGGCGCAGGGCATTGCCGAGGCGGTCTTCTCGCCGGAACGCGTCGACGAGGTCTATCTCGACCGGCTGCTCGCCCAATGCGCCGAGCACCTGTCGCTGCTTGCGGCACCTTCGACCCTGGAGCGGGTCTACGATTTCGAGCCCGACGCCTTCACCCAGCTTATCGACATAGCCCAGCGTAGCGCGCCGCTCCTCGTGCTCGATGTCCCCCATGTGTGGGCCGGCTGGACCAAGAACACGCTGGTCAAGGCCGACGAGATCGTTATCACGGCGACGCCCGAACTGGCCAATCTGCGAAACACAAAGAACCTGGTCGACATGCTGAAGCGGCTTCGTCCAAACGATCCTGCGCCAAAGCTTGTGATCAACCAGGCCGGTGTGCCGAAACGTCCCGAGATTACGCCGTCCGATTTCTCCGAATCGCTCGGCCTTTCGCCGATGTCGGTCATCCCGTTCGAGCCGCTTTTGTTCGGAAATGCCGCCAACAACGGACGTATGCTCGGTGAGATGGATGCCAAGAGCCCCGTCGTCGCCACGATCAACGAGATTGCCCATGTGCTGACGGGGCGCAGCGAAATCAAGGTGAAGAAAAAGGCTGGCCTCGGCAACCTGCTCGGCAAGCTTTCGCGCAACAAGAAGTGATGCCGCAGCGGTGGAATTGGTAAGCAATCATGTTTGGTAAAAGAGGCAGCGACGACGGCAACCGGACCATCCCGGAATTCCGTCAGCCAGCACCCGCACCTGCCGCGCCGGCGGCCGCGAACCCTGTGGAAGCGGCGGTAGCTGCCAGGCCCGGGGCGCTGCCGCCATCCGGCGCGCCTGCAGGGCCGGCGGTTCGCCGTGCGGTCGAGCCGCCGCCATTGGCGCCGGAGCCGAAAAGGATTCAGCGTGAGCGCAGCGAGAGCTATTACGACACCAAAAGCCAGGTCTTCTCCGCACTCATCGACACGATCGATCTGTCGCAGCTCGCCAAGCTCGATCCCGAAAGCGCGCGCGAGGAAATCCGCGACATCGTCAACGACATCATCGCGATCAAGAACTTCGCGATGTCCATCGCCGAGCAGGAAGAGCTTCTCGAGGATATCTGCAACGACGTCTTGGGCTACGGGCCGCTGGAGCCACTGCTTGCCCGCGACGATATTGCCGACATCATGGTCAATGGCTCCAAGAACGTGTACATCGAGGTCAACGGCAAGGTCGAGCAGACCGGCATCCGTTTCCGCGACAACCAGCAGCTCCTCAACATCTGCCAGCGTATCGTCAGCCAGGTTGGCCGCCGCGTCGATGAATCAAGCCCAATCTGCGATGCGCGTCTTCCTGATGGTTCCCGTGTCAACGTCATCGCACCGCCCCTGGCCATCGACGGCACCGCCCTTACCATCCGCAAGTTCAAGAAGGACAAGCTGACGCTCGACCAGCTGGTCAAGTTCGGCTCGATTTCGCCGCAAGGCGCCGAGATTCTCAAGATCATCGGCCGCGTCCGTTGCAACATTGTCATTTCGGGCGGTACCGGCTCCGGCAAGACGACGCTGCTCAATTGCCTGACCAACTATATCGACCGCGAGGAACGCGTTATTACGTGCGAGGACTCGGCTGAGCTGCAATTGCAGCAGCCACATGTGGTGCGTCTCGAAACACGTCCGCCCAACCTTGAAGGTGAGGGCGAAGTGACCATGCGCGACCTGGTCAAGAACTGTCTGCGCATGCGGCCCGAGCGCATCATCGTCGGCGAGGTGCGTGGACCCGAAGTGTTCGACCTGTTGCAGGCGATGAACACCGGCCATGACGGCTCGATGGGAACGATCCACTCGAATAGCCCGCGCGAATGCCTCAACCGTATAGAGTCAATGATCGCCATGGGCGGCTACACGCTGCCGCAAAAAACCGTACGCGAAATTGTCGTCGGCTCCGTCGACGTGATCATACAGGCTGCACGCCTGCGCGACGGATCGCGGCGCATCACCCACATCACCGAGGTGATCGGCATGGAAGGCGACGTCATCATCACCCAGGACATCGTTCTCTATAACATCAAGGGCGAGGATGCGAACGGCAGGTTGCTGGGCGAGCACGTGTCGACCGGCATCGGCCGTCCGCATTTCTGGGAGCGCGCCCGCTACTATGGCGAGGAGCAGCGCCTAGCCGTTGCACTCGAGGCGATGGAGAAACGCGCTGACTGATCCGTCTGGAAGCGTGGGGGCCAGGGTCGATGTTCGGGATTGACAGCACCGTATTGGCATTCGTCGTGCTCGCCGGCTTCAGCGCCGGCGCAGTGGCCTATGCTTTCCTGTTCAATCGGATCAGCACCGAGAAGCAGGTCGGCAAGCGGCTTGAATCGATCAAGACCGCCGAGACGGATCGTTCCGTCGTCAAGGCTTCGCGCGATCGCGTGGCGGAAGCGGCCAAGCGTCGCAAATCCGTCCAGGATTCGCTGAAGGATCTCGACCAAAAGCAAAAGTCCAACCAGAGCCTGGTCAAGAAACCACCGCTGAAGATCCAAATCCGCCAGGCCGGCATGAAGGTCTCGATTGAGCGCTTCTATGTCTATTCGGCGGTCTGCGGCGTCGTCTTGACGGCTTTGGTCTATTTCATCGGCGCACCGCTGCTGGTCTTGCCGGCTGCGCTGCTGGTCGGTGTCTTGGGTCTGCCGCGCTGGTTCGTCTCGTTTCGCCGCGCACGCCGCGTCAAGGCGTTTCTCAACGAATTTCCGAACGCGCTCGACATCATCGTGCGTGCAGTAAAATCTGGCCTGCCGCTGAACGACGCCGTGCGCCTGATCGCCAATGAATCCCCCGAGCCGGTCAAGACCGAGTTCCGCCGCATCGTCGATTCGCAGCAAATGGGTTTGTCGATCCCCGACGCGGCCATGCGCATGCCCGAAACGATGCCGTGCACCGAGGCGAGCTTCTTCGGCATCGTCATCCAGATCCAGTCTCAGGCCGGCGGCAATCTTTCCGAAGCGCTGGGCAATCTTTCGCGCGTGCTTCGCGACCGCAAGAAAATGAAGGCCAAGGTCCAGGCGTTGTCTATGGAAGCCAAGGCATCCGCCGTGATCATCGGCGCGCTGCCTTTCGTCGTCGCCTTTCTCGTCTATCTGACGAGCCCGAACTACATCATGCCCCTCTTTACCACCAGCACCGGCCATCTGATCCTCGGTTGTTCCGGCGTCTGGATGTCGATGGGTATCCTGGTAATGCGCAAGATGATGAACTTCGAAGTCTAGGATTCGCGCGTATGACCGATCACGTCATCAGAACTCTCACCGACCCGTCCCTGCTGATCGCACTGCTGGTCGGCATCGCGGTGTTTGCGACGGTCTTCACGCTGCTGCCCGCCTTTGGCGGGAACCAGCTCAAGGCGCGCATGAAATCCGTGGCGCTGGAGCGCGATGAGCTGCGCGCCAAACAGCGCGCGCGGCTGGCAGTCGAAGCCGACCGCCGCCGCAAGGGCCTGCGCGAAGAGCAGTCGGTCGGCATGCGCAATATTGTCGATCGCCTGGATCTCAGGCGTGCGCTGGCGGACGAAGGTACCTTGCAGAAATTGAAAGTGGCGGGTTTTCGCGGCCAAAATCCGCTGACGCGCTTCCTTTTTTTCCGCCTCGTCCTGCCCTTCATCGGCTTTGCATTGGCGGCCATATATCTGTTCGTGCTTGGAGGACTGCCCGAGCAGCCGCTTTTCGTGAAGCTGTTCGTCTGCATCGTGGTTGCCTATGCGGGGTTCTACGCGCCGGTGCTCTACGTCAACAACCGTGCGACCAAGCGCAAGCAGTCGATTCAGATGGCGTGGCCGGACGCGCTCGACCTGTTGCTGATATGCGTCGAGTCCGGCATGTCGGTGGAAGCAGCGCTTCGCAAGGTCGCCGACGAGATCGGCGCGCAATCGGTGGCATTGGCGGAAGAATTCATCCTGACCAATGCCGAACTTTCCTATCTGCAGGAGCGCAAGCAGGCGTACGAGAACCTTGCAAGCCGCACTGGCCTCGAATCCGTCAGGTCGGTGTCCCAGGCGTTGGTTCAGGCCGAGCGCTACGGTACGCCCGTGGCGCATGCGCTGCGCGTGCTTGCCGCTGAGAGCCGCGACATGCGCATGAATGCCGCCGAGAAGAAGGCGGCCGCGCTGCCGCCGAAGCTTACCGTGCCGATGATCCTGTTCTTCCTGCCGGTGCTGTTCGCCATCATTCTGGGTCCCGCCGGCATCCAGGTGAGTCAGCGCGGCATCTTTGGCGACCAGCCGAAATCGAGCAGCCAGTAGCCCAAGCGGCGTCGCCACAAACGCTGCTACGATTCAAAGCCGCGCTGCCGGTGTCGCGCGGCTCCTTGCGTTTGACATGTTGCGGAATTCTCGCGCCGGTTCGGCGCTCGAAGCGGTCAGTTGGTGGCAGGCTTTGCCTTGTCCTGCTCCTTGAGCTGGCTCCAGGCATTCTGCTGCGCCAGCATCTGGCGAAGGTAAGCGACGTTGGCCTGCGCCTGTTCCGGCGACAGCTCTTGTGAGGCGATCTTCTCGGCCTCGTCGAAACGTCCTTGCAGACCGACGACCAGCGCTAGGTTCTGGCGGACGCGACTGTCGGCATTCGGCTGCTGGGCGGCCGAGCGCATATAGGTTTCGGCCGTGCGCAAATCGCCTTCCAGCACATACGACATGCCGAGATTGGAAAGGATCGACGGTTCGTTCGGCTTGAGGTCCAGCGCCTTGCGATAGTCTTGACGCGCCTCGTCCTTTTGGCCGAGCTGGTCGAGAATGGCAGCTTCCGCCGATACAAGTTTCCAGTCAGGATATTCGGGCGTCTGCGCGCGGCGCACGGCATCGAGAGCTGGCTCGAACTGTCCGTTGGCGGCAAGCGCCTTGCCATAGGCGGCGAGCACGTCGCGGTCCTTCGGCAAGGCAATCGCCAGCTTGCGCATCACCGCAAGCGACTGGTCGGCGTCACCGTCCATCTGCAGCGCCGCGGCATAGTTTGTCGCGATCCGCTTGTCGTTGGGGCTTTTCGAGTAGGACTGCCCGAGCGCCATCGTGGCGTTGTGCAGTTCGCCCGCCGACATTGTTTCCAGCGGCTTGCCGCTTGGGCGAGAAATCGAGCCAGTCGTCAATTTGCTGGTTCCGCAGCCAGCGACGCTTGCGGCAAGCACCATCATCAACGCCGTGGTGATCAGCCTATTTGCGCTGGCGTTCATCCTGCGGTCGGTCGGCATCGGCACCAGGGCTCCGTTCATGCGCGTGACCATTTGCGTGGTCATCTTCCCTCCCGCAGAAATATTCTGTTAACCCTAACGGAGAGTTAAGAAATGCCGACTCAGAAGCCGGAGACCAGCGAATGCCTGTTGAACTCGTCGAGAAAAAATTGAGCAATGCGCTGCCGGTCCATCTGGTGGCGAAGGATGCGCAGGCGGCGGCGGGCCTTGAGCCATCCTCAGTCGCCTGGGCCAAGGCCAACGGCTTTTCCGGCGAGGCCGGCAGGACGCTGGTTGTGCCTGGCGACAACGGTGCGATTGCCGGAGCCCTGTTCGGCACCGGCGACGCCGAGGGTGCAATGGCCGTCGGGGCACTGGCGAGAGCCTTGCCCGAAGGCGAGTGGCGTCTTGCGTCCGCACCGGCCAAGCCGGAGCTTACGGCACTCGCGCTGGCACTCGGCGGCTATGTCTTCACCCGCTATGGCAAGAAGCCCGGCAGGACGCTTCGCTTCGCGCTGCCGTCCGGCGCCGACGCCGCTCGCGTCAGACGCATCGCCGATGGCGTTTTCCTGGCACGCGACCTGGTCAACACGCCGACCAGCGATATGGGTCCCGGCCAGCTGGAGAATGCCGCCCGGACCTTGGCCGCGACGCACAAGGCTGAAATATCGGTGACCAAGGGCGACGATCTTCTCGCCGCCAACTTTCCGATGATTCATGCCGTCGGTCGCGCTTCGGCCGACGCGCCGCGCCTGATCGACATGATTTGGGGGCCGAAGAATGCCCCCAAGATAACGCTGGTCGGCAAGGGCGTCTGCTTCGACACAGGCGGCCTCGACATCAAGCCGTCCTCGGGCATGCTTTTGATGAAGAAGGACATGGGCGGCGCTGCCAACGTGCTGGGCCTCGCTTCCATGATCATGGCCGCCGGGCTGAAGGTCCGGCTGCGCGTGCTCATCCCCGCTGTCGAGAATTCGATAGCCGGCAACGCCTTCCGTCCAGGCGATGTGCTGGTGAGCCGCAAAGGCATCACCGTCGAAATCGGCAACACCGACGCTGAAGGGCGGCTGGTCCTCGCCGACGCCTTAGCCTTGGCCGACGACGAGGAGCCGCAGATGCTGGTCGATATGGCAACACTGACAGGCGCTGCCCGTGTTGCGCTCGGCCCCGACCTGCCGCCCTTCTACACCGGTGACGAGGCGCTTGCATCCGAGCTGGCGGACGCCTCCGTTGCGGTCGAGGATCCGCTATGGCGCATGCCGTTGTGGAAGCCCTATGACGCCAAGCTGGCGTCGAAAATTGCCGATATCAACAACGTCACGTCGGATGGTCTCGCCGGCTCGATCACCGCGGCGCTATTCCTGAAGCGCTTCGTCCAAAAGACCGCCAGCTGGGCGCATTTCGACATCTTCGCCTGGAACCCGTCGGACCGCCCGCACGGCCTTGCCGGCGGCGAGGCGCAAGGCATCCGGGCGCTGGAGCGTGTCATTTCGAACCGCTTCGGCGGATGATGTCTCGGCATAGCCGACGAAGGTGTTGACTGAAACGGAACCGAAACAATTTTCCGTCATGCTGGACGGATGTCGATTATCATGCGTCCAAGTCAGGCCTTGCGACTGTGGCAGCAGGTGGTGCTGTCGCAGGTGCGCGACGACGCACCCGATCTCACCATGCGCCAGACGGCGATCCTGTTCACCATCTATCTCGATCCGCCGCCGCACACGGTGCGCGGTCTGGCTGCCCGCCTCAATGTCACCAAGCCGGTGATCACCCGTGCGCTCGACACGATGGGGGCGCTGAAGTTGGTGTCGCGCCACCGCGACGAGCTCGACAAGCGCAACGTGCTGGTCAGGCGCACAGTCGAAGGTGCGCTCTTTGTCGAACGCTTCGGCGATGTTATCATTGCCAGAGCCCAAGAGCTGCCGATTTGACCAAATTGTCCATTTGAACGAGTTGCCGATTTGACCGCCAGGGATGCCCGCCTCCATGCCTTCCGCTCCGATCTCGCCGATGCCAGGCTGAGAGGCGAGGTCGCCGCCGACCGGTTCGTCGCCGGCCGGCCGGCTCGCATCACCGCTTCCGTGGCCGACATCCGCAAGGCGCCACGGCCGAATGCCGGTGTCAACACACAGCTTCTGTTCGGCGATGACATTCTCGTCTTCGAGGACGCAGAAGGCTGGGCCTGGATCCAGGGCGAATGCGACGGCTATGTCGGCTATGTCGCCGACACGGCGTTGGGCGCTCGGGACCATGCGCCGACCCATATCGTTTCGGTGCCGCGCACCTTTCTCTATCCAGGACCCGACTTGCGCTTTCCGGTGAGCGGGCAATTGTCGATGGGATCATTGGTGACGGTGACGGGCTCAGCCGAAACACGCGGCACGCATTATGCGCTGTTGCCGTCCGGTCAAGCGGTCATCTCGGGTCATCTCAGGCCTGTCGCCGAGGCGGCCGCCGACTACGTTGCTGTTGCCGAGAGCTTTCTCGGCACGCCTTATTTGTGGGGCGGCGCCTCGGGCTTCGGCATCGACTGTTCCGGTCTCGTGCAATTGGCGATGCGCATGGCCGGCAGGCAGATGCTGCGCGATTCCGACATGCAGGCGGCAACCATCGGCGAGCCGCTCGTTCCGGGGCCGGACTTTTCCGGGCTTCAGCGCGGCGACCTGGTGTTCTGGAAAGGCCACGTCGCTATCATGACCGACGCCGAGACGATGATCCACGCCAATGGCCACACCATGCTGGTATCGCGTGAAGGACTGAGCGAAGCGATCGCCCGTATCGGCTATCTCTATGGCGATCCGACGGGGTTTCGCCGGCCGTAACGCGAATCGATCACCTTTTGTTCTGATTCTGCTTGGCGATCGCGCGCCGCCGCGCTACCTCTGACGCGTGACAGAGCAGCCGCGCCTTGCCGAACAGAAAGCCGCCGTCGTCCTGCCCGAGCCATTCGTCAAATGGTTTGCGGAAAAAGGCTGGTCGCCGCGCGCCCATCAGATCGAATTGCTGGCCAAGGCTCAGGGCGGGCAGTCGGTATTGCTGATCGCCCCGACCGGCGCCGGCAAGACGCTGGCCGGGTTCTTGCCATCGCTGACCGAACTGGCCGGCCGGCCAAGGAGAAGGCCAGGGCAGGCGCATCGCGGCATCCACACGCTGTACATCTCGCCGTTGAAGGCGCTGGCCGTCGACATCGAGCGCAATCTCGGCAAACCCGTCGAAGAGATCGGGCTGCCGGTTACTGTCGAGACGCGCACCGGCGATACGCCCGCACACAAGCGCCAGCGGCAGAAGCTGGCGCCGCCCGACATTCTGCTGACCACGCCCGAGCAATTGGCGCTGCTGATTGCCGCGCCCGACGCCAGGCGCTTCTTCGAGGACCTGCGCTATGTCGTACTCGACGAACTGCATTCGCTGGTGACCTCGAAGCGTGGGCACCTCCTGTCGCTTGGCCTGGCCCGGCTGCGCTCGTTTGTGCCCGCCCTGCAGATGATCGGCCTGTCGGCGACGGTCGCCGAGCCCGACGAATTGCGGCGCTGGCTGGTCAGCCAGAATCCACCGGGGCCGATGGCCGAACTGATCGTCGTCATTGGCGGCGCCAAGCCCGAGATCTCCATTCTCGATTCGGAGGAGCGCGTGCCGTGGGCGGGACATTCGGCCCGCTACGCAACGCCGGAGATCTACAACGAGATCAAGCGCCACAAGACAACCCTGCTGTTCGTCAACACGCGCAGCCAGGCGGAGCTGCTGTTCCAGGAGTTGTGGCGGGTCAACGAGGACACCTTGCCGATCGCGCTACACCATGGCTCGCTCGACGTCGCCCAGCGCCGGCGCGTCGAGAAAGCGATGGGCGAGAACGCCTTGCGTGCCATCGTCGCCACCTCGA
Source organism: Mesorhizobium sp. M1217 (assembly GCF_040318275.1). NCBI lineage: Bacteria > Pseudomonadati > Pseudomonadota > Alphaproteobacteria > Hyphomicrobiales > Phyllobacteriaceae > Mesorhizobium > Mesorhizobium sp. M1217. The sequence goes on along the minus strand of NZ_JAMYMA010000007.1, from coordinate 16,297 downwards.
CGCTCGACCTCGGCATCGACTGGGGCGACGTCGACCTGGTCGTCCATGTCGGCGCCCCGAAGGGTGCCAGCCGGCTGGCACAGCGTATCGGCCGCGCCAACCACCGTATGGACGAGCCGTCGAAGGCGATCCTGATCCCGGCCAACCGCTTCGAGGTGCTCGAATGCAGGGCGGCGCTCGACGCCAATTATCTTGGCGCCCAGGATACGCCGCCACTGGTCAATGGCGGGCTCGACGTGCTGGCGCAGCACGTGCTGGGCTGCGCCTGCGGTGCGCCGTTCCAGGCCGATGCGCTGTTCGAGGAAGTGCGGACGGCAGCACCCTATGCCGATCTCGACCGGCCGACATTCGATCGCGTCATCGATTTCGTCGCCACTGGCGGCTATGCGCTGAAGAACTACGAACGCTACGCCCGTATTCGTCTCAACAAGGACGGGCTGTGGCGGGTGTCCAATCCTCGCGTCGCCCAGCAATACCGGCTGAATGTCGGCACCATCATTGAAGTGCCGGCGCTTAACGTCCGCTACGTCCAGGCCGGCAGCAGAGGCGCGGCTTCGCGTGGCGGCCGGGTTCTTGGCAAGATCGAGGGGGCGTTCCTCGAAACGCTGACGCATGGCGACACCTTCATGTTCGCCGGCAAGGTGCTGCGCTTCGAAGGCATCCGCGAGAATGAGTGCTTCGTCTCGAACGCGCCGGGCAGCGACGCCAAGGTGCCGTACTATGGCGGCGGCAAATTCCCGCTTTCGACGTACCTCGCCGAACAGGTCCGCGCCATGTTGGACGATCCGCAGCGCTGGAAGAAGCTGCCGGAGCAGGTCGCCGACTGGCTACGTTTCCAGGCCGACAAGTCGGTGCTGCCGAAACGCGACGATCTGCTGATCGAGACCTTTCCGCGCGGCAACCGCTACTACCTGGTGGCCTATCCGTTCGAGGGCAGGCTGGCGCACCAGACCCTAGGCATGCTGCTCACCCGCCGCCTCGACAGGGCGGGAGCCAGGCCGCTCGGCTTCGTCGCCACCGATTATGCGCTTGCCATATGGTCGCTGGCCGATATGGGCCACATGTTCAGGGCGAAGAAACCGTCGCTGGCTCAGCTCTTCGATCAGGACATGCTGGGCGACGACCTCGAAGCCTGGCTCGCCGGCAGTTGGCTGCTGAAGCGCACCTTTCGCAATTGCGCGCTGATCTCGGGATTGATCGAGAAACGCCACCCGGGGCAGGAGAAGAGCGGCCGCCAGGTGACCGTGTCGACCGACCTCATCTACGACGTGCTGCGCAGCCATGAGCCCGACCACATCCTTTTGCAGGCGACGCGGGCCGATGCCGCGACCGGTCTGCTGGATGTCAGCAGACTTGCCGAGATGCTCTCGCGCGTCCAGGGTCGAATCATGCATAAGAATCTCGAGCAGATATCGCCGCTCGCCGTGCCGATCATGCTTGAGATCGGCAAGATGCCGGTGCACGGCGAGGCCGATGAGACGCTGCTGATGGATGCAGCCACGCTGGTCGAGGAGGCCATGGGGACGAAATGACTGTGGCGCTGGCAATGGCTGCGACTCTGGCGGATACGGGCGCCGTCCGTATCGCTGGCGAACGCGCGATCTGCGACCGCCGCGGCGTGCTCTATTTTCCCGAATTCCGGCTTCTGGCCGTATCCGACCTGCATCTGGAAAAAGGCTCCTCACTGGCCAGGCGCGGCACGCTGGTTCCGCCTTACGATACCGGCGCCACGCTGCTCCGGCTGCAGACGGTGATTGCCGATTATCAGCCTGCGATCGTCATCAGCCTGGGCGACAGTTTTCACGATGGCGGCGGCGCCGCGCGCATGCACGCAAGCTTTCGCGAAAGGCTGGAAGGGCTGATGGTTGGGCGCGACTGGTTCTGGGTCGCCGGCAATCATGACCCGGAAGCACCGGCCGACCTGCCGGGCGACACCGTGCGCGAGCTGGCCATCGGCTCTCTGCTCTTCCGGCACGAGCCTTCGGCGGTAAGGGTGGAGGGCGAGATATCAGGCCATCTGCATCCTTGCGCCCGCATCGTCCAGCAAGGCCGTTCGGTGCGGCGGCGCTGCTTTGCCGGCGATGGCGGCCGCATGATCATGCCGGCCTTCGGCGCCTACACCGGTTCGCTCAATCTCCTTGACCGCGCCTATGCCGGGCTGTTCCGCCGCGAAACGCTGATGGCCTATATGCTTGGCACTGAGCGCATCTTCGCGATTTCCCACTCGATGCTCAGGCCGGGCTGAGCTGCCCTATCGTCCGTAATAGAGGGTAACAGTGTGCTTGGCCTCGGCGAAGAACAGCCAGCGCTCCACCAGCATGCCGGCGAGTTGGGCGATTGCGGAGAGTATCGACGAAGCCGCCGCAAAGGGCCACGGCAAGGCAAACGCCGCAATCAGCAGCAAAGCGGGCAAGGCAAAGGCCAGAGCCTGGGTGATCAGCCGCAGCTTTGCGCTGTGCTTGCGTGCGATGCGAAAGCCCATTTCCTTGAGCAGATAGTTTTCCTCGGTATGCGGCCATTCCATCGACCGCACCGTGCCGCCGGAAAGCCCGGTTGCAGTGTTGGCATTGGTCGGGATCTCCAGCCTATCATTGTATCGCCACGTCGCCAGCTTTAAACCCCAGCCGAGCGCGGTCAGCAACAGGGCAGCCGCCAGAAGCATATTCGAGCCTGCCGCAAATCCCTGCAGCAGGGCGTTGAGCAGTACGCTGCCGGTCATCGCCGAAAAGATCAGATAGCCGAGCAGGGTGAAGCGGCTGTGCCATTGGGCGATCGGCTTCAACGACGCGTAGATCATGCCGGTGGTGCAGACGGTTGCGACCGCGCCGATGGCAGCCAGCAGCCCGGCGACAGCCACCCAGCCGCTCGTACGGCCGAGGACCACCCAGCCAATACCGAACAGTCCCGCCGGCACGAAGGTGGCGACCGAGGCAACGCCTTCGCGCGACAGCCATGAGCTACGCCATTGCGAGAAGGCACGCCAGGCGCGTTCGGGCCGGCCGAGATGGCCGGCCGAGGACAGCAGGCCTGCCGAGATCAGGCCGAGCGACAGCCCCATGCCGGTGAGGCCAAGCCAGAAATCGGGCGGGATAAAGCCCTGTCCGGCCAACACGCCAAGCAGCGCGAGCAGGCCGTAACCGGCGCCCGTGGCGGTGGTGAAAAAGACGACGGAGAAGGCTGGATGCATGAAGGCGCGGGTCAGTTCGAAAGCATGCGGTCGACCCAGCCAAGGAAACCGCCTTCGGCTCGCACCGGCTGGAGCGCCTGTGCCGGCACCGATGCGGCGCGGGTGGTGTGGGCGCGTGGCGGCAGATATTTGTTGGTCGGCCTGTAGCCCATCTCCGGCATTAGGTCGACACCGCCGCGCTCGGCCACCAGTTGCGACACCGCCGATGCCGGATCGCCCAGATCGCCGAAATGCCGCGCGCTGGTCGGGCAGGCGGCAACGCAGGCCGGCACGCGATCTTCTTCCGCCAGATTGTCGTTGTAGATGCGGTCGACGCACAGCGTACATTTCTTCATCACGCCGACATCAGTGTCGAATTCGCGCGCGCCGTAGGGGCAGGCCCAGCTGCATAATTTGCAGCCGATGCATTTGTCCTCGTCGACTAGCACGATGCCGTCCGACGCCCGTTTGTAGGAGGCGCCGGTCGGGCAGACGGTGACGCAGGCCGGTGTCTCGCAATGCAGGCAGGAGCGCGGGAAGTTGACCGTGCGCCCACCCATCTCCGTGATGTGCTCATAACTGTGCACGCGGTTGAACCACACGCCGTCGGCATTGCCGCCATAGGGGTCGATGTCGGTTAGCGGCGCCATATGGCCGCCGGTGTTCCATTCTTTGCAGGCGGTAACGCAGGCTTGGCAGCCGACGCAGGTGTCGAGATCGATGACAAGGCCGAGCTTCTTGTCGGTATGGGCGGGAAGGCAAGTCATTTGGCAGCTTCTCTTTCCCGACGGAATTCGGCGCCGAAACTGAGCTTGTCGGGCGAGGGCTCGAAGTGTGGCGGCTGCCGGAACCGCTCGAATTGCGGCTCGGTGAAGCCAGCTTCCTCGGCCGCGCATTTGACGATGCGCACGCGCAGGTCGAACCACGCCGCCTGGCCGGTCACCGGATCGGAATTCGAATAGCGTTTGCCGCTGGTATCGGCGGAGGTCTGGTCGCCGATGATGTGGTTGAGCAGGAAGCCGCGATTGGATTCGGCCGCGTCATCCTTGAGCCCCCAGCTGCCGCGCCGTTTGCCGATCGCATTCCAGGTCCACACCGTATCGGCGTTGACGCCGTCGACCAGCTTGATCTGTCCTTTGACCTTGCCGTTGATGCTCTCGATCCACACCCAGTCGTCATCGACAAGCCCGAGGCCGGCGGCGGTCCGATTATGCACGAACAGCCGGTTCTGGCTGGTGATCTGCCTTAGCCACGCATTCTGCGCGCCCCAGGAATGGTACATGTGCATCGGCCGCTGCGTCAGCGCGTGGAGCGGATAGGCTTGGCTATCGACTGCAGCCTCTTCGAAGGGCGCGTACCAGAACGGCAGCGGATCCATATAGGTCTCGATACGGCTGCGCTCCGCCTCCGGCGGCAGCACCCCGCCATGGCCGCGCGCCGCAAGGCGAAAGCGCTGCATCGGCTCGGAATAGAGTTGGAAGACGATCGGCTCGGCCTTCGGGATGAAGCCCATGCTCTCGGCGAATTCGAGATAGGAGCGGTTGGCCATCTTGTAGTAGCGCTGATCGGCGGCGAAATCCTGGTGCCAGAAGCCGCCATTATCGATGTAGCGCTGCAACTGGTCGGGATTGACGTCGCCCTTGCCGACCGAGGCCCCGTCCTTGCCGCGCCAGCCGGCGAGCGGACCGACACCTGGCGTGCGCTCGTGATTGACGATGTAGTCGGCATAGTCGCGGTATTTGGCGGAACCATCGTCGTCGACGAAGCCGGGCAGGCTGAGCCGCGCGCCGAGTTCGATCAGCACCGTCTGGAACGGCCTGACGTCGCGATCCGGCTCGACGACGGGATGGCGGATGGCGTCGCCCGGCCCGTCGGCGTGGCTGATCGGCCGATCGAGCAAACTGATACAGTCATGACGCTCGAGATAGGTCGTGTCCGGCAGCACCAGATCGGCAAAAGGTACGGTCTCGGAATAATAAGCGTCGGAGTAGATGATGAACGGGATCCTGTACTCACCCGACGCATCAATATCGGTCAGCATGGCCATCGTCTCGACGGTGTTCATCGACGAGTTCCAAGCCATGTTGGACATGTACATGAACAGAGTGTCGATCGTGTAGGGATCGCCGGCCCAGGCATTGCGGATAACCGTGTGCATGAGCCCGTGTGCGGCCAGCGGCGCGTCCCAGGAGTAGGCCTTGTCGATACGGATCGGTTTGCCGCCTTCGTCGATCAGCAGATCCTCCGGTCCGCAGACGAAGCCGAGCGGCATGCCGTCCAGTGGCGTCATCGGCTTCACATTCTTGCCGGCGGGCTTCGGCCCCGGCGGTGCAGACCGCGGATAAGGCGGTTTGAAGCGAAAGCCGCCCGGCACGTCCACGGTGCCGAGAAGCACCTGAAGCAGATGGATGGCGCGGCAAGAGTGAAAACCGTTCGAATGGGCCGAGATGCCGCGCATCGCATGCATCGACACCGGCCGGCCCTTGATGGTCTCGTGCCGGCGGCCAGCCCAGTCCGTCCAGGCCACCGGCAATTCGATTTGCTGTTCGAAGGCGACATGAGCGAGTTCGGCGGCGATCCTGCGGATGGTGTCGGCGGAGATGCCGCACCGGTCAGTGACCGCCTCGGGTGAATAGCTCTCGTCCAGATAGCGGTCGGCGACGAGTTGGAAGACCGGCACGCAACGGCGGCCGTCGACGAGAAAGCTGCCGGTCAGTGCGGGCTTCGCGCCGGCGTCACTGGCATTGACTGGCATCTTCGCCACCCTGTCCCAAGCCAGCGGATTGCCGTCGCCGTCGCGCATGAACAGCCCATCATCGGCAGCACCAGGCTCTTGAATGACGAAAAGATGGGCGTTGGTGTAGCGCAAGAGGTAGTCGAGATCGACACGGCCGGCCTTCAGCAATTCGTGGATGAGTGCAAACACGAACAGGCCGTCGGTGCCGGGCCGGATGCCGATCCAGTCGTCGGCAATCGCGTTGTAGCCGGTGCGGCAGGGATTGATCGAGACCACCTTGGCGCCGCGTGCCTTGAGCTTGCCGAGACCGATCTTGATCGGATTGGAATCATGATCCTCGGCAACCCCGAACAGCATGAAGTATTTGGTGTTGTCCCAGTCGGGCTCGCCGAACTCCCAGAACGAGCCCCCGATCGTGTAGAGGCCGCCGCCCGCCATATTGACCGAGCAGAAGCCGCCATGGGCGGCAAAGTTCGGCGTGCCGAACTGGCTCGCCCACCAGCCGGTCAGCGATTGCGACTGGTCGCGCCCGGTGAAGAAGGCGAGTTTCTTCGGATCGGTTCGGCGGATATTCGAAAGCCGCTTCGTCGCGATCGACAAAGCTTCCTCCCACTCGATCTCGCGGAACTCACCCGAGCCGCGCGGGCCGGTGCGCAGCAGCGGCTTCTTCAGCCGGGCCGGGCTGTAGTGCTGCATGATGCCGGCGCTGCCCTTGCCGCACAACACGCCGCGGTTGACCGGATGGTCCTTGTTGCCGTTGATGTAGCGGACTTTGCCGTCTTTGATGTGGACGTCGATGCCGCAGCGGCAGGCGCACATATAGCAGGTGGTCTTGGCAATGCTGTCGGAGACATCAGGCGAAGTATCGACGCCGTCACCTTCGGCGGGCGCGCGCGTATCGGCAAGCGGCCGTTGGGATGGTGCTGAGTTGGCGCCGCGTAGCGGTTTGTTGGTCATGATCCGGCGATGTTTTTGCGTTCCGCGGCCTTGGCTCTCGTCTTCGGGCCTGGGCCGCGCATGTAATGCTGTTCCGGACGATAGCGTTCACCGACGAACCGCCACCGCAGGCTGCGGGACCAGTGCGTGAACACGGATTTGAACAGCCTCACCAAATTTCTACCCTCGACTGTCCTGGCGCGACTTTTTTCCGATTTCGGGCCAAAATTTAGAACAAAGCAATCGATCTGTCTAACAACTTGTTCTTGTAATTCCAATAGGAGTTGCTTCTCAATGCTGGCATGACTCTGGACCAATTGCGGATCTTCGTCGCCGTCGCCGAACGGGCGCACATGACCAAAGCGGCCGAGTTGTTAGGCATCTCACAGTCGGCCGCGTCCGCCGCCATCCGCTCGCTCGAACAGCAACACGGCGTCCAGTTGTTCAACCGAGTGGGCCGCAATATCGAGCTCGCCGAGACCGGACGCCGATTCTTGCCCGAGGCCAAGGCGGTCCTCGAGCGGGCTGCGGCCGCCAACAATGTGCTGGAGCATGTCTCGCAGACGATATCAGGCAGTCTCTCGATCGCTGCCAGCCAGACCATCGCCAGTTATTGGCTGCCGCGCCGGCTCGCTTCTTTCCACGAAGCCTATCCTGCCGTCAGGCTGAGCGTGAGCATTGGCAACACCAGGCAGGTCGAGACCAATGTACTTGATGGCGCAGCCGATTTTGGCCTAGTCGAGGGGCGCACCGAATCCGACATTTTGCGGCGTGCTAAGGTCGATATCGATCGCATAATGCTGGTCGTGGCGCGCTCGCACCCTGAGATCGCGGAAGTTTCGCCTGGACATCCCGACCTTGGCGGGCTTCGCTGGATCATTCGCGAAGGCGGGTCGGGCACGCGCGAGGCGCTGGAGGACCTTGCCCGACGCGACGGGATTTCGTTCGCGGACCTACAGATATTCCTGGTATTGCCGAGCAATGAGGCTATTCGCCAAGCAGTCGAGGCCGGCGCCGGCGCCACCATCATTTCGGAACTCGTCGTCGCGCGCGCGCTCGCCGAAGGCAGCCTGCGTTCCGTGCCGATCGATCTGCCGAAGCGCGAATTTGCAATGATCACGCATCGTGACCGGCAGCCAAGCCTGGCCCAGATGGCGCTCAAGGCGCATCTCGGCGGCAAAGCTGAGAGAGCCGCGCCGCTTTAAGCCGATCAGGCGAATTTCCGCTGTGCGTCGAGCGCCAGCCCAAGCCCGACTGAGCCGAACACATCGCCTTCGATAACCGACGCCTGCGGCACCAGAGCCAGGATCTGCTGCCTGGCCAGCGGGATCGCGGTCGATCCGCCGGTCAGGAACACCGCCGTGATGTCGGAGGGCTTCACCTGCGCGTCGCGGACGGTCTGCTCGACGGTACCTGCAACGCGCTCAATATCCCGAGCGATAGTGGCTTCGAGACCTTCGCGCGTGATCTCTGCCGTGAACCTCACCTCCGGTAGCGCGACCTCAATATCGGCCGACGATCGGTCCGTCAGCTCGATCTTGGCCCTTTCGACCAGCGCCGCCAGCGCGTGGCCGTAACGATGCTCGACGATATGGATGAAGCGCTCGACCAGGTCTGCGCGCTCCGCCTCGTAGCGGATCTGGCGCAGATGCGTCATCGCCCTTGCGGTGTAGACCAGGTTGATGCGCTGCCATGTCGCCAGGTCGATGAAGTAGCTCGCCGGCAGATTGCGCTTGCCGTCCTTGGTTGACGTCAGATAGCCGAGCTGAGGCATCACATGGGCGATGCTCAGCAGCCGATCGAAGTCGGTGCCGCCGATGTGGATGCCGCGGCTGGCCAGGATATCGTCTTTGCGGTCGAGCGAGCGGGCGCGCTCGGGCGAGACCCGCACAATCGAGAAATCGGACGTGCCGCCGCCCATGTCGATGATCAGCGCCAGTTCCTCGCGCGTCACCTTCTGTTCGTAGTCGAGTGCCGCCGCGATCGGCTCGAATTGGAAGGCGATGTGCTTGAAGCCCTGAGCGCGAGCGGCATTTTCGAGTTCGTGCTCGGCCTCGGCGTCGGCCCCGGCGTCGTCGTCTACGAACTGTACCGGCCGTCCGATTACGACGCTTTCGACTGTGTCGAAGGCGTTTTCTTCGAGCTTCTTTTTCAGGTGGCCGACAAATAGGCTGACAATTTCCATGAAGCCGATCGAGCGCGCCTTGATGCGCGTCTTTTCGTGAGCGAGCGAGCTGCCGAGAACGCTCTTCAGCGAGCGCATCAGGCGGCCTTCGATACTGTCCGTATAGTTGGCGATGGCGCGTCGCCCGAAATAGGTGCGGTTGTCCTCGAAATTGAAGAACACCGCACTGGGCAGAGTGACTTGGCCGTCTTCCAAGGCCACCAGCCGCGGCTGCCCGTTCCTGACCACGCTCACGGTGGAATTCGAAGTGCCGAAGTCGATACCGGCAAATGCTGGTCGCATCGTGCGTTCCTATATTCTGATTTGGGGAGCAGCAGCTCGTGCCCGGTCGGACCGGGGATCGCGGTCTAGCCCATACCCTCGGAAAGGGAAACCACTTTTACGAGAGTTCAGTCTTTCCTGAAGACCAGTCTTCCGAGCCAGCCTGTCAGCATGGCCAGCGATACGGCAAAGACACCGTAGAGGAAGGAGTAGTCGTGGGCGACGCGGAAGATCGACTGTTCGAAACCGGACTTGCGGATTTCGAGCTGGGCGGAGCTTTCCTTGATGAACAGGCCGCTCTTGAACAGGAAGGCGCGCGCCTTGTGGGTGCCGACCGGAACGTTGGGAGCGAGCCTGACGGTGGCGCGGAACAGGTTCTGCGACAGGAACTGCACACCGCCGACATTCTCGCTGTAGAGGCCTGTTGCCGCCTTGCGCTCGCGCAGCGCGGCGGTGAACTCCTCGATTGTCGCCGGGCTGTCCTCGGCGTCGGCCGGCTGCAAATAGAGGTTGGAGGCGCCAAGCGACAGCTGCTTGTAGCTGTTCGGATCGGTGACGTCCTGCAGCGGCCGCGTCGTCGCCACAGAATAGGAGACAGGTACGTTTTCGAAGGTCTCCGACTCCAGATTGACCCAGACGCCGAGCACCCGGTCCTTGCGGCGCACGACGACCGGTCGGGCCGGGCCTTCCAGCACAACGATCACGTCGTAGCGCCCTTGCCGTGCGACAAGCGGATCGGCATTTTCCAGCGATCCGAAGATGGTCAGGTCGGCGCCGGAAAAGCCGGCGGTAATCGAGACATTGTCGGTGGAAAGGCCGATCTGGATGTTTTCGGTTAGTGGCGTCTGTGCCTTCGCCGCTGACGCCGCGGCCAGCAGCGACAGCAAGGCGGCGGCCGCGAGCGTCCTCAAGCCAGCCATCAGCTCAGGCCCACGCCGGACAGCGAATAGAGATTGGGAGGCGTGACGAAAAGATCGATGGCGAGCCGGATGGCGACCGCCAGCACAAGCAGCGCCAGCAGCGCCCTGAGTTGTTCGCCCCGCAGCCTCTGACCGGCCTTGGCGCCATATTGTGCGCCGGCGACGCCGCCTGCCATCAACAGGAAGGCGAGCATGACGTCGACCGTCTGGTTGGTGGTGGCGTGGACCAGCGTGGTGTAAGCCGAGGTGAAGATGATCTGGAACAGCGAGGTGCCGATGACGACGTTGGTCGGCACTTTCAAAAGGTAGATCAGGGCCGGCACCATGATGAAGCCGCCGCCGACGCCCATGATCGACGATAGGAAGCCAATCGCCGCGCCCAGCCCAAGCACCGGAATGACGCTGACGAAGAGCTTCGAGGCCCTGAACCGCATCTTCAGCGGCAGGCGGTGGATCCAGTTGTGCTGGCCGGATTTCTTCAACACCGGTGCGGCGCCGCTGCGGGTGACGCGCAGCGCATTGATACTCTCGACCAGCATCAGCCCGCCGACAGTGCCGAGCAGCACGACGTAGAGCAGCGAGATGAACAGATCGAGCTGGCCGAGTCGGCGCAGGAACGCAAAGACATAGATGCCGCCGGTCGAGCCGACGATGCCGCCGGCCAAAAGCACGCCGCCGAGCTTGAAGTCGAGCGTGCCGCGCTTCATGTGCGACAGGGCGCCGGAGAAGGAGGAAGCGATGACCTGGTTGGCGCCGGTGGCGACCGCAATCGCGGGCGGTATGTTGTAGAAGATCAGCAGCGGCGTGATGAGAAAGCCGCCGCCCACGCCGAACATGCCCGACAGGAAACCCACCGCTGCGCCCATGGCCAGCAGCACGAAGACGTTAACGGAAATTTCCGCGATCGGGAGATAGATGCCCACCCGTCAGTCTCGATCAGTTTGCCTCCTGGCGAATGCAACCGTTGCGGGCATTTTGCGTCAGAAGGCTATCTCGTTCTTGCGCCGGCCGGGCGGTGAAGTCAAACTTCGTCGCACCGCCGAAACAAAAAACAACTCAATCAGTTAACAGGGAAATCTGTGGCAAGGGCGTCGCGGAAACGACGCATCCGCCGTTATTTGCGCGCGAGCAACGCCTTGACCAGCTTTTCGTCGATCGCGCCGGTTGCCTTCATGTCGTTGTCGGTCTGGAAGGCCATGATCGCGTTCTTGGTTTTCCGGCCCATCATGCCGTCGGGATTGCCGGCCTCGTAGCCGTTCTTGTTGAGGATGCGCTGGATGTTCTGGACCGCTTTCTTCATGTCGATGCCGGCCGTCGTCTGCGGTGTGCCGTCCTGCCACGATTCAGGAATGTCGGCCGAATTGGCGGCTGGATCGAGCGGCTTGGCCTTCCACAGCTCGGCCGCGGCACGCGTACGCTCCAGCTGCTCGGGTCTCAGGGCTTTGGCGATCTCGTCGCGCTTGGCCGCCGCATCCTTGTCGCCGGTCTTGGCGACGAGCGCGAACCATTTGTAGCTCTCCTCGAGGTTCTGCTTCATGCCGACGCCCTTCGCCGCAAGGATGCCGAGATTGAACTGGCTGTCCTTGACGCCGAGGTCCGCCGCCGCCTGGAACCAGCGCGCTGCCGATTCATTGTCGGTCACGCCATCCGCCGCCATCGCAAACAGCACGGCCAGATTGTGCATGGCGCTGGCGTTGCCCTGCTCTGCGGCAAGCTGGTACCAGGTCTTCGCTTTTTTGATGTCGCGTGCGACGCCGATGCCCTTCTCGTAGAAATTGCCGATGCGGTATTCTGCCGGTGCGAAACCGAGATCGGCAGCTTTCTCGTACCATTTGGCCGCCGCTGCCATGTCTTCCTTGACGCCGCGCGACTCGGCGTAGCGCGAGCCGATCTCGAACAGTGCCTTGGCGTCGCCGCCGGCCGCTGCATCGCGCAGGGCGGCCGGACCGACACCGGCCGGAACCTCGATCTTGGCAACGCTTGCCGCGGCAGCATCTGCCGGCGGCACCGTGCCCGTCGTGTCCTGCGTCGCAGCTGTGGTGGTAGCAGGCGCGGCAGCCATTGGCTCGGCGTCGCTGGCCGTCGCCGCTGCCGGTGCGGGCACTGCGGCCGTGGCGTCTGGCGCCGCCATGTCAGGGGCTGCCGCGGGGGCTGTCGATGCCTCGGTTGCCGGTGTGGCGGGGCCGGTTTGCGCCGCCGTGTCGTCCTTGGTCGTCGCTGCGGACGGCTCTGCCTGCCTGACGATGGAGGACGGCGCGCTATCCTGCGCTGCCGTCTGCGCGTCCGCCTTCGGTTCGCTGGCAACGCTGGCCAATGCAGTCTCCACCGGCTGTGCGGCCACAGCCGGCGCCGCGTCATTGTTGGCGACTTCGACCGGATCGGGGAAGAAGGCTTTGCCCAGTTGCAGGCCGGCAAGCGCCAGCATGATGGCAATTGCCCCCATCAGGATCGGCTTGCGCCGCGCCTTGAGCAGGTCGCCTATCCTGAGCGCCTTGACCGGGCCTTTCATCGTCGACTGGCGCTTAAGGGCGTCCGCCTCGGCGGCCGCCGCTTGCGCAGCCCGTCTGGCTGCCGCGATGAAGTCCGATTTCGCCGCTTCGGCGCCGCCTTCGCGGGCCGGCTGCCCGCGCTCGTCGCGCACACGTTTCATGATGGCGCTGAGGTCGGGGGCGCCGGAGCCGGGTTCCAATGGCCGATTGGCGACCTTGGGGTCGAGCGGCTCGTCGAGATCGACGCTCGGTATTTCGACGCTCGACGCCGAGCCGGCAAGCGGCGGCATCTCGGCCTCCTTCTTGCCCTTCAAGGCGCGCGCCAGCCCGCCTAACATCGATTTCCTGCCGCCGCCCTGCTCGGTTTTTTCATGCGTCGTGTCTGAACCGAGGGCCGCCAGGGCGGCTGCCGCGGCCGCCTCGGCCGGCGTACGCGGACCTGGCTCGTCGCGCACGAGCGCCGCGGTGCGACCGTCCAGATCGGCCATGTTGCCCGTTAACGGCAGCGGCTGGTCGATGTCCATCGACGGTGCGTCCTGCACCGAGATCTTGGATGCCCGGCCGAAGCGTTTGCTCAACTCTGCGCTTGCCGGTTCGCCGGTCTCCAGTGAACCTAGCCTGTCAACAATCTTGAGCAGCGTGTCGTGGATAGCCTCGAACGTCCTTGAATTGCGCTCGTCCGAACGGCGCGTCAGCGCCTCGAGCGTCTTCAGGTCCTGGGCGAGGCCGGTAACGGCCGCCGTGTTGGCGCTTGATCCGGCCAGCGAGCGGACGGCGCTCTCGGCCGCCTCGCGCGCCGCGCCGAGGATGGAATCGCGGGTTCCGGCCAGCGACTTCTCGATCTCGTTGAGGCGCGGGCTGATGTCGTCGAATTCCGGCAGCGGCGTGCCGGGCTTGGAAAGATGCGCCGTCAGGCCCGCGACCTGCGCTTCGAGGCTGCGGATCAACGCCGGGTCGATGCTGGCGACCTGTGCCGCGGACGAATCCAGCCGGCTTGAAATGTCTTCGAGCCGGCTCTCCAGGCCGCGGATCGCCGCCTCGCTGGCGGGATCTGGAACGCGCGTCTCCATCCGCTTGGCCAGCGCGGTGAAGCGGGCGTCGATGGCATCCATGATGCCGGCGCTGTCGACCTGCGGCATGCGCTGATCCAGCCTGTCGGCGACTTCGTCCAACCGGCGCTCAAGGTCGCGAAACAGCATGTTGCCTTGTTCGATGGCGTCGCCCTGGCGACGTTCCATCATGCTGGACAGCACATCGAAGCGCTGCTCGAGCCCCTGGAAGATGTAGTCGGCGTCGGGCATGGAAGGTGCATGGTCGATCTTGTCGGCGATAAGCGCGACTTGCCTGGCAAGGCGCTCCATAGCTTGTTCCGGCAGATTGGCTCGGCCGGCCAGCTCATCCACGCGGCTCGACAATGTGTTGAGACGGTCGATGACCTCCCGGCCCGGACGATCCTGCGACACTTCTTCGATTTGCTGGGCCAGTGAATCGATCCGCTTCTCGATGCGTTCGAAGGGCTCGGGGTCGAACGAATTGGCTTGCGCGGCAACCGTCGAGGCGACGATCGCGCGGGAAATCTCGTCGAGCCGCTCGTCGATCTGACTGAATGTGTCGCTGCCGCGATTGTCCTGCTGGCGGGCGAAATGGTCGACCGCTCCGGCAAGCATGCGGACCTTTTCCTCCAGCGAGCGCAGCGACAGCGATTCCGGCAGATTGCTGACGGCATTGCTGATCTGTTCGAGCCGCTCGGTCAGCGCCGCCAGGCCGGGCGCGTCGGAGCGCTTGCGCTGATCGGCGTCGACGCGGTCCTCGAAGGCGCTCCAGCGGCGGTCGAAATCGTCCCAGCGGCGGCCCACTGCCTGCACGCTCTCCTCGCGCGCCAGCGTATCGAGAGCTGCCTTGACCTGCTCAAGCTCGAGCCGCAACATATTGACGCTTCTGTCGTCGCTTTTTTCGGCCAGCGTCTGGATGGCGCCGGAAAGCCGCTCGAATTCGACGCCGAGTTCGGCGCTGCCCTTGCCGCCGCCATTTGACTGGTAGGCTCGCTCGATATTCTTGCGCAGTGCGTCGAACTCGCGTTGCAGGCCGGAGGTCATCTGCTGGCGAAGCTCTTCGCGCAGGCCGCGCAATTCGCCAGCGATCTTGCCGGCTAGGGCGACGCCGTCCTCCTGGCCGCGCACCCGGTCGATATCGCGGGCGATCGCCTGGTAGTTCTGGTCGACGGCCGCCGCTGGACCTTTCGGCCGCTGCGCGTCGCGTGGGTCCTCGTACCGGCGCTGCTGGCCATAGGGTTGGGCACTAGGATAGCGCGGTTCTGCCGCTGGTCGGCGTGGACCGGGATGGCTTGCAGTCTCCTCGCGCGTCCGCTCCAGTCGCTGCTCCAGCGTTTCCAGGGAACGGTTGAGCTCTTCAAGCGTCGTGTGCGGCCTGCGCTGCCTGCCGGCGTTGAGTGTATCGAGGTAGGACCGCTTGCTGTTCATCAATGCGCCCGTTTCAGAATTGCTGGCTTTCACCAGGTTCCCAAAGTCCTGCCGGGACGAAGGCGACTGCTTGGCTTGTTGCAGTGGAAGACGAGCTTCCCGGGTCTCACCGCGCTCCGAAAAACCGTGAAAAATTCAATACAGGATAAACACGGGTAACCGACATGCGCACATTTCGCACCAACGTGGTAAACAACGCGTTAACCAAGCTTAAGAAGTTGCAACTTTGTCGACTGGCTGCGGACGGCGCCGGGTGTCTTTTTGGACGCACAAAAGACGCTGTAGAATTTTGATCAGCCGCATGATCGCTCCCGAAATCGGCCACGACTTTTTAGGTTATCCACCGGCGCTGCGGCATAAAGTTCCAAGCCCAGAACGCTCTTGCGTCGTAAGGCGGCTATCGATATAGCATTGACGTAAACGTAAACGAGCGGATTACGCCGTTTGTGATTTGTTTGTTGAAACCACGAGTGGAAGCACGCCCCCGCTTTCACTCAGGCGACGCAAGGTCCGCGACCGCGACGCCACCAGACGGGGAAAGCCAGTGACCATGAAACTTATTTCGCCCGGCCAAGCCGCGGCCAATACCAACGATATGTCGAGCGAAGCCGGTGAAGAGCTTGTCCGCATCGGCGAAATGGCCAAGAAATACGGAGTGACGCTGCGCACGCTGCGTTTCTATGAGGACAAGGGTCTACTCAACCCGCAGCGTGACGGCTCAACCCGTCTCTATACACGCCGCGACAGGGCCCGGCTGAAACTGATCTTGCTCGGCCGCAAGGTCGGGTTCTCGCTGCGTGACGTCAAGCAGATGATGGACCTCTACGATCCGAACGGCTCCAACACCAAGCAGTTGCGGTTGGCGCTCGACAAGTCGGAGAAGCAGCTTGCCCGCCTGCAGAAGCAGCGGGCGTTGATCGATGACGCCATCAGCGAACTGAGTGCCTCGATGTCGACCGTCCGGCAAATGCTGATCGAGCGCTCGGCGCCGCAGGCCAGCGTGGCGAGCTAAACTAAACCTGCCGATTTCTGACGAATGAGAACCGGGGGGGGGGGGGGGGCGGGGGGGGGGGGGGGTTGGGGCGGGGGGCGGTGGGGGGGTGGGGGGGGGGGGGGTAATATT